>JAGXLU010000020.1 GCA_018334565.1 Halanaerobiales bacterium | reverse complement strand
AGATGTTTTAACTAATTAAGTTATAATATTACTGGAACTCTGTTCGGGTTCATTTTTCTCTTCAGCCTGGCCGGAGATATATCCATTAATAATCTTGTTTATGGAATTCATCACTTCGTTAAATTCCTTTTGACTTTCAATATAAGTATTAATGGAAGGATTTTGTTCCATTTTTAATTGTAGGCTCTGTAATTTTTTCTGATGTTTTTCATTAATTTCTTTGCCATTATTACGGGCCATCTGTACCTGTTTGTTTATATTTTCATATTCTTTTAAAAGTGATGTAGCATCTTCATCGTCATATAAAGCACTTTCTTTTCTTTTAAGTTCAGCATATTCCTGTGAGTTTACGAGTTCTTCTCCTAATTCTTTCGCTTTCTTAATAACTGACATTAATTTAATTCACCTCTTATTTTATAATTATCAACAGTTATTAATCTTAACATCAGTCCTGCTCCATGTCAAATGATTTACTAACTTTAAAAGTAACCTTTTTTTGTAAGATAGCAATGAATGATTAAATAAAACAGCTCAAATATCTCTTTATTCAGGCATTTTTTCAAAGACCGAATTAAGCTCTCCTCCCAAAATTAATATGATACTAGTAATATAAAACCAGATCATCAAAATTATTATGGTATAAAGTGATCCATAAATTAAAGAAAAGTTAGCTATATAGTTTGTAAATATCGAAAACAAATAGGAAAGAGCTATTAAAAATATGACTGTAAATACTGTGCCGGGAATTACCTTGATAAAAGGTTGTTTTTGATTGGGCATGAACATATAAATGGATATAATAATCAATAAAATACTGAAGGGGAGGGCAATTATCCTGATTAGAGCAATGAGCTCAATCAAGGCTGGACTAATTGTAACATACTGAGCAATAAAATATAAAAACTCCCTGCCGATCATTGGTATGAATAGTAATATTACAATACCGATAATTATTAGGATGGTATAAAAGATATCAATTAATTTCACAAAAAGGTAGTTTCTGGTTTCTCTTACCTCATAGGCCATATTCAAAGAGAGCATCAAAGCTCTGATTCCCCTTGAAGATGCCCAGAGGGCACCAAATATAGACACAGATATTAAACTCGAGTCTTGCAAAATTATATTTTTTTGGATAAATTCCACAACTAAAATGTGTGTTTCGGGTGGGAAAAAGAGCTCTAGGGCATTGATAATTAAATTTGTATTAAGGGAAAAACGTCCGAGTACTGAAAATAATACAATTAAGAATGGGAAAAGAGATAATGTTAAAAAAAAGGCCATCAGGGCAGCATAGGCAGAAATATCATGGTTTTTATATCTCTGCATAAGGCTCTTTATAATAATAGATGATTTCTCTTTTATTGTTAATTTTCTTATCATATTATAAACACCCTGTTTTAAAGTATATTTTAAAGTTCAGACATTTTCTCTAAGACGTATTCTATATCTTCTTTTGTGTTATGCCAACCTATAGAAAATCTGAGGGTACCATCCGGAAATGTACCGATAGTCTGATGAGCTTGGGGGGCACAGTGCAGCCCAGACCTCACCATAATATTATATTCTTGAGCCAACTTATAACCCAATTCACTCAAATCATATCCCTTTACTGTCAAAGGAACTGTTGGCACTTTTTTTTGCAGATTTTGCGAACCATAGACCTTTACTTTTTTAATATTTTTTAAACCTTTTAAAAATAATTTCAAGAGCTTTAACTCATGTTTATAAATTGCTGAAATACCGATTTGATTGATGTGTTGAATCCCAGCCTTTAATCCTATTATGCCTAATGTATTTAAAGTACCACTTTCAAATTTATCTGGTAAAAACTCAGGTTGTTTTACACTTTCAGAAAGACTGCCGGTTCCACCGGTTATTAAAGAATCCATCTGATCTGAGAGACGGTCACTCAATATCATTCCACCGATACCCATTGGACCTAATAGGCTCTTATGTCCTGTAAAGCCTAAAAAGTCTAGATTTAAATTATTGAAGTCAATATCAATGATACCGGCTGTTTGTGCTGTATCCAGGGCAAAGAAAAGCCCGTGCTCCTTAGCAATTTTGCCAACTTCTTTTGCATTTAATAAAGTTCCGGTAACATTAGAAGCGTGGTTTAAGATAATAATCTTTGTATTGTCCTTAATTGCTTTTTTGATCAAATTGGTATCTAAAAGGCCTTCTTTATTAGATCTAACATAGCTTACTTCGATCATATTTTTTTCTTTCAACTGCTCTAAAGGACGGTAAACAGCATTGTGTTCAAGACTTGTAGTAACTACATGGTCACCCTTTTTAAGTAATCCTTTGATTAAAAAGTTTAAAGATTCAGTGATATTTTTTGTAAAAATGACATTTTCAGGTTCCCCAGCATTGAAGAAGTCACTTATGAGAAATCTTGTCTTCATAATTTCACGACCGGACTGGATAGCACATTCATATCCACCCCGACCTGGACTACAGTTTAACTCTTTCATAAAACTACTCATATCTTCAAGTACAGTTTGGGGTTTATACTTTGTGGTAGCAGCATTATCAAGATAAACTTCTTTCATTTTCTTTGCCTCCTTTGTAATTTAAAATCAAATATGTCTAATAACTTTTGTTAAATTTAAAATGTATGCAACTTTATAAGCGAAGAAAAACATTCATAGTAGAGATTGTTTAAAAAATTTTACATAAATTTGAAATATTATATAAATATCAGATAAATAAGAGAAAAGAGGACATTAAATTATTCAGGATTAGATCTATAATTATATTATTGATTGATGCAGGAAATATTGATCTTATCTTCAATATATAAAAAGAGAAGAGTTGTTGATTAAAAAAAGTAAATAAGAATTTAATATAAAGACTTTTTCAAGACTGTATTAATAACAGAACTCAAATATTAGCAATTCAATATTTCACAAAATTTCATAATTATTTAAAAACATTATTTCAAAGGAATATATGTAAAAATATTTTAAGATTGGCAATAATAATATTAATTTTAATATAAATTTAAGGTGAAAAACAAAAAATATGTTTTGAACAAACTTATAATATAATAAAGAAGGAAAGAATTCAAGTAGCTGTAAACTTTGTGATAATAATAACTTAAACAAAAAAGAAGGAATTTAAAAAACTATCAAGAATTAGAAAAACATGGTTAATATATAAACGTGATTATTATTTAAACCATAATCAATTTTTAAATAAACTATAGAAAAAAATTTTGTCAAAACTTAACAAAATGATTTATAATAATGGATGTGTGTTCATATGATACAATTTGAAGCAAATGATATTAAAAAAAAGAGAATCTTAAAGGCTTTTATTCAGTCGGTCAGGACTGTAATTAATGAAGAAGGCATTGAAAAAGTCACTATTCGCAAGATAGCAAAAATGGCCGGCTATAATAGTGCAACTATTTATAATTACTTTGAAAATTTAAATCAATTGAAATTTTTTGGTGCAATTAGTTTTTTAGATGATTATGTTAATGCGATTCCTTTTTATTTAAATAAAAGTGATGATACCTTAGAACAGTTTCTCCTTATTTGGAGATGTTTTGTAAAGCATTCCTTCGAAAATCCCAAAATATATTATGCTATATTTACTGAAAATATTGGTGATAATTCTGAAAATCTATTTAAAAAGTATTATCAGCTTTTTCCCGACGAGCTGGAAAATATACCAAAAAAATACATACCAATGCTTTTAGAATCAAAGCTTTCTAAAAGATGTTCCGTACATATAAAACCGTGTATAGAAGAGGGCTATTTCTCAACAGAAACTGCCTATAAGGTTGATGAAAGAATCAGATTAATGTATCACGGAATGCTATCACTTATGGTTAAAAACAGATTTAATTATTCACATGATAAAGCCACTGAGGTTTTTATGAATTATATTACAGACTTGGTTGAATCCAAGATTTTAATTCCAAATTAGCTGAATATAATTTAGATAAAATAATTTTTGTACAATATTATAATAATCATAATATTTAGAAAAGTGTATTTTTTCTAACATTACTTTATCATAAATAAATAATTTTGGGAGGTGATTAAAAAAGCAAATAATGCTTTATTTTATGGGGTGGAAGGATTAAATTTAATACTTTATTATTGTGTTTATTAAGGAAAGATATTATTGAGTAGTGGGTTAAATCATAAGGAGTGATTATTAGTGCATAAATCCTGGTCAGAAAATAAGACATTTTGGATTTCCTTTGTCTTGACCATATTGTTTGTATTATGGGGGATATTTGGTATAGAAAGTTTAAGATCTGTTGCCAATACTTCCTTTGCATTTGTTACACAGACATTGGGTTGGACATTTATGTTAGGTGCAACCCTATTTGTCGGTGTTGCAATGTTTATGATGGTTAGTAAGATAGGTGATGTTAAATTAGGTGAACCAGATGAAGAACCCAAGTATACAGTATTTGAATGGTTTTCAATGCTGTTTAGTGCTGGAATGGGAATTGGACTTGTGTTTTGGAGTGTTTCAGAACCGATCTGGCATTATATCTGGCCTGCCACAGGTGCTGGTGCAAATGCAACAGCAGAAACCAGTCAGGCTGCCATTAATGCAATGCGACTGTCCTTCTTCCACTGGGGTATACATCCCTGGTCGATTTATATAATTGTGGGTGGATCTCTGGCATATTTCTCTTACCATAAGGGATTACCTATGTTACTAAGTTCAACTCTTGAACCATTAATTGGTGAAGAAAACCTAGATAGAGGATGGGGTAGAGTTGTTAATATTGTAGGTGTATATGCTACTTTATTTGGTTTAGCTACATCATTAGGTCTTGGCGCCATGTCAATAGCATCAGGTCTATCACATCTAAATATAGTTGCAGGTGCATCGTCAACAGTTCAGATAATAATAATAGTTGTGGTAACAGGAGGCGCTGTTATATCAACTATGAGTGGTATAGATAGAGGAATTAAATGGTTGAGTAAGATCAATGTATGGATTATGTCTGTATTAATGATACTTGTCGTAATATTAGGTCCAACATTATTTATTTTCAGATTATTTACTAACTCAATGGGTCAGTATTTACAACATATTGTGGAGATGTCGTTTATGTCAGATGCGATCATGGATAACCCATGGCTGCCGGCCTGGACATTCTTTTACTGGGCATGGTGGATTGCCTGGGCACCTTTTGTAGGCACATTTATTGCGCGTGTTTCCAGGGGTAGGACAATCAGGCAGTTTGTATTAGGAGCCCTCTTTGTACCCGTACTTGTTAGTTTGGTCTGGTTTGCAGTCTTTGGAGGAACCGGACTTCATATTGCTTTAGGTGAAGGGGGACAAAGTTTAATTGATGCTGTTAATCAGAGTGAGGCAGCTGGTTTCTATGCCGCGTTAGCCACTTTACCTCTGGCTAAGTTCCTGATTTTATTAGGAACACTCTCTGTTACGATATTCTTTATAACATCATCTGACTCAGCTACATATGTTAATGGTATGCTGACATCACATGGTGATCCAAACCCACCTCGTAACTTAAGAGTTCTCTGGGGTGTTAGCGAGGGTGCAATTGCTGCAATATTAATCTTTACAGGCGGTCTATCCGCATTACAGACCGCTTCAGTTGTATCAGGTTGGCCGTTTATGATCGTTATGTTCTTTATGATTTATGCCCTATTAAAGGATCTATTTGCCGAGAGGAAAAAGAAAGAAAAAGGAATTGGTAAATATGCTGAGGATAGTGCATAATTAAAATAATGGGGAAATAGGCTGGGATGCCGAGAGCATTCCAGCTAACCCCGCAAATTTTTTTTGAGCAATGTCTAATCATGATTATATTTACAAAAATGTGTAAAAATTACACAGGTTTAATAAAAACAATAAGATAAAAAGGAGTGAATAATATTGGCAGACTTTGAAAAAATGGCTGATGCAGTAATAAAGGGCAATCAGGAAGTTGTTGTTGACCTAACTCAAAAAGCAGTTGATGAAGGTGTAGAGCCGAATGATATTATCAATAATGGTTTGATTAATGGGATGAATGTTGTTGGAAAGAGATTTAAAGCGGGGGATATGTTTGTACCAGAAGTACTAATGTCAGCTAAAGCAATGAAAGGTGGAATGAATATTGTAAGGCCACTACTTGTAGAGGGTGAAGTTACCTCTGAAGGTAAAGTGCTTCTTGGAACAGTTTCGGGTGATTTACATGATATAGGTAAAAATCTGGTTGGCATGATGATGGAAAGTGGAGGCTTTGAAATAGTTAATTTAGGAACAGATATTTCACCGGCTGAATTCGCAGAAAAAGTTAAAGAACACAAACCTGATGTATTGGGTATGAGTGCCCTACTTACAACTACAATGCTTTCAATGAGAGATACAATTGAAGTATTAGAAGAAGAGGGCCTAAGAGATTCAGTTAAAATTATGGTCGGTGGAGCACCAGTCACAAAAGAATTTGCAGATGAAATTGGAGCCGACGGCTGGGCACCAGATGCCGCCTCAGCTAAAGACTTAGCTATGGATCTAATAAAAGAAAAGTAATGAAAGGATGGTGAAAATATGAGTAGATATGTACGCTCGAGATATAATGTAAATAAATCAGTTAATTTTAGATCGTTATCAGATGATGAAAGAGAACAAATATTTTATGCAGCCCTGGAAGTTTTAGAAAGAACGGGTGTTAAAATATTTGATGATGAATCAAGAAAATATTTAGAAGAAGCAGGTTGTTGGATAGAAGATAAAGTTGTTAAGATACCTATTAGTTTAAGTGAATGGGCAGTAGACAGTGCTCCTTCTAAGATCCTTTTATATGATAGGGACGGAAACCGCAAGTTGAATATCAATACAAACAACACCTATTATGGGCCTGGACCGACCAATACATACCACAAGGATCCAGACACTGGTGAGAGAAGAAGACCAATCTTAGAAGATACAGAAAGGGTTGCTAAAGTTGTAGATTACCTGCCCAATATTGATTTTGCAATGGATTTAGGCACACCAACTGGTGTTACTGATAATATAGCAGATGTTTATGCCTTTAAAACAATGGTTGAAAATACTACCAAACCAGTTGTTCACTGGGGTTTCGATATCGAACAATATCAAGATATTATAGATATTGCTGCTGCTGTTAGAGGCAGCTTAGAGGAATTACAGAAAAAACCATTTATGTTTTTATACTCTGAGCCAACTTCACCTTTACTGCACTCTAGAGAAGCAATTGCTAAGGTAGTTTTTGCTGCTAAAAATAAAATACCTATAGTATATACTCCCTGTGTAATGTCTGGGGCAACAACTCCAGCTACAATGGCAGGCACAATAGTACAGGGTATATCTGAAAGTATAGCAGGTATAGTTGTCTCACAATTAGTTAGAAAAGGGACCCCAATTATTATGGGTGGAGTATATGGTATTATGGATATGAAAACAACCATATTTAGTTATGGTAGTCCCGAATTTCATCTACTGCAGGCCGGTGTGGCTGAAGTAGCTCATTATATGGGTGTTCCTATATTTGGGACAGGTGGATGTACTGATTCTCACACCATGGATGGACAGGCCGCAGCTGAATCAGCTATGAGTATATTGACAGCAGCTTTGGCTGGAGCTAATATGGTTCATGATGTTGGCTATACAGCTTCTGGACAGGTTGGCTCACTAGATCAGCTTGTGATGGGAGATGAAATTATAGGTATGGTCAGAAGGATCATGAGAGGTATTGAAGTAAATGATGAACATTTGGCCGTAGATGTAATAGATAATGTCGGTCCAGGCGGTCATTTCCTCGGTGAGGAACATACTTTAAAACACTTTAAAGAGGAAACCTGGTTCCCCGATCTAATAAATAGAATGAGATATGATGGCTGGAAGACAAAAGCCGGTGGCACTTCAATGGGAGAACGTATAAAAGAAAAAGTACACAAAATAGTTGATACCCATGAAGTAAAACATCTACCAGATGATGTAAAGGCTAAAATAGAAGAGATTATTGAAAAAGCAGAAAAAAGAGAAGCAAATAAAGATAAATCGAAAAAAAATAAGTAGTAAAAATAGTTAAGGGAGGTATATATTAGTGGCAGATTTTGAAAAAATGGCTGATGCCGTAATCAAAGGTAATCAGGATGTTGTTACAGAGATGACTCAAAAAGCTGTTGATGAAGGAATTGAACCAAATGATATCATCAACAATGGCTTGATAAATGGCATGAATGTAGTAGGGAAAAGATTTAAAGCAGGTGATATGTTTGTACCGGAGGTACTGATGTCTGCTAAAGCAATGAAAGGTGGAATGAAGATTGTAAAACCACTGCTTGTAGAAGGTGAGGCAACCTCTGAAGGCACGGTTCTTTTAGGCACAGTCTCAGGAGACTTACATGATATAGGTAAAAATTTGGTTGGGATGATGATGGAAAGTGGTGGATTTGAGATTATTAATATGGGGACAGATATTTCCCCGGCTGAATTCGCCGAAAAAGTCAAAGAAACTAAACCAGATGTCCTGGGTATGAGTGCCTTACTTACAACTACTATGCTTTCAATGAGGGATACAATTGAAGTCTTAGAAGAAGAAGGACTAAGAGATTCAGTTAAGATCATGATAGGTGGAGCCCCGGTAACAAAAGAATTTGCAGATGAAATTGGAGCAGATGGCTGGGCACCCGATGCGGCTTCAGCCAAGGATTTAGCATTTAATCTGATAAATGAATAGTAAAGAAAGGATGGTGAAAATAGATGAGAGGTAATTATAAAGTTACTGAATCACAGAATTTAGAGGTTTTATCGGAAGATCAAATTAAAAGAATTCTTGGAGCTGCTAAAGAAGTATTGGAAAGAACAGGTGTAGTATATTATGATGATGAAGCTATAGAAACCATGAAAAAAGCGGGTTGTTATGTAGATGGTAATAGAGTTAGAATACCGGCCCGTCTTGTGGAAAAAGCACTGAGAACAGTACCATCTAAAGTAACATTATCAAATAGCAGAACTGGTAAGAGGGTTATGGAATTAACCGGAAATAATGCATATTTTGGGACCGGTTCAGATACGCCCTTTTTTATAGATCCAAGTACACAGGAGAGGATTCCGGCCAGCAAAGAAACTGTTTCTATGTCTGCAAAAGTCATAGATGCTTTGGAAAACCTGGACTTTGTAATGTCTTTAGGTATTGTACAGAATGTACCACAACTAGTATATGACAGACATCAGTTTCAGGCTATGGTTAATAATACTTCCAAACCAATTGTAATTACAGCAAATGATGTAGAAGGTTATGCAGATATTATCGAGATGTGTGAAATAATAGCAGGTGGGGAAGAAGAGTTAAGAAGACATCCCTTTATGACACTTTATGCTGAACCCATATCTCCCTTACAACATGCTGAAGATGCAGCACAGAAATTAATTTTAGCTGGAAAAAAACAGCTGCCTGTTGTTTATACTCCTTGTATTATGGCAGGAGGTACTGTTCCAGCAACACTTGCTGGTGCAATGACAAACGGTTTGGCCGAGAGTTTAAGTGGCCTTGTTTTAAATCAGCAGACTAATGAAGGCAATCCATTTATCATGGGTGGTGTCTTCACCATTATGGATATGAACACCACTATCTTTGCCTATGGTTCACCTGAATTTGATCTAATGATGGCCGCCTTAGCAGATGTATCAAATTATCTTGATTTGCCGATGTTTGGTACTGCCGGTTGTACAGATTCCAAACTAGTTGATGAGCAAGCACAGATCGAAGATGCCTTATCAATACTGATGACTGCACAATCTGGAGCAAACCTTAACCATGATGTTGGTTATATAGAACATGGTAATTGCGGTTCTTTAGAAAATCTGGTTATCAACAATGACTTAATCGGTTATGCACGTAGAATAGTTCAGGGTATAGAAGTTAATGAAGAAACCTTGGCTGTAGATGTTATTGATAAAGTTGGACCAGGTGGTCACTTCTTAGGAGAAGAACATACTATGAAGCATTTCAAAAATGAAACATATTATCCAGACTTATTCAAGCGTCAATTCTACGAAAATTGGGAAAAAGAAGGCAAAAAAACCCTTTTTGATAGGGCAAACGAGAAAGTACTTGATATTTTAGAAAATTATCAGCCCGAACCACTACCCAAAGATGTACAGAAGAAACTACAGGATATTGTTGATAGAGCGGAAAGCAAACTTGATTAAATAAAATAAAGAAGGGTGATTTTTGATGGCTAACCTGGCTTTAGGTATAGATACCGGTGGGACATATACAGATGGAGTAATCTTCGGTATGGATTCAAGAAAACTTTACTGCAAGACAAAGGTATTAACAACCAGACATGATCTAAGCATCGCAGTTGAAAACTGTCTGGCCAGCCTTTTAAATCAAGAAAATGATATTAATACTGATCAAATCAAAATGATCTCACTGTCTACTACACTGGCAACGAATGCTATTGTAGAGGGACAGGGTGCTGAAGTAGGTTTAATTTCAATCGGAAGAGAAATAGAGGATAAAATACCTACTCAGTATTACTATAACCTGGAGGGCGGATGTAATATAAAGGGCAAGATAAAAAAAGAAGTAGATCTTAAAAATGCCCGAATTAAAATCGATAAAATGAAAAGCAAGGTAGACGCTTTTGCCGTATCAGGTTATTTGAGTGTCCGTAATCCGGATCAAGAAAATAAGGTGAAAAAGCTAATTGAAGAGTTAAGTGGATATCCGGTTGTATGTGCCCATCAGCTAAGTTCTGAACTTGGATTTAAAGAGAGAACTGTAACAGCTGTTTTTAATGCCAGGTTAATGCCATTGATAACTAATTTAATTAAAGCTGTCAAGAGCAGTTTGGACAAAAGAGATATTCAGGCTCCCCTAATGGTTGTCAGGGGAGACGGCAGTTTAATTAATGAACAAAGTGCAAGAGAAAAACCGGTAGAAACTTCATTGTCCGGACCAGCAGCCAGCATTATTGGATCAAAAACCCTGACCGATATTAAAAACGGTATCGTCGTTGATATGGGGGGTACGACGTCTGATATCGCTGTATTGAATGATGGAAAACCGCGCCTCACGAAAAAAGGTGCTAAAGTAGGGGGATGGCTGACCAGGGTTAAGGCTGCTGACATAACCACAATTGGTATTGGTGGAGATAGTTTCATTCAGGTTTCGAAAGATAGAGTGCTTTCTATAGGTCCACAGAAGGTATTTCCTATTAGTTGGATAGTAAAAAAATATGATAATTTAAAGACTGAATTGCAGGTCATCAAAGAAAGTAATTACTATCCTCTCTCCAGTCAGCCAACCACTATTTTAACTTATGTGAAAGAACCTGAAAACTTTGAATTAACAGAAACTGAAGAAGAAATATTAAAGATTATTAAAGATAAACCACATACCTTAAATTATATTTCTAAAAAACTAAATAAAGCTCCAGATATAATGCCCTGGGACCACCTGGTAAAAGTAGGTTTGGTTCATAGAGCATCTTTGACACCTACAGACATTTTGCACATAAATGGTAATTATAAGGAATGGGATGTGAAGGCTGCTCAACTAGGTGTTGATATAATGGCTGAACGATATCAAACAGATAAAGAGACTTTTATTGAGGATGTTTTAAAGGAAATATATTATCAAATAGGTGCAGTTATAGCCCAGGTCTTAATATCAGAAGACGGCCAACAAATATCATTAGAAAATAAGGATAGCCAATATTTCTTAAAACAGATGATTAATCAAAAACCGGACAAACAAAATATAAAGTTTAAACTTAAATCCAATCTACCTTTAATTGCTGTTGGAGCACCTGTAGAAGCCTATTTCCCACAGATAGCAGAGCGGATGAACACAGAATTAATTTTACCAGAACATGCTGAAGTGGCTAATGCAGTTGGAACTGTAGGTGGCAAGGTTATTGAAAAGGTTATTGTAATGATCAAGCCTGGTGAGGGAGGCGGCTTTATCGTTCATTCTCCTGAGGAAAGGAAATATTTTAAAGAGTTTAAAAAAGCCCAGACTTATGGAGAAGAAATGGGAGAGGAAATTGCCCATAAAAAAGCAACCAATTCTGGTGCCAGTAATATTAAAATAGTTACAGAAAGAAAGGATAAATACAGTGAGTTTTTAGGACAGGGTAAACAAACTAAAGATGAAGATAAGTTATTTATTGAAAGCAGATTAGAAATAACTGCGGTTGGTAAGCCGTGGTAAAAAGATAAAATAATAAAAGTTTAGAAAGGGAGGTGTAAGATTACCGATAATTTGATTCGGTGATCAAAAGATTATGATTGTAATAGGTGAATTAATAAATTCCACGAGAGATGTCATTAAAGAAAAAATTGAAGAAAAAGATAAGAAGTATATTCAAGATATAGCACTTAAACAGGTTGATGCAGGCGCTTCATATGTTGATGTTAACTCTGGTGCCTTCGTTTGGGATGAAATTGAACATTTAATCTGGTTGGTGAAAACTGTACAAGAAGTTACAGACGTACCTCTATCACTTGACAGCCCTAATGAAGAAGCAATTGAAAAAGCAGCTGAAGTACATGAAGGTATTCCTATGATCAACTCTATAACTGCAGAAAAAGAGAGGTACGATAAGGTGATTCCACTGGTTCAAGAATATGATGCCAAAGTAGTTGCCCTTTGTTTAAGTGATGAAGGTATGCCAGAAACTGCAGAACAAAGATTGAAGATAGCTGATAAATTAGTTAATGATCTTTCCAGAGATGGGGTCCCCTTAGAAAACGTATTCATTGATCCCATTATCAAGCCGATTAGTGTAGATGGTAAATTTGGTTTTCAGGTTCTTGATACAATTTCTGGTATTACAGATTGGGATACAGATGTACATATTACCTGTGGCCTGAGTAATATATCCTTTGGACTACCCAATCGCTGTCTATTAAATCAGGCATTTTTGATGATGGCAATGGACCGTGGTTTGGACTCAGCTATCATAGATCCTTTAGACGATTATATTATGAAATTAGCTAAAGCAGCTGAAGTACTATTAAACCGTGATGATTATGGACAAAGATATCTAAAAGCCTGTAGAGCAGGTGAAATGGATTAATTTAAAGGAGAGAGTGTAATGAAAAAGATAGCTATAATCGGAGGTGGAATCGCAGGAGCACAAACAGCAGTTGAACTGGCCGCAAGAGACCATCAGGTGATAATTATTGAGAAATCAGATGAACTTGGCGGTAATATCAAAGATTACGGATGTAAAGCTGTTGATGTCTGCCTGAAAGATAATCTTTGCCTTGTAGATGACGTCTTCAATGAAGTTGAAGATTTTGATAATATAGATATACTTTTTCAGACCAGAGTTAATGATTTCACAGGTAAGCCCGGAAGTTACAGTCTAGGTATTGAAAGGGAAGGGGTTTTTAGTTCGATTGATGATCTGGATTATCTAGTTGTTGCTACCGGTTACACTAAATGGTCTGACTTAGAGACAGGTACACCAGAAGTATATGAAGATAAAAGAATTATCTGGGCTAGCCAGCTTGAAGAGTTTATCAAAAGCAGAAAAGACCATCTTGATGTTGATCATAAATTAACCCTTGATTTTGAGCCAGAATCGGCTGTTTTTATTCAATGTAATGGCTCAAGGAGCATTCAAGAAAAAGCAAAGTATTGTTCTCGTATTTGTTGTGGTTATTCTTATAGGATGGCCAGGGTGCTTAAGCATTTCTTTCCTGAAATTGAGATAACTATCTTTTTTATGGATTTACAGGAAGGTGGTTACTTACAGGAGTTGAGTTATCAAAAACTTGATGATAATGAGATCGGTTATATAAACTGCAAGCCGATTAAAGTAAGCAGTCAGGATGAAAAGATTAATATATTTTATGAAGATCAAAAAAAAGGAAAAAAAGATAATTTGAAGACAGATTTATTAATACTTTCAGAAGGTATTCACGCCAAGAAAGTAAATGAAGAATGGTCCCGTTTATTTAATCTTCAGCTGGATGAATACGGCTTTTTATATCCAATAGAGGATCAAAAAGATACGAATATATATTTGGCCGGAACTATCAAGGGACCAAAAGATATTGCTGGAACTATTAGTGATAGCAAGAATGTGGCATATAAAATAATTAATGATAATAAGACAGGGGGATAAATTGATGTATGATGTAACATTTATCGGTGAACAAGTAAAATCACCTGAACTGAAGTCCCTGTGCATAGAAGCTGATTCCCTGCTTGAATGCAGGGGGGAAATAGGTAATTTTATGCTTAGATATAATAATGGCAGTGATCAATCTGTTAAAGAAATGACAAAAAGCATTGTGATTAATTTAAAGGCTTTAAGAGAAAACCCGCTGGAGGGTACTATTGATTTAAAAAACTGCCTGGACGAGCTAAGCGAAAAAGAGGATATAATATTTATCCAGGACTATGAAAAGATTTCCCCTGCTGTTGTCAATAGAGAATGCTTAGAAAGTGTAATTTCTGTAAAAGAAGAATTTCAGGATACAGAAATCTACTATTTCTATCGTTCCATGCGCTTTATAGATGATAATGACAGCTTATTTGAAGAAGCAAGAAAGATGGGAATCATCTTTTTGAAATACGAAATGGAAAATATAGAGATAACAGGGTCAACTGAAGTTAACTATCAGAGGGGAGATTTGGATCTAACACTTAAAGGCCAGATTATTACAGCACCTCAACTCAAACCTGATGAAAAAATTAAAAAGGTGGCCAGACAGTTAAATATAGTGATGGAGGATAACGGTTATATCCAGTCCGAAAATATTTATTTACAACCCACTTTGACCGGTAAAAGAGGCGTTTATTCTCTGGCTGGAGCCCGAGGGCCAAATGCATATTCAGATCTTGATTTAGAGATAGAATTTACCCTAAATGAAATAAAGGCAAATATTGATGGGGTTGAGGCCCTAACTGAAAACAGACGAGAAGTAGATGACCAAAAATGTATACTTTGTTATACATGTTATAGGGTCTGTCCACATGGAGCAATTGAAAAAGATGAAGAGTTGGATGCCATGAAAATCAATGAATTGGCCTGTTATGGTTGTGATGCCTGTATTTCTCATTGTCCAGCCAATGCTATATCCTATGTGGAAGAGAAGGCTACTGAAAAAAATGAACTTAGCCTAAAGGTAATGATGTGTGAAAATTCAGCAGATACTGCCTTTAAAAAAATAGACAGAGACCAATTCACAGATCTTGATATAGAGAAAATACCCTGTGCAAGCAGTATAAAAAAAGATGATATTTTCTCATATCTAAGAAAAGAAAATAGTCGTCTGCTCGTTTTAGGCTGTTTTGAAGATTCCTGTAAACATTTAACAGGTGATGGTAGAGGCGAAAGAATAGTAAATGAAGTTAAAGAAACCCTAGCTGAGCTCGATATGGAAGAAAACAGGGTAGAGTTTGAACGTCTTTCACCGAGGATGGAAGAAGATCTAAATGACTTCCTGCTGCGGTGGAAAGAGGGTGATTACTAATGCTTGTTGCTGAACAGAAGAATGTAAAAGAAATAATAGATATGCTGGGTGATGATTTTGAAAAATTATTAATAGTCGGCTGTGGAACCTGTGTTACAGTTAGCATGGCCGGTGGTGAACGTGAAGTGAATTCCCTGGCAGAAGTCTTAAGGACTTATTATGCAAGTCAGGGACGGGATGTTGAAATAGAGACAGATACAGTCAAAAGACAATGTGATTTTGAATTTCTTGATGACATAGAAGAAGAAATAAATAGAAACGATTTAGTACTTTCACTGGCCTGTGGAATTGGGGTACAGCATTTGGTGGAAAGATATCCTAAAAAGGTTGTATTACCCGGACTTAATACTTCTTTTTATGGAGCGACAACAGCGGTTGGTGAATGGTCAGAAAGATGTATTGGATGTGGTGAGTGTGTATTGGATAAATATTTTGGAATTTGTCCTGTTGCGCGCTGTGCAAAGGGTCTTCTAAACGGTCCCTGCGGTGGTTCTCAAAACGGCGAATGTGAGGTTGATCCTGATACCGACTGTGCCTGGGAGTTAATTTACAACCGTGCGGTTGAACTGGATAAACTTGATGAATTGATCGATTTAGTGGAACCTAAAAATTGGGAAGTTTACCGAGATGGTGGTCCCAGAACATTAGTAAACAAAGAATATCACGAGGACTGAAAGGAGTAATAAAATGGCTAAAAAATATTCTAAAGTTAAAAACATGTTAGATGCAGGTCATTTTGTTGTCTGCAGTGAAATGGGGCCTCCGATTGGAGCAGATCCAGATTTTATAAGGGAAAAAGCCAATTATCTTAAAGGCTATGTAGATGGTGTCAATGTAACTGATAATCAGACAGCAATAGTCAGGATGTCATCAATTGCTGCTGCAAAGATTGCCATGGAAGAAGGCCTAGAGATGATTATCCAAATAACAGGTCGAGATAGAAACCGGATTGGTTTGCAAAGCGATATTTTGGGTGCAAGTGCGCTGGGTTTACGTAATGTATTGCTTTTAACCGGTGATCATCAGACCTTTGGTAAAGATCCTGGTGCAAAAAACGTCTTTGAAATGGGTTCTGTACAGTTGATAAAAGCTGTAAATGATATGGTTGAAGATGGAATCCTAATTAACGGTGATGAGATGAAAGTACCACCTAAGATGTTTATCGGTGCAGCGGCTAATCCCTTTGCTGATCCCTTTGAAATGCAGATGATCAAGATGCAAAAGAAAGTAAAGTCTGGTGTTGAGTTTTTTCAAACACAGGCTATCTATAATATGGAAAAATTCGAATATTGGATGGAAGAGGTTCGCAAAAGAGGTATGCATGAAGAAGTAGATATTCTGGCGGGAATTTTGCCAACTAGATCGGCTAAAGCCCTACGCATGATGAAAAAATATGTAGCCGGTATGGATGTCCCTGATCACGTAATAAAAAGAATGGATCAGGCAGAAGATAAGGAAAAAGAAGGAGTTAAAATGGCTGTGGAAACTATAGAAAAAGTTAGAGAAATAGAAGGGGTAAGAGGAGTTCACTTAATGCCAGTTGCCTGGGAAGAAATCACACCAGAAGTAGTTAAAGAGGCTTCTCTATATCCAAGACCGGAGGTGGAATAAGATGGATAATAACTTTAAAAATGAAATTACCTCCCGCCCGGGTGGAGAAAATTTGATGATGTGTTACAGCTGTGGTAGTTGTACTGCTACCTGTCCAATAAGTGAAATAGATGAGACATTTAATCCCAGGATGATTATTAAGAAGTCTTTATTAGGATATAAAGAGGAAGTATTAAACAATGATGATTTGTGGAAGTGTATCCAGTGTAGACGCTGTGTTGCTCATTGTCCACAAAATGTCAAATTTGCTGATATAATGAGAGTTTTAAGGAATATGTCGATAGAAGCTGGTTATTATCCCGAAGAGATGATTGATAAGATTGATAAGTTGGATAATGCCGTCTATCAGTACAGACTCGATATAGTGGCTGAGCATCTGGATGGCCAAGAAGATATAGATAAAAAAGTAGAAATGATGACCGGTGGTGATCGAGATGGCTAAGCCGGTATTAGTTTTAGGAGGCGGTATTGCAGGTATACAGGCGGCTACAGATTTAGCAGAAATGGGAATACCTGTGTATTTGGTAGAAAAAAAACCAGCCCTGGGCGGTAAGATGGCTCAACTGGATAAAACATTCCCCACAAATGACTGTTCAACCTGTATTTTAGCCCCCAAGATCAGTGACTGCTATAACCATGAAAATGTCACAACCTTCACCTACAGTGAATTAGAAAATCTACGTGGTACTGCAGGTAATTTTACCGCAACAATCAAAGAAAAACCACGATATGTTGACGTAGATCTTTGTACCGGTTGTTCTGAATGCATAGAAAATTGTCCTGTTACCGTTGAAGATAAATTCAATGAAGGAATTGATCAGCGTAAAGCTGTTTATAAATATCAGGATCAGGCTGTGCCCAACGTGGTTACCATAGATCCTGAGCACTGTTTGATGTTAAATAAAGGGGTCTGTGGTTTATGTGCAAAGACCTGTGATAAGGGTGCAATAAATTACGAGCAAACAGCTCAAACTAAGGATTTAGAGGTAGCATCGGTTATCTTTGCTGCTGGATATGACGCCTTCGATGGCAATATTGTAAGTGAATATGGTTATTTAAATTACGAGAATGTTATAACCAGTCTTGAATATGAACGTTTTTTAAGTGCATCTGGACCTACAGGTGGACATGTGGTTAGGCCTTCTGATGGTGAAGAAGCTAAAAAGATAGCCTTTCTACAATGTGCTGGTTCACGGGATTTGCGTTCAGATACAAGTTACTGTTCTTCTGTATGTTGTATGTATTCTATTAAACAGTCTATAATCACCAAAGAACACCTTAAAGAGGCTGACCTTGATTTATATTATATGGATATTAGGGCATATGGTAAGGGTTTTGAGAGATATTATAATATGGCTCAAGATACGGATGGCATTAATTTCAAAAGAAGCAGAATTGCAGAAATTGATAAAGATAAAGATACAGATCAAATTGAAATAAAATCAGTTACGCAAAAAGGTGATATAAATACAGATAAATATGATCTAGTTATCCTATCAGTAGGCTTAAAACCCAACGAAGAAGTCAGCCAAATGATGAAAAAGCTAAAGATAAGGGTCAATAAATTTGGTTTTGCCGCGGTAGATGAAATAAATCCATTAAAGACAAGTAGAGATGGAGTTTATGCCTGTGGCGTAATAACTGGTCCTAAAGATATTCCCGAATCAGTAATTCAGGCCAGTGGTAGCGCTATTTCAGCAGCTCAAGATGCTTATCAAAGGCAACAAAACGAGCAAAATGAAAACAAAGAAACTGAAGAACAAAAAGATGAATTCAAATTTGTTGATAATGAACGCGATAAAATAGGGGTTTTTGTTTGTGACTGCGGAACAAATATTGCTGGGGTTGTAGATGTACCAGAAGTTGTTGAAAGGGCCAAAGATTTACCCTTTGTTGAACATTCAGAAGAGGTTCGATATCTGTGTTCCTCAGACGGACAGGATTTAATTGGTCAGAGAATTAAAGAAAAGGATTTAAATAGAATAGTTGTCGCCTCCTGCACACCCCGAACCCATGAACCGCTCTTTCAAAAAGCAGTGGCTAGAGCTGGCTTGAATCCCTACCTGATGATTATGACAAATATCAGAGACCAGGATTCCTGGGTCCATAGAGATGAAGAGAAAAAAGCTACAGAGAAGGCCTATGATCTTGTTTCTGCAGCAGCAGCTAAAGCTAAAAAGGCCCATTCTTTAAATAGGGAAAAATTGGAAAAAATAGATAATGCCTTCGTGATTGGGGGCGGAGTGGCTGGTATGACATCTGCTTTAGAACTGGCTGATCTTGGTTTTAAGACTTATCTTATCGAAAAAGAGAGTGTTTTGGGCGGAAATGCCAACAACTTGCTCTTAACCAATGATGGTCAGCCGGTTAAAAATTTCCTAGAAAAGATTAAAGATAGGGTGAATAATCATCCCAACTTGGAGCTGTATAAAAACTATAATATCGAAGAAATAGAGGGTTATGTAGGAAATTACAAATTCAATTTACAGTCTAATCAAAACGACTCTCAAGAAGAATTAGAGGGTGGAGTGATTATTGTTGCAACTGGAGCAAATGAATTAAAAACAGATGAATATCTAGCTGAAGAAAGTGAACGTGTTATCTCACAATTGGATTTAGAAGAAATGATGAAGGATAACAAATTGGGAGATAATATAGATAAGATTTCCATGATTCAGTGTGTTGGTTCGAGAGAAGAAGGCCGTGAATATTGTTCAAGGGTTTGCTGTACACAGGCTGTTAATAATGCTATCTTTATTAAAGAAAGATTTCCTGACATCGATATTAAAGTGTTTTATCGGGAAATGAGAACCTATGGATTTTATGAAGATAAGTATAGAAAGGCCCGTCAGTTGGGTGTAAATTTCATCAGATATGAAGTTGAAAATAAGCCGGTGGTTACTCGAGAAGATAACAAGTTAGCAATAAGTTATAACGAACCTATTACCGATAAAGAGATCAAAGAAGAAACAGATCTATTGGTACTTGCTAAAGCGATTACCCCGGCCGAAAGTAATAAAGAGTTAAGTATGGCCTTAAAAGTTCCTTTAAATGAAGATGAATTTTTCTTAGAAGCACATGTTAAGTTAAGGCCGGTTGACTTTGCTACTGATGGGGTATTTTTAACAGGTTTAGCCCATGGTCCTAAAAATTTAAATGAATCGATAGCACAGAGCAAAGCTGCTGCAAGTCGAGCTGCTTCTGTACTGGCTAAGGACTATTTATTGACTGAAGCAATGGTTTCAACAGTTGATGAGAATCTATGTTCAGCTTGTGGTGCCTGTGAAGATGTTTGTGCCTTTAAGGCAATTGAAGTTAACCATGATAAAGGAGTGGCTGAGGTTAATACTGTATTATGTAAGGGCTGTGGAAACTGTGCAGCAGTTTGTAGATCACATGCAATTGAGCTTCAGGGTTTTACAAATGAACAACTGCTTGATGAAATGACGGCGCTATTTTCTGATAGAAAATCCAATATAAAACAAATGGGAGGTATAGACAATGGCTGATAGTAATGAATTTGAACCTAAAATAGCTGCTTTTCTCTGTACCTGGTGTAGTTATGCTGCAGCAGATTTAGCAGGCAGTAGTCGAACACAGTATCCTCCCAATATTAGAGTTATGAGAGTTCCCTGTACCGGAAGATTGGATCCTTTTTTAATTATAAAGGCTTTTAATATGGGAGCTGATGGAATATTAATTTCAGGTTGTCACCCTGGTGATTGTCATTATTTAGATGGAAATCTATATGCAAGAAGACGTTTTGTCATGCTCAATGAGCTCATGCAGTATGCCGGTGTAGAAGAAGAAAGACTTAACTTTACATGGTGTTCTGCTTCTGAAGGCAAAAGATTTGCTGGGGTTGTAAAAAAAGCAGTTGACAGAGTTAAAACAGTCGGTCCTTGGATGGGTTTTGATGGTCAGGGATTTAGTAAAGAAGAAGGTGATCTGATCAATGAGCAATTATGATAGTATAAGTCAGGAAATTTCTGAAATAGCTAAAAAACTACTTAAAGAATCTAAGGTAGATAAGGTTATTGGATTCGGATTAGGTCGGTTCACAAAAGAGATAACACCTATCTTTATCAAAAAGGCAGAAGATGCAGATCGTCTTATCTTTAACAAAAATTGTGAAATGTCACTTACCAAATACCTTTTAAATTACAAAGGGGAAAAGGTTGCCATAGTTGCTAAACCATGTGACAGTAGAGCAATTAATGCCTACCTATCAGAGGATTTAATTAAAAGAGAGGATCTTGTTATAATAGGGATTAACGGTTGTCCTGGTATTGAAGGTAATACAGCCTGTGAGGAATGTAATATAAGGAATGCTGTAATTTGTGATTATTCGGTCGGACAAGAGATGTCTGAAGAAGAAATACAGGCCGAAATAGAAGGTTTTGAAGATGAAATTGATAAAATGAATCAAGCGGAGAGACTGGCCTACTTTCAAAATGAATTTGAAAGATGTACACGTTGCTATGCCTGTCGTGAAGCATGTTATGTCTGTAATTGCGAACAATGTTTTACAGATAGTAATAAACCAAAATGGTTGGGTGAAAGTGTTAAGTTAAATGACAACTTCACTTATCATTTGATGAGAGGTATTCATATGGCCGGTCGTTGTGTGAATTGTGGTGCTTGTGAAATGGCCTGTCCAGAGGGTATTGATGTAAGGGCTTTTGCCGCAAAGATGTGTTCAGCAGCAGAAGAAATATTTGATTATAAGTCCGGCATGGACCCAGAACAAAAAACACTGCTCTCAGAATATAAAGTTGATGACAGTGAAAAGGGTTTTATGGAATAAGGAGGTGAAAAAGGATGATGATTAAAAAGATAAGTAAAGAAAGATTTAAAAAACTCTTCGATGAATTGAAAGAAGAATATAATATAGCTGCTCCTATCTTAAAAGATAAGGGTAAGGAAAAGATCTTAGAATATGATTTTATTAATGATTTTGATCAGATTGTCTGGGATCGGCAGCCTGATAGTTCTCCTAAAAATATTATCTTCCCTCAAAACAGTATGTTGGGTAATGATTATAAGGGGAGTAAATATTATGATGATAACTTAAGTACCATTATTATGGGAGTAAGAAGCTGTGATATAGAGGCAGTTAAGGTTTTTGACCAGGTTTTTATTGAAGATGATTCATATATCGATGATTCATATAAAAATAGACGGGATAAGACCATAATTATGGGTATATCATGTGCTGAAAGAGAGGACAGCTGTTTTTGTGATAGCCTGGGCCTTGATCCCATAGAAAGTGATTATGCTCCTGTTTACATCTTTAAAGATGAAGATGAATTTTTTATAAAAATCAAAGATGAAAAGTATGAAGATCTCTTTGAAGATTTACCGAAAGGAGATCAGGCTCAATTAAAGGCTTTAAAAAAACAAAGGAAAGAAGAATTCAATGAAAGCAGTTTCTCATTGGACATACCAACCCCTTTACCAGAAAAAGAAATGTTTGAAGCAGATATCTGGGAAGAAATGACCGAAAAATGTTTGGGCTGTGGAGTCTGTACATATTACTGTCCGACTTGTTATTGTTTTAACTTTTTCTGGGAAGGTGAAGATGGTGAGTCTACCAAATACAAGAGCTGGGATTCATGTATGTTCTCATCCTATAGTGTACATGCCTCCGGACATAATCCCCGGGATAGTAAAGGTAAAAGATATCGGAATCGGATTATGCATAAGTTCTCATATCATCCTTTAAATTATGAGGGTTTAGCCTGTGTAGGTTGTGGAAGATGTATTGATAGGTGCCCGGTTAACTTGGATATAAGGGAAGCATTAAAAATGACAGAAGAATATTTATTAGAAGAAGGAGGGGATGAAAGTGGAAAAGACTGATATGTTACCCCAAAAAGCTGAGATAATTGAGATAAAACAAGAAACAAAAACTAATTTGAATATTAAGACATTTCGGCTTAGATTTAAAGATAGATCACAAAGAGATAACTTTCAATTCAAACCAGGTCAATTTATGATGGTCACTGTTTTTGGGGTAGGAGAAGCTCCCTTTGGTTTTGCTTCATCCCCAACCGAAAAGGAGTATTTTGAATTTTCAGTTAAGGAAGTTGGGTTGGTAACGGAAGCTTTGCATAACCTAAAAGAAGGTGATATAATAGGAGTCCGAGGTCCATATGGCAATGGATTCCCGTTGGAAAGCACTGAAGGTAAAAATATTATATTCATCGGGGGAGGAATTGGAATTGCCCCGCTTAGATCTCTTATTAACTATGTACTTGATGAAGAAAACAGGCATAAATATAAGAAAATTCAACTATTAAATGCCTTCCGTTCACCCGAAGACACTCTTTATTGTGATGACTATGAATGGTGGGAAAATACCGAAAATACAGAAGTCAAATATACAATAGATGAACCCTGTGAAGGATGGAGTAAATGTGTTGGCTTTCCTCATACTTTGATTGTAGAGGAATTGAATTATGAATTACCTGACACCAGGGTATTTACCTGTGGTCCACCCATTATGATCAAATTCGTTACTGAAAAGTTGAGAGAACTTGGTATTGATCCAGCCGAAATCATTACAACCCTTGAGATGAGAATGTCCTGTGGGGTTGGCAAATGTGGTCGCTGTAATATAGGTCACTATTATGTATGTAAAGATGGTCCTGTTTTTACTTTGGAACAATTGGGAGAAATGCCAGACGAATATTGATAAGTTAGTTAGGACTGAGGAGGGAAGTATATTGATTAAAAGAAGTTTAAAAAATACTGATATCTTCACAGATGAACAGTTAGATAAGATACATAAAACAACTATGGAGATATTAGAAAAGAATGGGATGGAGATTCTTTCTAAAAAGGCAAGGAAATTATTTGAAGAAAATGGAGCTAAGGTAGAAGGAAAACAAGTATATGTTTCAGAAAAGATGATTGAAGATGCACTTACTGAAACACCCAATGAATTTACACTACACGCCAGGAACCCTAATAATAATGTTCAAATTGGTGGAAAAAATACTGTGTTAGCACCAGGATATGGAGCACCTTTTGTTATGGAATATAAAAAAGGCAGAAGGAGAGCGCTTTATCAAGATTACCTGAACTTTACAAAATTAGCGGGGTACAGTGATTTTATTGATGTAGTGGGAGGTGTTTTAGTAGAACCAACTGATATTGAAGATGAAATTAGACATGTTAAGATGATGAAGACGGCTTTGAAATATACGGATAAATGCCTGATGGGTAGTGCAATGGGGGCAAAGAAAGCAGAAGAAAGTATAGAGATGGCATCAATTGTTTTTGAAGATATGGACTTTATAAAAAAACATCCCGTTATGATAACTTTAATCAATACAAACTCCCCACTCCAGATTGATGAACGGATGTCAGATGCATTGTTTATACATTCGGCATATAATCAACCTATAGTAGTAGCTTCTTTAAGTATGACAGGTACTACCGCTCCTACAACTATTGCTGGGGCACTTGTCGAGCAAAATGCGGAAATACTAACTGGTATTACTCTTTCACAGCTTGTCAATAAAGGTGCACCGGTGATTTATGGTTCTGCATCAAGTGTGGTAGATTTAAAAACTGGCAACCTAGCTATAGGTAATCCTGAAACAGCTAAGATGTTTAATGGAACAGCACAAATTGCTAGATATTACGGATTACCCTCACGTGGGGGAGGGGCTTTAACAGACTCCTTAACACCAGATGCTCAAGCTGGCTACGAATCTATGATGAACTTTATGTCAGCCATTCAAAGTGGCTTCCACTTTATACTGCATTCAGCAGGTCTATTAGAAAACTATATGACAATGTCCTTAGAAAAATTCTTAATTGATGATGAAATCATCGGTATAATAGAGAATTTTGCTAATGGTTTGAAGGTTAATGATGATGAACTGGCCAAAGATATTATTTTGGATGTTGGAAGCAGTGGAAACTTTATTGCTACCCAGCATACTTTTGATCACATGCGTGATTTACGAGAATCTAGATTAAGTATAAAAGAGAGGTATTTCAGTAATAAAGAACAACCTTATACAGAGGAAAGGGCAAATAAGATGTGTAAAGAAATATTAGAAGAATATGAATGTCCTCCTCTTGATAAAGAAGTAGAAGAAAAGTTAGACAATTATATTGAAAATATAAAAAAATAGCAAATAATATTTTTAAAAAGGAGAGTGACAAATTTGAAAAGTGATATTGAAATAGCTCAGGCGGCTGAAATGAAGCCCATAAAAGAAATTGCGAAACAAATTGGTTTAAATGAAGATGATCTAGAACTTTACGGTAATTATAAGGCGAAGATTAAATTTGACACCTATCAGAGGTTGCAATCTAACGAAGACAGTAAACTAGTATTAGTAACTGCAATTACTCCAACCCCAGCCGGGGAAGGTAAAACTACTACAACAGTTGGCCTTGGACAGGCTTTAAACCAAAAGGGTAAAAATGCTATGATAGCTATCCGTGAACCTTCCCTAGGTCCTACAATGGGAGTTAAGGGAGGAGCAGCCGGAGGCGGATATTCTCAGGTTATTCCTATGGAAGATATCAACCTCCACTTCACTGGTGATATTCACGCAATTGGTATTGCACATAATCTATTATCAGCAGCAATTGACAATCACATCAAACAGGGTAATGAATTGGATATTGATCCCACTCAGATCAGCTGGCCGAGAGTGGTTGATATGAATGATAGAGCCCTAAGAGAAATAGTTTTAGGTCTAGGTGGTACTGGTAATGGTGACCCTAGAGAAGATGGATTCATCATTACAGTTGCATCTGAAGTTATGGCTATTTTATGTTTAGCCAATGATTTAATGGAATTAAAAGAGAAAATCGGGAACATTGTTATTGGTTATTCTAGAAGTAATGAACCTATAACCTGTAGCGATTTAAATATAGAAGGCGCCATGACGGCCTTATTAAAAGACGCCTTGAAACCTAATCTTGTACAGACCTTAGAAAACACTCCAGCCTTTATACACGGTGGTCCTTTTGCCAATATAGCTCACGGCTGTAACAGTGTAATGGCTACAAAAATGGCTATGAAACTATCTGATATTACAATAACTGAAGCAGGCTTTGGAGCAGATCTGGGAGCAGAGAAATTCTTTGACATTAAATGTCGTTATGCTGACTTACATCCTGATGCTACTGTTTTAGTAGCTACTATTAGAGCACTGAAGATGCACGGTGGAGTCAAAGATAACTTAGAAGAAGAAAACCTAGAAGCCCTAGAAGCCGGTATGGAAAACTTAGAGAAACATGTTGAAAATATAGGTAAGTTTAAGTTACCAATGGTTGTAGCTATTAATAGATTCCCCACCGATACAGAAGCAGAATTGGAATTAGTTAGGAGAAAATGTGAAGAAATTGGTGTTAATGTTGCATTATCTGAAATCTGGGCTAAAGGTGGAGAAGGCGGTTTGGAATTAGCCGATGCAATTATTGATTTGGTTGAAAACAAAGAAAGTGAATTTGAATTCTTATATGGAAAAGACTTACCAATCAAAGAAAAAATTGAAAAAATAGCAGAAGAAGTATATGGTGCTGATGGTGTTGATTATAGTAATGAGGCCGAAAAACAAATTAAAAACTTTGCAGAAAAAGGTTATGATAAGCTACCTATCTGTATGGCCAAAACACAGAACTCTATTTCTGATAAACCAGAATTAAAGGGAAGACCAACCGACTTTAGAGTATCGGTATCAAAGGTTACTCTTTCCGCAGGAGCTGGATTTTTGGTACCTTCAACCGGACCAGTTCTTAAAATGCCTGGTTTGCCAAAAAGACCTTCAGCAGAAGATATAGACATTGATGAAAATGGAAAGATTTCTGGATTATTCTAAAAATAAAGTAGAATTATTATAAATTAAAATTAAATTAATGACAGAGTAGATGCCTTGCGTTAAGTGCCTAAAGATGGGACGTCGCTTTAGGACGAAAACATATAGTAGTAAGTAAACGGTATGGTAATCGCGTCCGCTGTCATCAAAGAAGCTTCTTTTTCTTTGGTGATTAGTTCTGTCATTTCACTCAAAGAGAAAGGGGCTTTTTTATTTATGAAAAATTTCTCAATCAAAAAAATGGTTTATTCTTCACTTCTGATCACCTTGAGTATAATTTTAACTAGAGTTTTAAGCTTAAGATTTGCAATTGGCGGGGTGGAAGGGATAAGGATTGGTTTTGGTTCCCTGCCGATAATATTTGGTGGTATTTTGATGGGCCCGTTGGCTGGTGGTTTAATCGGTGCATTATCGGATATATTAGGTTACTTTATTAATCCATTGGGCGCATATATGCCTCACTTTAGCTTTACGGCGTTTTTAACCGGTTTTATTCCTGGTTTAATTTTTTATTATTTATTTAATCAAAAACTTAATTATTTCTCATTGATCGTTTCAATAAGTGTGGGACAGCTTATATCATCTGTGTTACTTGTTCCTTTATTTTTAGATATGTTGTTTGGAGTACCTTTCAAAATAAGTTTTATACCTAAGCTGGTTGGTGAAACCGCCAATGTTGCTCTCTATACCTACATCCTACATCTATTTGCGGAAAGAAAGTTGTTTAAAAGAGAAATTCTTAACACGAACACAAATTGATTTCTGCTGTTAATATTTATTAGGAGGAATTTGATGACACACACAATTAATGTTAAAAGTAATGGAAATTCAAAAGTCTTACAATGTGAAGATAATGATATTTTATTGAAGGTATTGCTTGATAATGGTTATGATATTAATGCTTACTGTGGGGGACAGGGAATATGTGGTAAGTGCAAGGTCAAGCTGGCCGGTAATATACAAGAGGCTAGTCAAGCTGATAAAAATTTCTTAGATGAAAGTGAGATCAATCAGGGTTACCGCTTAAGCTGTATGTATAAAGTTGATAGTGATCTTGAAGTTATTTTAAATATTGATGAAGATATTACTGTAATGACTAGTGGTCATCTAACAGAATTTGATATTGATCTTGACTTAAGTAAAGAAATAATATCGATTAGCGATGCAACTACAGAAAACCAATTGGACTACTTAAAAAGAATCTATGAAAAAACAGGTACTAACAAAATTAATTATGATAATTTAAAGAAGTTGACTGATCTGAAAACTGAACAAAAATTCACTGTTCTAAAATGGAAGGATGAAATATTAGAAATTCAAACTGATAATAGTGTTAAAGACTGTTATGGCTTGGCAGTAGATATTGGTACTACAACCATTGTCATGTACCTTCTTAATTTGAAAACGGGTCAAGAAGTTGATATCTCTTCCTTTTATAATCCGCAAAAGAAATTCGGAGCTGATGTAATTTCAAGAATAAATTACACTTTTACAAATAAAAATGGTACTGTAAAGATGCGGGAATCGATAATTGAAGCCTTAAATAAAGGGATTAAAGAGCTCACCAAAGATAAAAAATTAGGTCCAAATGATATCTGCAAGGTAAGTATAGTTGGTAATACAATAATGTTGCACCTTCTTTTGGGAATTGATGCTATCACAATTGCAAAAGCCCCTTATGTGCCTGTCTTCACAGATGAACTAGATTTAAAACCAGAAAAAGTAGGTATAAACATCCATAAAGAAGGTATTATTCAATTTTTACCCTCTATATCTGGATATGTAGGTGCCGATATTATGGGAGATATGTTAACTATTAATATAGATCAGTTGGACGGGAATAATTTGCTGATTGATATTGGAACAAATGGTGAAATAGTTTTAAATAGCGGAGAAAAAATATACTCTTGCTCAGCTGCAGCTGGACCAGCTTTTGAAGGGGCAAACATTACATTTGGTACTGCCGGTGTTTCAGGAGCTATATCGAGCTTTAAAATTGACAAAGGGAAATATGATTTTTCAACTATCAATGATAAAAAACCGATCGGGATTTGTGGTTCTGGTTTGCTCGATATGATTGCCGAGTTTTACAAATACGATATTATAGATTCCTCCGGACGGATAAAAGAAGCAGATGCTCTAACTGGCTGGAAAAAGGAAGTTTTGCACAAATATAAGGAACAGAGGGCCATTAAAATAACTGATAAAAAGGATTGGGGTAAAGCAATTTATCTTACACAAAAAGATATTAGAGAGGTCCAGTTAGCCAAGGGAGCAATTGCTGCTGGAATTAAAATACTCTTAAAAGAAATGGATTTAGAGGATGAAGAGGTGAACCGTGTTTTTATTGCAGGTGGTTTCGGAAACTATATCAATCCTGATAATGCCTGTTTTATTAAGATTATACCCGAATGTTTGAAAGATAAGATTATTCAAATTGGTAATGGAGCAGGTACTGGAGCAAAAATTTATCTTTTAAATAAGAAAGCGAAAAATAGAGCTGTTAAAATTAAAGAAAGGGTAAAATATATAGAACTTTCTGTAAACCAAGAATTTCAAAATGAATATATAAACTCTATGAATTTTTAAAAAGGACTGAAAAAACTAATGAGCACCATTATAAATAAAGATATACCTTATAAAATATTACTAGATGAATTATTAGATGAAGTTAAAGTAGACCGAGATTACAATGATATTAAGCTAATTAAAGATTATTTAAAAAAGGCCAATCAGATTGGACAACCCAAGGCTATATATAAAGAAGTTTTTATCAAAGAGCAGAGGGAAGACTATGTTATTTGTGGTCAGCAGAGATTTGAAAGTAAAATTTTAAGTATTAACCTAAAAGATGTTTATAAAGTAATGGTTTATGTTGTTACAGCCGGTCAGGAAATAAAAGAGTGGGCTGATAAACAGGATGTTGATATGTTAGAGACTTACTGGCTGGATGTTTTACAGGAAATTATTTTAAGAAAAGCACTTGATTACATTAAAAGAGAAATAAATGAAAAACATCTACCAGGTTCAAGTTCAGTAATGAATCCTGGTTCCTTAAATGACTGGCCTCTTACAGAGCAGTCTAAACTTTTTAAGTTGCTTGGCAACGTTAAAAAAGAGATAGGTGTTAGTTTAACAAATAGCAATTTAATGCTGCCCAAAAAATCTGTATCAGGACTCATATTCCCTACAGAAAAAAACTTTGAAAACTGCCAGCTTTGTCCTAAAGAAAATTGTCCAAGTCGCAGTGCACCCTATGATCCATCACTATTGAAAGAAAAATATAGTTAATAGATCATTAATATGTTATTTAAAATATAATTATTAGTTTAAGAGGTGTTATAACATGGCTGGAAATGATGAAAAGTATATTATTACATTTAAAAAAACAACAATCGCCTTTAAATTCGAAAGTTACTGTAAAAAAGAAAACTTAACCGCGAAACTTAGACCGGTTCCAACAAAACTCAGTAAATCCTGCGGTTATGCCTGCAGTATAAAAAAAGATGAACTTGATACGATAAGAAAGCTTTGTATAGATAAGAATATTGATTACAGTCAATTTTATAGAATAGATAAAGATGGTAAACCTCATAAATTGTTTAAAGAAGCATAAACATTATTAAAGTTCCTATATTTTT
>JAGXLU010000004.1 GCA_018334565.1 Halanaerobiales bacterium | reverse complement strand
AAAGAAGTACTGCCAGCATTAAAAAGTGGGAAAGTTAATGGAACATATAGAGCAATAAAGGCTTATGCCTTTTAAATAAATCTGAAAGAGAGTTTATCTTAAATCCAAAAGTAACTTGACACTATCATCAATCTTAACTTGCTTAAAATAAAATAAAAATGGTATACTCAGCTTGAATTCAAGTAAATTTTTAATCATATACTTTATCTAAATAGATTTCAGAAGTTTTTAAGTTTATGTTTTTTTATTTGATTATAATCAAATAATATGAAAAATATCTATTGATTAAAATTTGTCCTTGCTCATGATAACTTTGTGAAAAACTATATTATTTTATACTACCGCATATTTTTGTTTTTTCGCTTTTTTTGAATGAATAATTTGTTTTGCGGTAAAAATAAATGATTAAGTATTGATAGTAATATGTTGTTTATTTTTGGCAATGAATCGATATATATCTTGGTAATAAACGCTGTGTATTATTTATTGGGAGGGTTTAAAAATGTTCAAAAATATTAAAAATAGGGTAGTTTTTGTTTTATTTGTTTTACTGATATTATTATTATGGAATGGCAATAATTATGTTTTGGCTGAATATAGGGGAGGACTTAATTCTATTGCTCTTGAATTTTATAAATCCGGAGATTTAAAAACAGCTATTGATAAATTGGGAAAAATAGAAAGTTCTTTTAATGAACAAGACAGCTATAATTACTATGTATTTAGAGGAGAGATGGAGCTATTAATTGGCGAGATGAAGGAAGTTATGGATCAAGAAGAAGCAGAGGAAAATTTTTCTGTGGCGAGAGACTATGGAAAAAAAGCACTTGAAGAGAAGCAAACTTTTTTGGCTAAAAGAATTCATTATGAAAGTATCACCAGATTATTTAATTATCGGGGTGTATTTTTTATATTTAATAATTACAAAGAAGCTGATGATTTATTAGATGATTTGCTTTTGCAAAATCCAGAAGATGAAATGGTTTTGTTACTCCAAGCTATTTATTATGTGGATTCTCCTGATATAGCAGGTGGTGATAAAACTAAAGGTAAGGAAATATTAAATGATATTAAGGAATTCGACGATCCTGTTTTTAATTTTATTGCCTCCAACAAACTATGGAGAATATACAAAGATGAAGGTGATGAAAAAAAGGCTAATGATAATATCAAGTATGCAGAAAAAATATTTCCAGGTAGTCCACTGGTCGGTAAGTTATATTAATTTAAAAGCATATTTTAACATATAAGCCAAGGAGAATATGTTATAAATGATGAAATATATTTCATTACATAAATTAATATTTTCTGGAAAGCTTATAGTAGTAAATGATTATGGTAATGCAGAAATGTTGAGTAGGATAACATAAAAATGTACAGTCTGGCAAATGAAAAACCTCTTACAAATATCCCAATAAATAATATAACTTTTAAGCATACTACCAAATATACGAGGAGTTTGAGAAAACATGATAGCAAGGGCTTAAATAAATTATATCAGGAGTGCATCTGATATTAAGGAGGAAAAACAATTTAAAATAGTTAAGAATTTAGGTATTGAGATAAGAGATGTAAAAAAACTTACTAAGCCTGAAAAATATTATCAAAAGCATGATTTGAGTGATATTATTAGCTTGCTATAAAGATGATATCAAAATTATTTTAGAGCTAAATTTTCATTTATATCTGGTATTTTGTGCAAATATTTTAATTTATCTAAAACAGCCAGGAAAACTCCATCCAAGCTACTGTATTGGGTGGAGATGAATTGGTTATGAAAAAAAAGCAATAATGTCGAATATATCAGTCCATTTAAAAGTTGACTAGATAATCTAAATAATTTTTTATATATAATTTCAATAATTTAAATTAATAGCATTTTATTGTTTATTCATTAACAACATTTTCTTTCCATGTTCCTTTTTTAAACCATAAGGCTGCAATTATAGCTGTTATAAAGTTGGAATAAAATATACTCCACCAGATCCCCTGTGTTCCCCAATTTAAATTAATACTTAAATATTGAGCCAAAGGCAGGCGGACACCCCAAAGAGCTATAATAGCTAATATCATTGCTATAACAGTATTGCCTGCTCCTCTAAATGATCCACCTAAAATAAATCTTACACCCAAAAAGCCGAATGAATAACCTACAATTTTCAAAAATGATTTTCCTATATTAATCACTTCGGGATTTGTATTAAATATAGAAATAATTGCAACAGGGAAAAGATTAAATAAAAAAGCTAAAAGTGATAATAACAAAAGAATAATCCCTGAACTCATCCATGCTGTTCTTTCTGCTCGATTTATTTGTTCTGCTCCCAAGTTTTGCCCTACCATTGTAGTGGTTGCAGTAGCTAAGCCTCTGGTTGGTAGTTGTACTACAGATAAAATGCGTGAGCCTATTCCATAAGCCGCCACAGCTATGGTTCCAAATACTGATACAATACTCATAAGAACTGTCATTCCCAATGCTACAACAGATTGTTCTGCTGCAGACGGGAAACCCAAATACAGTATTTTTTTGATAACTTTAAAATCTGGTTTCATGGATTCTATAGTTAATTTCAAACCCTTATTACCTTTAAATAAAATATATATCCCATATATACCGGCTAAAGCCCTTGAAAAGATTGTAGCAAAAGCAGCTCCCCGCACTCCCAAAGCAGGGAAAAAACCCACTCCAAAGATTAACAAAGGATCAATAATTATATTTAGCAATGTTGAAAACACCATGAATTTCATAGGTGTTATAGTATCACCATAACCTCTTAATAAAGCTGAAAATATAAAAAAGGAAAACATGAATGGTATACCAGCAAAGATAATATTTAAGTAACTTGTTGCATCACTCAAAATATTTTGGGGCGTGCCCATTAGTTGTAAAATATCTTTATTAAAAATAACACCTAATATTGCTAAGATTATGGAGAGAATTGTCACTACCAAAAATATTTGCCCTGTAACTTTATTAGTCATTTTTTGATTTCCAGCCCCCATATATTGTGCCACAAGGGTGGTCCCAGCTATTGTAAGACCAGCCCCTATAGAAATCATCAAAAAGACGAGAGGAAATCCTATAGATAAAGCAGCTACAGCTTCAGCTCCTAATTTACCGAGCCAAAATGTATCTGCCAGGTTATAAACAACCTGCATAGTATTTCCAATCATGACAGGCCAGGCCAGTTTAAATATTGTACTAATAATTGGTCCGTTCAAAATTGCATCTCTATGGCTGGATTTAGTTTTTTTTAATAACTTATTTTCCTGTGTTCTTTCTCCGCTAAGATTTGGTTTTCTATTATTTGAATTATCCAATTTATTTTCCACCATCTTCCCGAATTAATACTAGGTTTTTTAATATCATTTCTAATAATTTTATTAATTTATTTTCTTCATCCACATCTAAATCATTTAAAGCTTCTTCTAAAAAGCCCTGTCTTACATTTAACATTTTGCACAATTTATTATCTCCTTTTTTTGTTAATTCTAAAAGTACTTCTCTTCTATCTTGAGAATTACGATATCTTTTTACTAAATTATCTTTTACAAGTTTATTTACGATGACTGTTAAAGTACTGCTTGCCATATACATTTTGTCATGTAGATAACTCATATTAACTGGTTGTTCTTTTACAATATGCCATAGCACTAGAAACCTTGGTGTTGTTAGATTGTTTTCTTTTAAACTATCTTTAGTATAACTTACTAAGTTTTTGTGTATATCCCTTATTAATTTATCTATAATCTTTGTCTGTTTATTTAATTTCACTTTATAACCTCCGATATTATCAACATTATTACGAATTATGAATATTTAGCATTTATAAGTATTATAACAACAAAACAATACAACATCAAACTTTTCAATAAACTTATTTCTGAAAAAAATACTGAAAAAATAAAGCAAACAAAAATTATTAATTATGATTACTTCAGCAAACAGATTTCATTTATAAATCTAATATTTTGCATTAAAAACATAGAAGCGTAAACTGTTGAAGTTATTTTTTTAAGTTCAAAATAAGCAGTGCCTTATAATATACTGAATTTAAAAAAGGTTTAAGTTAATGTTTTCTGGCAGTTTTTACAATACTTGGCTCAGACAAATATCTCATGTCAATATTTGATGAACCAAGAACAAATCAATAGAGATATCACTGCTCTATAAAGGTTGTATATGTTATAAGTTAAGTTAGATAAAGGGACTTTTCTAATTATGTTGAATAATATATATTGAGTATTTGAAATCTTTTTATACTTCAACTTTGGAGGGTAAAAAATAGTATGCTAAAAAGGAGATATTTAGAGATTTTTTTCATGGTTTTCATCTCAAAACTAAAAACAGTAGAGACCTTATAAAATACTAAATACCACTCTCTATTTCTATTAATAGGTTTTCTGAATTTAATATAATTTTTAGGTAAAATAAAGCTGATATTTTATTTTTTGTTTGTCTGTGTTTAATATATATGATAAATTGAAAACAGATATTTAAGGAGCAAATTATATGATAAAAACAATTGTATTTATAGGAGTTTGTTTAATAGCTTTAGTTTTAATAATAATCCTTTTTGTATATCTATATTATATAAAAAGAGCAAAAAACATAGAGCAAAGATTAAATAAAATAGAGATAAAAATGTACAATAGTTACAAAGATTTTAAAATAAAAAACCCTTATGATTACAAAGGTAATTACTATAAAGCTCAACTTCATACACATACAAAAGAAAGTGATGGTAAAATAATAACAAAAAATTTAATAAAAGAATACAAAGATAGAGGATATAATTTTTTAGCGATTACTGATCATAATAAGATTACCATCAATAACAATTATGATACTGAAAATTTTATTACAATTGTTGGTGAAGAGATGACGATTATCGATCCATTCTGGCCGCTAGGAAGACATTTAAATAGGTTATTTGTTAAGGGTAAAATATCAAAAAATAGATTAACTGATGTTGATGAAATATTAAACAGTACTAATATAAATATTATTAATCACCCCGCTACAATTAGTGGTTTAGGTACACAAAGATGGGACATAGAGTTTTTATTAAAGCTTAACAATATTAAATTCATAGAAATAAATAATCATTTTTCTGATGAAAAATCTAATCTTAAATACTGGCATATCTTACTAAATAAGTATGGGCCCCAAAAACCTATTTGGGCACTTGCAGTTGATGATACGCATAAAAAAGAAGATATTAACAAAAGTTGGGTGATGGTTAAGACAGAGAATATAACAGAAAAAGCTTTAAAAAAAGCTTTAAATAGAGGAAGTTTTTATTGTACTCAGGGAGTAGATGCAGAGTTTCAAATATTTAATAAAAAGCTCAGTGTCAAAACTAATAAAAGATATAAAATAGATTATATAAATAAAAAAAATGAAATAGTGAAAAGTGAAAAATCTAATAATTCCTTTTATCAATTCGGAGGAGACGAAGGTTTTATTAGGATTGAAGTAATAAACACAAATGATAATATAAAATTATGGTCACAACCTTTTTGGATTGTAGACAAACGAGATGAGGTAATTGGATGTTAAATATTGAATACTGGAAGGATTGGCAGGTTGTATTATTAATATTAATTATTTTGTTACCACTATATACAATAAATTTAGGAACAAATTCTTTGTGGGATCTTGACGAAGGGGTCTATTCAGAAATATCTCGAGAAATGGTCCTTAGAGATGATTATATAAATACATATTTTAATTTTGAGCCTCGTTTTGATAAACCCCCTCTTATATTATGGGTTACAGCATTTTTTTATAGTATATTTGGTGTAAGTGAACTCACTACTAGGATTGGCCCAGTAATCTTTGGTTTTTTAAATATTGTTATTTTGTATTATTTTGCAAAACTTTTGTTTAACAGAAGAACTGCTATTATAACAGGTTTAATTTTAGGTACCAGTTTTCAATATTTAATACAATCACGCATACTATATATGGATGTACCCTTAACTTTTTTTATTACAACGAGTTTATTCTTATTTTATCTCGGTATTTCTAAAGATCGCAAATATTATATCTTAATGGGTTTAACCATGGCATTAGGCACATTAACCAAAGGTCCAATAGCAATAGGACTTCCTGGTTTGATAGTTTTATTTTATATTGGTCCTATTTCCTTAATAAAAGAATTTAAATATTTAAAAACCTGGTTATCTGTTCTTTTATATTTTTTAATAGTCCTTCCCTGGCATGTAATAATTTATATTAATCATGGTAATAATTTTTTAACAGAATATTTTGGTTATCATATGCTGACTCGTTTTTCCACAGCTATTGAAACACATGGTGGACCCTGGTATTATTATATTTTTGTTTTATTTTTAGGCCTGTTTCCCTGGAGTGCATTTATACCGTGGATTATACCTATGATTAAAAATAATTGGAAGGGGAATAGAGACAAGTACAGATTATTAATAATCTGGATTTTTGTAATATTAGTATTTTTCAGTATTGCTAGTACTAAATTACCTGGTTATATATTATCTGCATATCCGGCTTTTGCTTTATTAATTGCTGCCTGGTGGGATAGGTTAATTAAAACAGGTAAAGGTATCAGAAAACTTTTAGTGTCTAATACAATTTTAATATTAATTGGCGTGATTATGATATTTGGATTAAATTATATCAGACCTATGGTTGAGAGAGATCTTAGGGAATATCTTAAAGTTTTAGATATTTTATTTTATTTCCCGAACATATTTATTGCGGGTGGAATTATAAGTTACTCAGTATATTTCTGGAAAGAAAAAAAATACAGATCGTTAGTTACATATATCACGGTAGCCTATATTATTCTAGTGTTGATAATAGCGTTAGTGATGCCTTTAGCAGAAGAGTTTAAACCAGTTAAAACTTTAGCCGGGGCTCTACCAACAAATATCACAAATGAAGTTAAGGTGTTAAGTTCTCTTGAAATGGAACCTGCTAGCTTAGTATTTTATTCCAAGACAAAAATATATTATATTAAAGATATAGATAAATTAAAAGATTATTTAAGAGCAAATGAATTTGTTTACGCTTTTTTAGATGATGAAGACTATAATAAGATAAAGGATGATTTTAAAAACTTAGAGATTATAAAAACCTATAGAGATATATTGGTAATTAAAAACTTTAAAGGAGTTAAATAAATATGAAGAAAGATATTTCTGTGGTAGTTCCTATTTATTTTGAGAAAGAGAATATTAGTCCTTTATATGCAAGACTTATAGATGTTATTTCAAAAGATATGAATCTTGCTTATGAAATAATATTTGTCAATGACGGTAGTGAAGATAGTTCAGTAAAAAAGATACATGAATTAATTGAACAAGATAAAAATATAAAATTAATTGATTTTTCAAGAAATTTTGGTCATCAGGTTGCTGTAACGGCTGGCCTGGAACATGTCCAAGGAGAAGTTGCTGTTATTATTGATGCTGATTTACAGGATCCACCCGCACTAATTGAAAAAATGTATAATAAATACAAATCTGGGTATGATGTAGTATATGCTAAGCGAAAAAGCAGAGCAGGTGAGAGTTTTTTAAAAAGGAAAACAGCAAAATTATTCTATAGGATATTAGGCTCTATATCGGAAGTTGATATACCTTTAGATACTGGTGATTACCGGTTAATAAGCAGGAGAGTTGTAGAACAGTTAAATAATATGCCTGAAAAAAATCGATTCATTAGAGGTTTGGTTACCTGGGTGGGATTTAAACAGACCTATATTGAATATGATCGTGATGAAAGAAATGCGGGAGAAACAGGCTATTCACTATCTAAGATGATTAAATTTTCATTGGATGGCATAACATCTTTTTCTACTTTTCCTCTTAAGATAGCTACTATTTTTGGCCTCTTAATCTCTGGAGTTAGTTTTATTTACATATTAAGGATAATTTACTTGAAGTACTTCACAGAAAAAACTATTATCGGCTGGAGTTCAATCATGGTTTCAAATCTATTTTTAGGTGGAATAATATTATTAACATTGGGAATATTAGGCGAATACATAGGCAGGATTTATAAAGAATTAAAAAAAAGACCACAATATATTATAAAAGAAAAGTATGGTTTTGATGAGGATAATGATAATGATTAGCAATGATGTGATTAAATTTATAAAATTTTCAATTGTAGGTATAACAAATACTATTGTTTCTCTTGTTTCTTTTTATTTATTATTTGAATTTTTAGGAGTTTATTATATTTTTGCTAGTACTATCGGTTATTTTATGGGTTTAGTTAATAGTTATTTTTGGAATTTGAAGTGGACATTTAAACACAGGCACTCTACTCAGATTTTAATAAAATTTATAATAGTAAATATTTTAGCCTTAGGTTTTAAATTAATCAATATTTCAATATTTATTGAAATATTTAATATTTTAGAATTATATTCAGAAGTTTTAGCAATGATTATTGCAATCGTTATTAATTTTGGTGGTAACAGATATTGGACCTTTAAAGAACGGTGATTATATTTGATTTTATGGATTTTTATATAAATCAATATTGATAAAATATACAAAAAATGTTGATAAATATTTTAACTATTCATAGGAGAATAATGCATATATCTTAAGTTTTACCTAAAGAGTTAATGCATGGACTAATTATAATAATAAATTTTTTTAACATTTAATCCTTTTAAATTCTTGACATCATAAGATTATTTTGGTATTATACATCTTAAATAATTATAATTACATTTATAAATATTTAAATAACTGTGATTGGGAGTAGTAGATTCAGATAATCTTTTAAAGAGAGCCGGGATGGTGCGAAACGGTAAAGATTCTGCGTTGAAAATCACCCATGAGTTGCTTAACTGAAAGGTTATTAAGTTTTGACGGAGTTGTCGACCGTTATCCTGACTGGTTATCTTTTTTAAGGTAATTAATTATGCTGTAAGGATGGTACCCCTATTTCCTTAACCGGGAATAGGGGTTTTGTAATACATACATATATATTAGGGGGTGAGTAGAGAGTAGTTAGGATCTTATCTTTCTTATAATCAAATTTAAAAGTATAGCTAATATTTCATATTAAGAGTATTGAGAAGGAGAGTAGATAAAAATGAAAAAGACGAGATTGTTTGGATTAATATTAGTTACAATGACTTTTGTATTGTTGATAAATTTTACTATAGTAGCAGAGACAATGACTATTGCTACTCCATCTGACGCCTTAACCCTTGACCCTATTATGCTTAGTGAGACACCAACAATATCTGTCCAAATGAATATTTTTGAAGGGCTGGTACACCTTGATGAAAATATGGATATACAGCCTGGATTGGCATCCTCTTGGGAAGTTGAAGATGATACTACTTGGGTATTTCATCTACAAAAAGGAGTAAAATTTCACAATGGAGATGATTTTGATGCTGAGGATGTCAAGTTCTCTATAGAAAGAGCTAAAAACCATCCTAAATCTCAATTTAAATCTCCTGTTGGTCAAGTAGAAAGTATAGAAATTATAGATGATTATACCATAGCAATAAAAACAAATTTTCCTTATCCAATTTTACCAAGGAAAATAGGTCGTATATTGATTTGTTCAAAAGACTATGTTGAAGCTAATAGTGATCAGCACCTGCAAAATAATGCGGTTGGAACAGGACCATATCAAGTATCTTCCTGGGAAAAAGATGAAGAGATGGTGCTAACTGCTTATGAAGATTACTGGGGTGAAAAACCAGAAGTTGATAAAGCAATATTAAAACCTATCTCAAATCCTGCTACAAGGGTATCATCATTTTTAAGTGGTGAAGTAGATATATTAATGGATCTACCTGTACAAGATGTTGAAAGAGTCGAAGAAGCTAAAGGAGTTAAAGTAGTTACAAGACCGGGATTAAGATTGATCTTTTTAGGAGTTAATACTCAAGAGGGACCATTTTCCAAATTAAAGGTTAGACAAGCGGTTTATCATGCTATTAATGAAGATGCAATTGTTGAACATGTTATGAATGGCCATGCATATAAGGCAGGACAATTCTATCCTGATACAATATTTGGATATAATCCTGATGTTAAGAGAGTTCCTTATGATCCAGAAAAGGCAAAACAACTTCTTGCTGAAGCAGGATATCCAGATGGATTTACAATTCAATTTGATTCCTCTAATGACCGTTATATGAATGATGGTCAGATAGCTCAGGCGGTTGCTATTCAACTGGCACGTGTAGGTATTAATGTAGAATTAAATGTCCAGACAAAATCAGCCCATTTTGATAAAGTATTATCAAGAAATACTGATTTTTATCTATTAGGATGGACAAATTCTTTAGGAGATGGAATCCAATTCTTAGATGGTTTGTTGCATACACCAGAAGATAGTTATGGCCGTTTTAATCTTGGTAATTACAGTAATCAAGAAGTGGATAAATTAATAGAAGAAGCTGCTATGACTCTTGATGAAGAGAAGCGATCAAAAATTATGCAGGAAGCTGTAAGAATAGGTATTGAAGAAGTTGCTTATCTGCCGTTGCATTATCAGCAGCAGCTTTATGGTATGAAGGAAAATATAAAATGGACACCAAGACCTGATAAGTATGTAAAAATTTCTACTATGGGTTTTGATAATTAAGCAATTATGAGGGGGGCAATAGCCCTCCTCAATGCATTTTATAAGTAGAGAAAGGAGTATCCCATGCTAATATATACCGGCAAAAGAATATGGCAGACTTTAATTGTACTATTTGCGGTTTCAATAATAGTTTTTATCATGATTAATATTAATGGTGATCCAGTTCAAACTTTATTGCCGCCCGAGGCAGAGCCCTGGGCAGTAGAAGAATTAAGAGAAACGCTTGGTCTTAATAAGCCTTTATATATTCAATATTTTAATTTTATAAAAAATGCTGTAAAAGGCGATATGGGTATATCATACTATCAGCAGGTACCTGCTTTAAGCTTGGTTTTAGAAAGATTACCCAAAACAATGGAGCTAGCTGTTGCAGCAATATTGATCTCAATTGTGATTGCGATTCCAGCTGGTATGTATGCAGCAATAAAACCCGAAAGTATTTTATCTAAATTGATTATGTTTTCTTCTCTAGCAGGTATATCATTGCCGACTTTCTTGTCTGGTATTTTGTTAATCTTATTATTTGCAGTTAATTTCTCCTTATTACCATCGTCTGGAAGGGGGGAAGTCGCCCAATTTTTAGGAATACATTCCAGTTTTTTTACATTAGATGGGTTAAAACATATCATTATGCCTGCAGCAACTTTAGGTTTATATATGGTTGCAATGCTGATTAGACTTGTTCGAGCCGGCATGCAGGAAGTGCTCAAGCAGGACTATATTTTATTTACGAGGGCAAAAGGTATGCCAGCAAAAATAGTCTATATCAGACATGCTTTAAAAAATACTATGATACCAGTAATTACAGTAATAGGACTTCAACTTGGTCGGCTAATTGCGTTTTCCATGATAACAGAAAAAATATTTGCCTGGCCAGGGATGGGAAAACTTATTTTGGATTCAATTAATAGGCTTGATAGACCTGTGATTATGTCATATATTTTGGTCATTGCTGCTTTGTTTGCAGCTATAAATTTAGTCGTCGATTTATTATATTATTACTTTGATCCGCGGATCGAATTAGGTTAAGGAGGGGAAAAATAAATGAAAGATCTCATCTATTATTTTAAGAGAGATAAAATGGTTATCATAGCAACTATTATTTTGACAGTGATCATATTATCTAGTATATTTGCAAATTTTATTGTTCCCCATAATCCTTATGACCTTGCTTCTGTATCTCTTATGGATAGTATGAAACCACCTATATGGATGAAAAATGGAGTGGATAAATTTTTATTGGGCTCCGATTTACAGGGTCGAGGTATTTTAAGTACCATTTTATATGGAACAAGAATTTCTCTTTTGGTGGGATTCTCTGCTGTTATCTTAGGAGGAATAATAGGAGTTACTTTAGGTATGGTAGCTGGATATTTTGGAGGTAAGATAGACAGTATTATTATGAGAATGGCTGATATACAGCTTTCTTTTCCAACTATGTTAATAGCTATTACAGTTATGGCCTTTTTGGGTCGTGGGATTTTCAAATTAATTGTTGTTATTGGCCTTGCTACCTGGGTGACATATGCAAGAACAGCAAGAGGTTCTACTCTTTCTATTAAAAATAGTGAATATGTTGAAGCAGCTAAGTTGATCGGCATAAATAATACAAAAATATTGATCAGGCATATTTTACCAAATATTTTAACCCCGATCATAGTGATCGCTACTGTACAAATTGCCCAGGTTATAATGTTAGAAGCGACCCTTAGTTTTTTAGGAATAGGTGTACCTTTGACAGAACCTTCTTTAGGTCTTATGATTTCTGATGGTTATAAAAGATTGTTAAGCGGAAAATGGTGGTTGGTGGTTTTTCCGGGTGGATTTTTGGTTATGATAGTATTGAGTATTAATATTATTGGAGATTGGCTGCGAGATGTATTAAATCCCAAATTAAAGTAATATCTTCTGTATGTAAAAGTAGAGAATAGAGGAGGAAAAAGAATGCAGAGGGAAAAAATATTAGAAGTGAAAAATCTAAAAACATTTTTCAATACCAAAGATGGTGTTGTAAAGGCAGTAAATGGTGTAAACTTTAATCTTAAAAAAGGTGAGATACTTGGAATAGTTGGGGAATCAGGAGCTGGTAAATCAGTTACTGGGTTTTCTCTGTTAAGATTAATTGATCCTCCTGGAGAAATATTAGAAGGCTCGATTAAATTTAAAGGTCAGGATCTCATGAAGATGAATGAAAGAGATATGATTAAGATCCGAGGGAAAAAAATTTCCATGATTTTTCAAGATCCTATGGCTTCCTTAAACCCTGTGCTTACTATTGGGCAACAGTTAATTGAAGTTTTACAATTTCATCTTAATTATAGACGCAAGAAAGCCAAAAATAGAGCAGTTGAACTACTTAATATGGTAGGTATTTCTTCTCCAGGAAAAAGGATGAAACATTATCCCAACCAGTTGAGCGGGGGCATGCGTCAAAGGGTTGTAGTTGCTATTGCTTTAGCCAGTGATCCAGAAGTAATTATTGCTGACGAACCTACCACAGCACTTGATGTTACTATTCAAGCTCAAATAATTAATCTTATGCAGAATTTGATAAAAGACAGACAGACTTCTCTTATATTTATTACACATGATTTGGCCTTGGTCTCAGAGATTGCAGATCGGATTTTGGTGATGTATGCAGGAGATATTATAGAATATGGTTCTAAAGGATCTATAATAAGTAATCCTGCTCACCCATATACACAAGGTTTGATAAATTCGATTCCTGTTCTTGATAAAAATCAAAAGAGATTAAAACAAATTAAAGGTTTAATGCCGAGTCCTCTTGATCTACCAGCAGGCTGTAAATTTCGTTCAAGGTGTAGTAAAAAAACGGATTATTGTAAAAATAGGGATAATGAATTTAAAAAGATTAGTAATAATCATTATTCTACATGTAGTGAAGCCTGCCAGTTAAAGAAAGAGTTAATTGCAGGAGTGGGTTAAAATGAAATTACTAGAAGTAAATAATCTAAAAAAGCATTTTTCAGTCAATGATAGTTTTCTAGCAAATCTACTAAATAAAAATAGCCAGGTCCATGCGGTAAATGGCGTTTCATTTTCCATAAATAAAGGTGAAACTTTGAGTTTAGTGGGTGAGAGTGGGTGTGGTAAATCTACGATCGGAAGAACTATTTTAGGGCTTTATGAGCCGACTGAGGGAGAGATCAGTTATTGTGGCAAAAAAATAAGTCAAATGTCTAAAAAGGAGAAGTTTGGGTTAAAAGAAAAAATGCAAATGATCTTTCAGGATCCATTTTCATCATTAAACCCCAGACAAAAAGTTAAAGATATTATTCAAGAACCGATTAGGAGCCACAATATTGTTTCGCGAGAAGAAGAAAAAGATTATATTCTAAACTTACTTGATAAAGTAGGGGTTGATGGTTCATATCTAAATAGATATCCACATCAATTTAGTGGTGGCCAACGTCAAAGGATAGGTATTGCAAGAAGTTTGTCAATGGAACCTGATTTTATAGTAGCAGATGAACCTATTTCTGCTCTTGACGTCTCAATTCAGGCTCAAATTTTAAATTTATTGATGGATTTACAGGATGAATTTGATTTAACCTTTTTATTTATCGCTCATGATTTAAGCGTGGTCAAACATATAAGTGACCGAGTTGCGATTATGTATTTAGGTAAGATTTTTGAAATTGGTGATAAAAAAGATATATTTGCTGAACCACTTCATCCATATACAAAAGCCTTATTTAATTCCATACCTGAGCTTACGACGACAACAAAAGAAAATTTTTCGGTTTTAAGTGGAAATGTACCTGATCCTATCCAACTTCCTCAGGGATGTTACTTTCATTCTCGCTGCAAATATGCAGAGAAAATTTGTTTAAAGAAAGAACCAGAATTAAAAGAGGTAAATGGCAGAAAGGTTGCTTGCCATCAACTATAGTAAATGGATAAACTAAATAGAAATAAACTGGTGAAAAGGGGAGATAATTATGCAGGCGTATAAAAATTTTAAGTTGATAGATGTAAAAAATGAAAAAATGATAAGTGATGCTAAGTTAATCATAGAAAATGGAAGATTTAGAAGAGTAGGGAGTAATATTAATATTCCGAATAATGTTGAAGTTTTTGATTTAAAAGGTCAGACTGTTGTTCCTGGTATCATAGATGCTCATATACATTCTTTATCAGATGCTTCCAATGACCCCCATCAACAACGTGAAAATGAGAATGATGCATCAACTATAATTAAGGCAGAACATGCCTTGCAAAAAGCTTTAAAGTCTGGTATCACTTATGTAAGAGATTTAGGGGGCTATAACTATTATGACATTGGATTGAGAGAAGCAGAGCAAAAAGGCTTATTAAAGGGACCTCGCATGCAGGTTGCAGGTAAGCTCATAACAATGACTGGCGGTCATGGTTATAGAATGGGTCGAGAGGCAGATGGAACAGGTGATGTGAGAAAAGCGGCGCGTGAACAGCTAAAGGCAGGTGTGGATGTAGTCAAAATTATGGCAACAGGTGGCGTTATGACCGAAGGAGTTGAGCCAGGTTCTCCTCAATTTTCTTTAAAAGAAATGAGGGTAGCTATAGAAGAAGCTCATAAGGCAGGCAAAAAAACTGCTTCACATGCTCAGGGAACTACAGGTATTCAAAATGCTATTAAAGCAGGGATTGATTCGGTTGAACACGGTATTTTTCTTGATAAGAAGACCGTTGAGATGATGATTGAAAGAGGGACTTTTTTAGTAGCAACCTTAGTAGCCCCCTATTGGATTGTAGAATATGGAGTAGAAAATGGGATTCCTACATATGCAGTAGAAAAGGCTAAAAAGGTAATTAATGCTCATCATGCAAGTTTCAAATTAGCTCACCAAAATGGTGTAAAAATAGCAATGGGGACAGATGCTGGAACTCCATTTAACAAACATGGAAAGAACACATATGAATTAAAATTAATGGTCAAAGCAGGTATGTCGCCTATGAAGGCTATAAAAGCCGCTACGCTGGGCGGAGCAGAATTACTTGGAATAAAAGAGGAATATGGTTCTATTGAAGAAGGCAAGTATGCTGATATGGTTGTTATTAAGGGAGATCCACACGAGAATATTGAAGATATTTTTGAGGTGGTAGATGTTTATAAATCGGGTGAAAAAGTAATGTAGAAATATAAAATTATCATATTATCAGTCCCTTACCTTAAGGTAAGGGTTTTTATATTAGATAGGAATTATAAAAGAAGAATAATTATAAATCAAATCATTTAGTTAATTTCATTTTTTAATAATAATTTTGATTAAATAATTACCAAAACATCAAGATTGCTGAATTAACATATTTTTTTACATTTATTACACATTTATTACATATTTCATTGCTATAATTATTTTACAGTAAAAAAGTTTTAGTAAGGATATTGATATTTTTATTAACCCCCATTCTACAGTTAATATTTTCACTAAAACTAAATGGGAAACAAATTTTCATATGTGCTACTACTCCTTGAGCTCCGAGCAATCGGGGCTCTTTTTGTCGTGGTGTGTCTCGTAGTCTATACCAATAGTAGATGAAAATTCTATCTGTGCTGGAAGTATGGAAAATATGGTTGAGATATTGTGGCATTTACAGACGAAATGGGTGAGTAAACGGAGAACACAAACTTCAGCCTAAGTTTATAAATGACGGTACATGAAGCCGACAAGGACAGGGTGTTCACTGTGAGGTGGAATCTGAAGAGTCTGAGGCGAGCAGTTAGTCCGGAATAATATATGAACCAGGGGTGGCATTCATCAACGGCGACCTTCCCACACAATGGGGAAGTCCAATAGACCATAGGAGTATGTTGAGTTGATGGGTGTGCTTAGGGTCAAAATGACTGCAAGATGGTGATGATGATGAGTCTCAAACCAGACTGGATTGAGTAAGCGGAGGTATAACCTTTAGTGGGAAAACTGAAGTAAAGCTACATCAGTATTCAGACGTTACCATAGTAGTGATGATAGTTGTTCCGAGGAAAAAGCCAACTGGAGTGAAGGGTACTGATGCTATCCGAAATTGGAGACAAGATAAGAGTGGTTGATTAACTGTTAAGTAGTTTAGACACTGATAGAAAGTGAGTTTGCCGGATGGTGCTTAAGGGGAAGAAAAACCGTAGGTAAGACAGGGCAGAAACACTGTGACCTGAGTAATAATATATAAGCAGGTGCGATTGGATTTTTAAAACGCAGTTGATAATATCATGAAGAACAGGGGTTAATGGACTGGATTATTGAGTCAAAGGCTGGTAAGTCGTGAGGGAAGTTGTAGGTGAGCAAGTGCCTATAGACACGACAGCTTGACGGTGCCTAACTACTTCTGCAATATTGTTTAAAAATATATTTTGTTTTCTTTTAGTTGGTTTGGGTAATTTTAAAACATAAGTCAATTGCATATTAATCACCTTTAATTTTCAATATAGTGTTGAATAGTTTCTGAACTAACATTGCCAGCAGTGGCCACAAAATAAGCTCTAGTCCATACAGAACCTTTAATATTCAATTTTGGAAAGTGTTTTGATATACTTCTTCCAGTAGTACCTTTAATGATGTTCATTAGCTTACTGGAAAAATACTTAGGCAAAGCTGATATAAAAAAGGTGTATATGGTCTGGCATCATTTCAGTAAGTAGTTAATACTTCAAAATTATGTGTATCAGCTAATTCATTAATAGTATCTCAAGTTAATTGTTTGATTTCAGGATTGTCTAAAATATGTTTTCTATATTTAGGTATCCATATAAAATGATAGTTTAAAAGGAACTTTGCGTATCTTGTACTTTTGTAGGTATTCATCATTAAAAACGCCTTAATATCAATTATTAAATGTGTTATATCATAAAAGGGATTCGTGTTTAAAGGCTTAATTTTCAAGTTGATTAAAAACTAAAATAGCCGATTCATCACCGGCTATTAACATAGGCGAGGCTTTATCGGCTACAATTCGGTAATAAGGTAGTTAATATAATTGAAGGATTTATAAATAATTATTGAACCAATGTATACGAGATCCTTATATACAGAGTTGTGCAAAGAAAGTAGATGATTAATCATTTATCTTTTAACCATTTTGATGTGTTTTGAAAATATAATATTTAGTAGGGGATAAAAAAATGGGAACCCTTTAAAGGATTCCCATGGGAAATTCCAGGAGTAATAAATTATTTTTTAAATTAAAAGTATAATATTTTATCTGCTTCTAATAAAGCTTGAGCTGCCTGGGGTAATTTTATAGGGTCAATGAAGTCCTCCATATTGGATGTATCTTCTAGATCTTTTGAAATGCCATCAATTACATTAAAGGTTCCACAGGAAACGATATTAACACCTAATTTTTCTTTGACAAAACGTGCTAATAATTCTAAATTATCTGGGAGAGCATCTACTGTTACACCATCCAATTGACCTGCAACTAATTCTTTGATATCATGTGTGATTTCCAGATTGGCCAATTTACCTTCTTGTGTCATAACAACACCTTGTGGTCCATAATATACAGTCACATCTTCAATACCAGCTATTTGTTTAGCCATAAAGGCTACTACGTATGAAGCATATTGGTTATATGCTTTATCCATTCCGTTGTTTACAATTATTAATAGATTGTTCGTTTCAGACATTTTTAACCTCCTAAAATATATATTACTCCTGTAGTTAAAGTTATTCTGATATTAATAATCATTCCCATAAGTATATTTGTTTAAAAATCATAAATATCCTTTATTTTTTTACCTCAACTTGAATGAACAATAAAGTAAAAAGCCACCTAAAATTTAATAAATAAAATTATCTTGATTCCCACACTATAAATCTAGTCAATATTCCAATTGCAGTATATCTTAAATTCTGTTCAGGGATATTTATCTTATAGACACTTATTAGTTGTAAATTATATCTTTCAGTATAGTTTTCAAGTAGAGAAGGGCCCAGAGTTTGAACCATCATTTCTTGAAAAGAGCTCAAGTTTTGTCTTTTAATAAATTCGTCTAGCATAAAATCAGAAAAATCATCAATACTTGGATTTGTAAGCAATAATAATATGAGAATAACTAAAATAATAATTATCCATTTTTTGTTCATTATGATCGGCCCTTTCTTTTTTGAAATAAAAAATTGTATTAATTGAATATTTATAGAAAAACATATTATCTCCTTTATAAATCTTTGTAAAAAAATATAAACTACTTATATTAATTTCTAAGTATTGAAGGTTTTTGTAATAATACTAAATCATGTGAACCTCTCTACCTAAATCAAAAACAAGATTTAGATAGAGCTTCTCTTACTTCATATACCTTAAAAAAGCAGTATATTACTAGAGAGATTTACAAGATGTTTGGTTTTTGAGTTTCCTCCTAATAATTAGGATACCCTTAATCTTGAAGGAGTGTCCACAACTTTATTATCCCTAATCTGTTTTAGCATTTTGGGAATAAATTTATCTTTTGAGTATTTTCTCATTATATTTAATTAACCATTGATATTAGCATTGATTAGTTTATTTCTTGTTTTAAACAGATCTCTTGAATTCTTCTAGAGTTATTATAGTTAAATTCATTTAATTTTTCTAGGTCTATAGAACTGCAACCTGATGTATGGATTTCGTTGATTTTAACAATTTGAATACCTTCTAATTCAGCTTTGTACTCAATTAACTCTACTAATCATTGAATTGGTATTTGAACAAAAGATTTAAGTTTGCTACCTTGGTTAATATTCTTTATATCTCCAATTATGATAGTAGATACTTTGTATTCAATTGCTAAATCAATTATTTTTCTACTAGCTTTATGTAAATAATCTTTGATATAATTACAAAATATAGTCACGGATACATCATTCCTGAAATGCTTGAAGAACTAGAAAAGATATTTATTAGGCTACTTAATGATAAAGATTGTAATGTTTTAGAGTTCGGAGGGGAGCAAGAACATGTATATATTCTCTTTGAAACCCCACCACAAATACAATTATCTAAATTGGTTAATACTTTAAAAACTGCATCTTCAAGACTTATTAAAAAGCAGTATGAACAACAATTGAGAGTCTGCTTTTTGGTCTAAAAACTACTGTATTGTATCTACTGGTGGTGCTACTATTGAGATAATTAAAGATTATATTGAAAATCAAGGGAAAGATTAATTTTAAATTCAATATCTAATTAAATTTAAAATAATTAATTCATCTCCATGCAATATAGTAGCTTGGGTGGGTTTTCTTGGTTGTTTTAGATAAAAAATAAATAAAACCATCTTTTTTTATAAAATGTAGTTAATAATATTTATCAAGTCCACAAAGTTATATAATTATTATAACATAGATCTTACACATTAGATTTCTATGATTAAAAACATTTTAAGTAAGATGTATAAAATAATTAAAAGAATAAATTTGTAAAACAATAGACATATTTTAATAACTTATGTATAATGTTTAATAACATAGAGGGTTAAATTGATAAATTATATTAAATTCCTTACAATAAATCACAAAACATTTCAGCATACAAGAGAAGCGAAAATATAAATTAAATCTAATAATTATTTTGTTTATAAAAATTGAAAATATTGAAATTAAAATATGCTTTGATATAATATTATAAAATAAAAATGGAATGATATAATAATGGAAAAAAACAGACAAAAAACCAAAAAAACTTCGAATATACAGATTCTTTTTTTAATAACCTTCGCAGGTATTATGGCAGGAATATATAGAAATGGAATAATGACATTGTTTCCATTTTTACAGGCAGAATTTAGTTTAACCAGGACACAAGTAGGCCTATATTCAACATTTTTATATGCCAGTTCGACAATCGTAGCAATCTTATCGGGTAGAATAGCTGATTACTGGGGAGTTAAAAAGAGTATGATCATGGGGCTTGTTTTTATGGGTCTTTTTATTATTTTTCATGCTTTTGCCTCCGGTTTTATTATTATACTTATCTTTGCCACCCTAACTGGATTAGGTTTAAGTATGATATTACCAACCAGTAGTAAAGGTATTGCTGATAATTTTGGATCAGATAATCAATCTACTGTAATGGGTATTATGACTTTGGGTTTCCCTTTAGGAGGTGTAATTGGAGCAGTTTTAATACCTTGGATTGGCGAAAACCTGGGATGGCGTGTTGATATAATTATAATGGGTTTACTATTTTTTATTGTTGCTATTTTATTTAAATTACTTTATTTTGATGGTCATGAAGATAAAAAAAACAAAATTAAAGATGAGCAAATAGATAATACTATTACCGAGGATATCATCATACTTTTTAATAACAAATATCTATTTGTACTCTGTATTTTAGGTTTTTACTTCGGCGTAATTTCCGGTATTGTAGTGACACATTTCACTTTGTTTTTATATATGGATTATGGTTTTAAAGAAGTGATGGCCGGAGTCGGATTTATGTTTTTGCAGATAGGAAGTGTAGCAGGAAGGCCTGCTTGGGGTCTATTAAATGATAGGATATTTAATAATATTAAGAGAAATGGATTCTTATATTTAGGTATATTGGCGAGTATTGTATTTATTACTTTTGGTTTTATGAATAATTTTAATCCATCTTTGTTAATAATATTTATATGTGCTTTTTTACTTGGAGCAACAGGTCGTGGATGGCAGGGCTTATATTTTTCTGCTATTTCTGATCAGGTAGATATAGATAAGACTGGTATAGGCATTGGCCTTTCTTTGGTCTTTGTCAGGACTGGAATAATTATCGGCCCACCTATATTTGGTTACATGGCTGATCGGTCAGGTTCATATTCTTATAGTTGGATTTTGCTATCTATAGTTACTTTTATTACCATAATAACAATTTATTTTATTTTGGGAAAATTCAAGGAACAAGCTTCGTGAATTTAAAATAATTTAGATCAAAATATAGTAAAAAATTGAATTTTTGGTTTATAAAAATATTTCGATTCAAAAAAGATATATATAACAAAAGTTAATGGATGTTTTTAGATATATTTTATTGGAAAGGGTTTTTCAACAATGATAAAAAGACCGTTACAACTTTTAGATAATTTGATAGTAGGTGTTTTGCTACTAGATTCCCAAAATAATTTTTTATATATTAACAAAACTGCCAGTGATATTATCGGATATACGCAGGAAGATATCCAAAATATTAAAACCTGGTTCAAGTTTGCTTTTCTTGATTCGGGAAAAAGTAGTAAAGTGGAAAAATGGTTTAAAGAAAATATTAAAAGAGAGAGGTCTTATCAAAATTTAAAAATAGCCACCAAAAACGGCGAAACTAAATATATAGATTTTAGAACAAAAGTACTCCCAGATGATAAAAAGCTTGTAAATATAATTGATGTTACTGAAAAAAGACAGCGGGAACGAGAAATCAAAAAACATAAAAACAGATTAGAGTTAGCAGTAAAAGGGGCACACATAGGCATATGGGATTGGGATATAAAATCAGGTGAGGTGTATCATAATGAAAAATGGGTTAATATTTTAGGATATAAATTTACTGAAAGAGTTAAATATAAAGAATTAATAAATATTATTTATAAAGATGATATAAAAAAATTCAAAGGAAATATTGATAAATTGACACAGGGAGATATTGAAATCTTTGAAATGGAATACCGGATAAAAACTGTTGAAGGAGAATGGAAGTGGGTAAGAAATATTGGGAGCATAACTACTTGGGATGCAAAAAACCAACCCCTGCGTGCAGTTGGAATATATATTGATATTGACCAGCAAAAAAAGGCTAAAGAAAAAGTTCGATATTTGTCTTACCACGATGAATTGACGGGATTATATAATAGAAGATATTTAAATAATGAAATCCAAAGATTAAAAAATTCCAGAAAACATCCCATCAGCATAATAATCGGTGATATTGACAATCTAAAATACATTAATGATAATTATGGTCATGTATTAGGTGATAAATACATAAAAAAAATTGCAAATATTTTAAAAGAAACCCTCAGAACAGAAGATATTGCAGCGCGAATTGGTGGAGACGAATTTGTTATATTATTAATTGAAACAGATTCTTTAGAAGCAAAAAATATTTGTGATAGAATTGAACATAAGATTAAAATAGTGAACCACGAAAAAGATTTACCTGTGCCTTTGAGTATTTCTCTAGGGACAGAAACTGCCAAAAACAAAAAAACGCATTTCTCAGATATATATAATTCAGCAGATCAAAATATGTATAAAGTTAAGAATGGAGATTAGTGTATCATGAGAAATATTAATTAACCTTATCAATTAAATTTTGTGATTATAGATATCTTCTGGATTAGGTTTAAAAAAGTTTCCATATGGTAGTTTAATATTCAATTAACTAAAATTAGTAGTTGAGATTATTTTTTAAGTTAACTGATAAAGTAATACTCCTGTTATCATCATAAGAATACCAATGATTTTTGTCCAAGAAAAATTTATAATATGTTCGCCAAATACTCCGTAATAGTTAATTAATGCATTGGCAATAATTTGAGTGACAATCAGTATTGTTATACAATAACTAGCTCCCAGAGCAGATATTCCTTTGATTACACTAAAAATTATTATTACTCCCAAAAAACCTCCGATTAAATAATATGGATTAACATTTTTAATATTAGTAAAATCCCCTTTACTAAAAGTTACTAAAATTATTGTTGCTAGAATTAAGCCTGAGCCGTGAACCAATGTATTTATCTGCCATAAGCCAATATGTTCACTGGCTCGGGTGTTAAATATACCCTGTAATGAGACCATAATACCCGCTAAAATAGAAAACAAAACACCTTGTAACATAAAGTAAACCTCCAAATTTAATTATTTTTTAATAAAAAGTATAACCTTTTTGATAAATCAATATTAAAGATATAAATGTTAATGACATTAAAAAGGCAATAAAATAATTTAACTTTAGAATATAACAATTATTTCTTAATATCAAGAATAATAAAGGGAGATTAATAAAACAAGGATTACCAATTGTTCTTTTTACAGTAATAGTATATCTTTATATTACAGAATTTATATCATTATTTTAGTAGTTTTAAGAAAATTTTACTCTTGACAAACAGGACAAAATATATTACTATTAATAAGGATTTAAAGCCTATAAATTAATTATGGAGGGGTGCCCGAGTGGCTAAAGGGAGCAGACTGTAAATCTGCCGGCGATGCCTACAGAGGTTCAAATCCTCTCCCCTCCACCATAAATATAATAACCTAAGCGGAAGTAGCTCAGCTGGTAGAGCATCTCGTTGCCAACGAGAAGGCCGCGGGTTCGAATCCCGTTTTCCGCTCCATTTTTATTTATAAATTGTAAGAATATTTAAATAACTTTAATAAAGGCTGTCTGATTTTAAGAAAAGCACTTATTGTTTTTGTTTGTTGGTATAAGAAAAGTTCGAGGAGGGTTTGAATTGACTATTGAATATGATAGCGGCAGCTGTAGATATAAGAATTGGATAGTAGAAGAGAAAGAATTTAAGCTTGAAAATCAGGCTAAATATGAAACTATATTTTGCTTAGGGAATGGATATATGGGTAGCAGATGTACTTTGGAAGAGAGTTATCCAAATGAAAGACCTGGTTTTTATGTTGCAGGTATATTTGATCAATTCCCGGGTGAAGTAACGGAGATGCCCAATTTACCGGACTGGATAAAGACTGAAATATTTATTAACAACAATAAAGTTGATTTAACTAAGGATAAGATATATCAATACAGTAGGCGTCTTAATTTGAAAGATGGTTTACTCATTAGAGAATTTCTCTGGGAAAATAAGGAAGGTCACAAAGTTAAGTTTTATTTTGAAAGGTTTATCTCGATGTTTAATCTGCATTCTGCTTTATCTAAAATAGAGCTGGAGGCTGTAAATTTTTCGGGTGAGATAAAAATAAGATACGGATATAACGCCAGAACGAGTAATAGTGGCACTCAGCATCTGAAAGAAGGTATGAAAAGATTAGTAGATGACAATTTAGTATATGAACCAGAAACACAACAATCGACATTAAAACTTTGTTTTGCCCTCAGCCATGAAATATCATCCCAGCGAGAAAATATTAAAACTGAAGAATCTGTTTTATCGGAAAGAAGAAAACTAAAAAGAATTATCAAATTTGATCTTCTTCAAAATAAAAAAGTGAGTATATGTAAATATTTCAGTGTCTATAGCCAAAGGGATAAAGATCTAGAAAATATAGATGAGCTACAAGATACTGCATTAAGCAATTTAAAAAACAATAAAAAAAGAGGATATGAGGATTGCAAATTAAAGCATATAAAAAAATGGAGATCGATCTGGGATGAAATGGACATTAAAATATCGGGTAATAATTTTGATCAGTTAGCGATAAGATTTGCCCTCTTTCATATGATTCAAATGACTCCTGCTCATGATAATAGAATAAGTATAGCTGCTAAAGGATTAAGTGGAGCGGGTTATAAAGGACATGTATTTTGGGATACAGAAATATTTATGCTGCCTTTCTTTATCTATAATTATCCTCAAATAGCTAAAACACTCTTAAAATACCGGTATAACACATTAAAGGGTGCCCGCAAAAAAGCAAAGATAAATGGTTATCAAGGAGCCATGTATGCCTGGGAAAGTGCTAGAAGTGGTCAAGAGACAACACCTGAATATGGAGGGATCGATATAGAAACAGGTGAAGAAATCGAGATATTAAGCGGTAAGTTACAACACCATATTACTGCCGATGTACAATATATGGTTGCAGAGTACTACCGCCTCACAAAAGATTTTAACTTTATGAAAGATTATGGTTTTGAGATATTTTTTGAAAGTAGCAGATTTTGGGCTTCACGTCTTGAGTATAATAAAAAGAAAAACAGATATGAAATAAATAATATAATGGGTCCTGATGAATATAAAAAAGAGGTTAACAACAATGCTTTTACGAATCATATGGTACACTGGCAGTTTGAAAAAGCCTTAGAATATGTAGCAAACTTAAAAGAAGATTATACAAAATATTTTGGGTTTTTAAAAAACAAAATTGGCTTAAATGAAAAAGAAATAATAGATTGGCAAGATAAAAGCAACAAGCTATACATACCTAAGATTAATAAAGATAACATTATACCTCAGCATGAAGGTTTTTTTGATTTAAAAGAAATTGATTTAAAAAAATATAAAAATTCTCCAATAGATGCAATTTTTAATGATCTAAGTTGGGAACAAATTAATAAAACAAAAGTATGTAAGCAGGCCGATGTAGTAATGTTAGTATTTTTATTAAGAAATAAATTTACAGAGGATGTAATAAAATCTAATTTTGCTTATTATGAACCTATAACATTACACGATTCTTCTTTAAGCCCGGGTATACATGCATTAGTTGCCAGTTATATAGGCGAAGTTAATAAAGCCTACAATTTATTTAATAGGGCATCTAAAATAGATTTAGGGGAAAATATGAAGAGCAGTGATAAAGGTCTTCATGCAGCCTCATTGGGAATATTATGGCAGGCAATAGTATTTGGCTTTGCGGGGGTAAATTATAGGGAGGATAAAGTATATATTGAACCTAATTTACCTGATAGATGGAAGAAGGTCTCTTTTAATATAGTATTAAGGAATAACAAATATAAAATAGAAATAACCAAGGACAAAATAAGTATTGAGGTCTTAAAGTTAAATGATCAGATATCTTTTATTAATAATGATAGAGAATATGGAATTACAGAAAAAATAATTATCAATTATTAGGTAGTTTTACTAAAGATTATGGGGGTTTAATAGATAATATATATTGTGGATAAAGTATAAAATTTATGTTATAGTATATGTTAGAAATGTAGTGGAGGTCGAATTTATGAAGAAGAAGATAAACTATTTTTACTTAGTATTAATTATTATTGCAGGACTTATTTTAGTAAGTATAATCTCTTTAAGTTTGGGATCAGTGAATCTTTCTCCTTATGAAGTTGTAAAGATAATATTTTCTAAAAAAGACATGAATAACTCATTGAATGTCATTATAAATCAAATTAGATTACCACGAATAATACTTGGCTTTTTGGTTGGAGCCGGGTTATCAATAGCAGGAGTTGTCTTTCAAGGTGTTATAAGAAATCCAATGGTTGATCCCTATATTGTTGGTATTTCTGCTGGAGCAGGCACTGGAGTAACCATAGCAATTGTGTTAAATCTTCAGTTTAGTTTTTTGTTTTTTAGTACTATTCCTTTGACCGCATTTGTTGGTGCTTTAATTACTGTATACATTGTTTATAACTTAGCTAAGACAAATGGGAAAGTACCTGTTGTAACTTTTTTATTGGCTGGCGTAGCTGTAGGTTTTGTTTTAAATGCCCTCATGTCATTTTTTATGGTAATTGGGACGAGGGATTTACAAAAAATAATATATTGGCTTTTGGGCAGTTTATCTACGGCCAGCTGGCATGATATAAAATTAATGATACCTTATTTCCTTATAGGGAATGTGATGATTATATTTTTCTTAAAAGATTTAAATTTGATTTTATTAGGTGAGACCCATGCTCAACACTTGGGTGTGGATGTTGAGAAGACCAAAAAGTATTTAATCGTAGGGGCTTCTTTGATTACTGCTTCTGTAGTTTCAGTTAGTGGAAGTATAGGTTTTATTGGTCTTATTGTGCCTCATATTGCAAGATTACTTGTAGGGCCAGACCACAAAAAACTATACCCTACAGCTGCAATTTTGGGTGGTATGTTTTTAATTATAAGTGATAATCTGGCTCGTATATTATTAGCTCCAATGGAAATACCTGTCGGAATAATCACTGCTTTAACCGGAGGACCCTACTTTATCTATTTACTTAGAAAAACCAAAAAAGAGATTTGGTGATAAAAAATGCTAAAATTAAAAGGTATAGACTTTTCGTATGGTGAACAACAAATACTGCATCAAATTGATTTTCATTTAAGAGAAAATGAATTTATTGGTATCATTGGTCCCAATGGTTCGGGCAAATCAACTTTACTTAAAAATATAAGTAAGTTATTGGATCCCGACCAAGGTTTTATTTATCTGGATAAGGATTTGTTAAATAATTATTCATATAAAGATCTCGCTAAAAAGATGGCTGTTGTACCTCAAGATTCAGAGATCAATTTTAATTTCACAGTTTATGATTTGGTTATGATGGGTCGTAATCCCTATCAGGATCGTTGGGGAAGAGTACGTGAAAAAGATAGAAAAAAAGTCGACGAGGCTCTGCAATTAACGGATACTGAGAAGTTCAAAGATAAATCAATCCAAAACTTAAGTGGTGGAGAACGTCAAAGGGTTATTATTGCCCGTGCGATAGTCCAGGAACCTGAACTTTTACTGCTTGATGAACCAACAGCAAGTTTGGATATTAATTACCAAAGAAATATATTTGACCTGATTTCAAATTTAAATAATAAACTAGATATGTCTGTTTTGGCTGTTTCACATGATTTGAATTTAATTAGCCAGTATTGTGATAAGTTAATATTAATAAATCAGGGTTATATTCACACTATAGGTAAAGTTGATGAGGTTATTACAAAAGAAAACATCAGTGAGGTATATAAAACAAATGTTGATATAAAATATAATCCAATAACAGAAAGGCCTTATGTAATAATTATTCCTCATTCAAAAAACATACAAAGACGTAAAAAAAATAGTTTTATAGTTCATTTAATATGTGGTGGAGGTACAGGCAAAGATATAATGAGTATATTAAATGATCTTAATATCAGGGTAAGCTGTGGGGTATTAAATAGAGGAGATACGGATTGGGCAGAGGCAAAGAGATTAAATTTTGAAGTAGTTGAAATTCCTCCTTTTGCCCCAATTGATAATAAAGCAGTACAGAAAAACGAAAAAAAGATTAGTGATGCTGACCTTATTATTGTGTCGAATACACCTTTTGGTTGGGGTAATTTAGATAATATAAGGGTGCTTGCAAATTTTAAAGACAAGGACATTTTATTTATAACAACCCCCGAAATAGAAGAAAGGGACTTTACTGAAGGAGAAATCACAGCTCTATTTCATAAGATAAAGAAAAATAATAATGTATTTGAAACAAATGATAATAAAGAACTTTGTTCATTTATTAATAATAGATATGGGAAGACGCTTTATGATTAAAAATTCTTCATTTGATAAAGAATATTTCATAGTATTAAAACCAGAAGGAGACGTTTTAAAACTAGCCCGATTTTTACAAAAAAGACTGGCTTCAGAATTTCAACTTTATCCAAATAATGTATATCCTGAAATTCATATTACTCTGGATAGGATATATAAAAAGAAGTTAAAAGATGCTGTTAAAATTATAAAATCAACACTTGTAAAATATTCTGAAATAGATATTTTTGTTAAAAATTTTGATTGTTATTCTTTTAAGGATAATAATTTTTTGGTTTTAAATGTAGAAGAGAATAAAAAATTAGTTAATTTCAGTAGAGAACTTCATGAGAAGTTAGAAAAAGCTCATATTTCAACTATTGATAATTACAAAGAATGGAGATTTCACATATCTTTAGCGAGTACGGTTTTTGCTGAAAAACAAAAAAAATTTAATGAGGATTTCAAACATTTGTGTTTTAGATTTGATGGAGTAAACACTCCTCGTAGTTGTCGAGCAAATATAATAGAAATCTGGAAACCAACCTTAGATGAAGATAATAAACTTTTAGAAAGGTTTAAATTATAGTCAAAGGGAGGGGCTAATTTTGAAAAAAATAAGGGGTCTAATTTTTGATTTAGATGGGATTATTACAGATACTGCTGAATATCACTATTTAGGTTGGAAGCAGTTGGCCGAAGAAGAAGGGATGGAATTTGACAGAGAATTTAATGAAAAGTTTAGGGGTGTTTCTCGTCTGGAATGTCTGGATTTATTATTAGAAAAAAATAATAGAGGAGTTACTCCTGAAAAAAGAAAAAGAATGGCTGAGAGAAAGAATAATTATTACAATGACTATTTAAAAACCATTGATCGCAATAATTTGCTGGACGGAATTCTTGATATATTGCAACGATCAAAAAAGGCAGGTTATAAAATGGCAATAGCTTCAGCCAGTAAAAATACAAAAACAGTTATAAAAAAATTAGATATTGCGGATATGTTTGATGTAATTTCAGATGGATATAGTGTTAAAAAAAACAAGCCAGCTCCAGATTTATTTTTACATACAGCAAAAAAGTTAAATTTAAGACCAGAAGAATGCGTGGTTTTTGAAGATGCAAAAGCAGGTATAGATGCTGCTTTGGCAGCTGATATGATTGCGGTAGGGATTGGCCCAGAATCAAGAGTTGGACATGCTGATTATCGATTTGACTCGGTCAAAGATATAAATTTAACAAAAATATTAGGGTTTAAAATTTGAATTGTTCTTAGTATGATGCTCAAATTAAATTTAAAAATAATTTTTATTGTTGTTTACAAAGACTGCAAATTGAACTTTTTTATCAGATTTAGAAATAAAGCGTTAATCAAATTGCAAAACAAAATGTCTTTCGGATAAAGAAGCAACTTCTTTATAAAAGTAGAAATAAGATTATAGATGTGTTGCAAAACCCACAAGCTATTATATTATTTATTGTATTAAAAACAAAGCTTTTTGTAATTTGAGATATTGAAGTTATAAGCGAAAATATTAATGTTAGTACTACTTTTAATCAAAGTCTTTATCAATTGGTATATAAAAATAACCAATATCTTAGCATTTAAAGCTAAATTTGTTGGTATTGAAGTTGAATATCAAAATTACATTTAGAACATTTAATACCTGTCCTTAATGTGGTAGAATACATAAAGTCAAGAATAGAACTTTAATTGTGAACGAGGATTTAACTACCATAGAGATAATATTGTAGACCTAATTTTCAAAAAAACATACATTTAATACTTTAGGGCATTCGGCGTAATATTGGTTTAAGAGATAGTCCTGAACTAATAAGAATCATCGTTTTTAGCGACAGCAAAGAACAGGAAGTAGGCCAATTATATAACAGGAGAGGGGAATTAAAAAAGGCAATGAGAATACCAACTTTTTCCCGTGGAATAAAATTTAAATTAATGGTTTTTATTTTTCTAATTATCTTATCAATAGTTTTAATTTTTGCTTTTTATTCCCTTCGTAATTTAAAAGAAAATTTATATGAAGAAAAACGTCTTCAGACTCAGAAAATGGTGAAAGTTAGTTTAGGAGTTTTAAGAAGATTTCATAAACTGGAACAAAACGGGTTATTAACCGAAGAACACGCTCAAAATCAAGCTTTAATTACTATTGAAAATATGATTTATGGTCCTGGCAATCAGAATTATTACTGGATACAAAATAAAGAGCCTGTCATGTTGATGCATCCTTATGCTCCTGAACTGGTTGATAAATATATTGGTGATATTCAGGACCAGGAAGGTAAATATCTCTTTAGAGAGATGATCCAAATTATAGAACAACAAAATGGAGGATATCTTGAATATTACTGGCAGTATTATGAGGTTGAAGATAGAATTGAACCGAAGCTTTCTTATATTGAAGAATTTGAACCTTGGGGCTGGATTATCGGAACCGGGGTTTATATTAATGATATTGAAGCAGCTTATGCAGATTCAAGAAATGATTTTATTTTGATTGGTATAGGAGTATTATTTTTTGTTTTATTTTTGACTTATATACTATCTAGTTATTTTACCGAGCCTCTCATTTTAGTAGCCGATACTTTAGAACAATTCAATGATTATGATTTGAAATTAACCAACAAATCCAGCCTAAATAATTATAGAAATCGCAAAGATGAAATTGGTGAGATGATAGAAAATTTATTTAAAATGAGATCTAACCTTAAGAATATGATAAAAAGAATGCAAATAACTCAATTTTCAGTAGATTACGCGGCTTTGGGAATCTTTTGGATAACACCTGAAGGTAAAATTGAATACGTAAACAATGAAATCTGTAAGATGCTTAACTATTCGCAAGAGGAATTGGTTGGTAAGAGGATATCAGATATTGATCCTAATTATTGGAAAGGAGAACGCAAGGCAAGATGGGCTTTGGTGAAAGAAAAAGGTACTGAAATAATCCAAACAAAGCTTGAAACCAAAGAAGGAAAAAAAATTCACGTCCAGATTACCAGCTGTTATTTAAAATATGGAGATAAGGATTATGAATTTACATTTGCTCAGGATATAACCAAGCTCAAGCAAAAAGAAAAAGCAATCAAAAATCTGCATGCAATTGCCGTAGATTTCAAAAAAGCAAAAGATAAACAGAAGGTATGTGAAATGACTATAGAAGCTGCTGAAAATCTATTGGACTTTAATTTCTCTGATATATCGTTGGTGGAAGACAAACTACTTATACCTAGGGCTACCACTTCTAATGCCCAATCTAAAAAAATGGCTATAACTGAGGGGATAGCAGGTAAAACTTATCGCCGGGGCGAAAGTTTTGTTACCGATAATATTGCCAATAATCCCGAAGCCAAACCCGTCAAAAATTCTTACAAATCAGTAATCAGTATACCGGTAGGGGATTATGGAGTGTTTCAGGCCGTAAGAGTAGGAAAGGAAACTTTTACAAAGACAGATATAGAGCTGGCCGAATTATTAATCTCTCATACCACAGTAGCCTTGGAAAGGATCGGTTATGAGGAAGAATTAAAGTATAAAAGCTTTCATGATGAGCTGACAGGTCTTTATAATCGCAGGTTTTTGAGCGAAGAAGTGAAAAGGCTAAATACAGAGCGCCAACTACCTATAAGTATTATAATGCTAGATATAAACGATCTGAAAATAATCAATGATAGCTTAGGATATAATAAAGGTGATGAGTTAATAGTTAAAACAGCCAAAATTTTAAAAGATAGTGTAAGAAAAGAGGATATACTGGCAAGATATGGAGGAGATGAATTTGTTATATTACTGACACAGACCAGAAGAGAAAAGGCTGTTGAGATTATGGAGCGGATAAAAAGAAGGTGTGAAAAAACCAATGAAGAAGAATTGTCTGTTTCCTTAGGAGCAGGTATTGCCACTAAAAATAATGTTGAGCAAGACATAGATAATATTTTTAAAAAAGCAAATAATGCCTTAAATCAAAACAAACTTCTTGATAACAGAAGCCGAAAAAATAGATTAGTGCTGAATCTGCTGAATACACTTTCAACCAAAAGTGATGAGACTCGAAACCATGCAGCAAGGATGGCTGATCTTGCTTATAAATTGGGCATAAAACTGGGCATTCCCCATTCAGAGTTAGATAGATTATCACTGCTGGCTTCTCTGCATGATATAGGTAAAATTTCTATTTCTGAGGAGATATTAATTAAGCCTGGAGAGTTGACTGAAGAGGAATGGGAAATAATTAGGGAACATCCTGAGAGAGGCTACAAAATAGCTTCCGCCTCCGAAGAATTTGCAGTGATAGCCCAAGAAATATTGGCTCACCATGAACGCTGGGATGGAGAGGGTTACCCTCAGGGTTTACAGGGTGAAAATATACCATATTTGGCCAGAATAATTTCTATTATAGACGCCTATGATGTTATGACACATGCTCGGCCTTACAGCAAAGCTATCTCAAAACAGGAAGCTTTAGCAGAGATAAAACGATGTGCAGGAAGTCAGTTTGATCCCAAGCTGGCAGAAATATTTGTGGAGATGATGAAAGAAAAGTAAAGACTCAGTTTTCTTGTTTTTTGCGGGACGAAACTTATGCGAGGGGAGGAGTCCATCAATAAATCAGGCCAATAACTTTTTGGGCGGTAAAAAAAATGGATAAACACGGAAAACTTTTTAACAAAATAGCCCCATATTATCAGCTTTTTTTCAAATACCAAGTATATTCTTATGGTAAAATTGTAGATAATAATATTTATTTAATAAAAGATGAAAATATTAATACAGTATTGGATATAGGCTGTGGAACGGGGGCTTTTGGCTATGTATTTCAAACAAGAGGATATAGTGTCAAAGGTATTGATGTGGCACCTGAAATGGTTAAGAGGGGAATGGAAAATAATCTTGAATGTGAGACTGGAGATATTAAAGAAGGCCTCAAATGTGATGATAATTCTTATGACATGGTAATTTCATCTATGGTTGCCCATGGGATTGATCAAGAACTTCGATTAAAGTTTTTTAAAGAAACAAAAAGAATTGCAAAAAAAATTGTTTTGATCCAGGATTATAAATTTGAAAGGAACCTACTTGTAGATATAGTGGAAAAACTGGAAGCAGGTGGATATTTTAACTATATCAAATGTGGCCAAGAACAGCTCCAATCCATTTTTGGAGATATGATTATAAAAGAAGTTTCACGAAATACAAATTGGTATATTTACAAAAAAAGATTAGATGGTTAAGCAGGATTATTTGGTTTAATCTTGAATATAATATTATAGTTACGCAAGCCCTTGCGTTAATTTTATAAGGGGGGGTATTATTTTGCCGTTGACCTTAAAAGATATTGCAGAAATGGTTGGTGTTGTGGAGTCAACGGTTTCACGAGCAATTAATGATAAAGAAGGAGTTAGTGAAGCCAAAAAAAAGGAGATACTTAAGATTGTAGAAGAATATAATTTTAAGCCCAATAAGCTTGCTCAAGGTTTAGCTAAACAGGAGACCCATATCTTAGCTGTATTATTGCCCGGACTTTCTCAGGGTAATTATTCTAAAATAATAGAGAATATTGAAGCAATGGCAGAAAAAGCAGGTTATCAGATTATTTTATGTAACACACATAATGATCTAACAAAGGAAAAAACATACCTAGACTTACTAGAAGAAAAAAGGGTTGATGGAGCAGTAATATTAGGAGGTGAAATAGCAGATCATCAAATATTAAATACAAAATTAAGAGGCAATAATAATATTGTATTAGTTAATAGACTTTGCGAAGAAATTTTGATACCAACTATTTTAATTGATTCTAGTTATGGTTCATATCTCGCAACCAAACATCTATTAGATTTAGGTTATAAAAATATTGCCTTAATTACAGGTAATAATAATGATTATATTGAGAGTGAAAAAATTAAAGGTTACAACCAGGCTTTAATAGAACAAAACAAAAAAATTAATCATAATTTGATAATTGAAACTGATGGAAGCAGGTCAGCGGGTTATCAGGCTTTTATTGATCTTGTAAATATCAAGACACCTCCAGATAGTTTCTTTGTCACAGATGATTTATTATCTGTAGGTCTTGTTGAAGCAGTTAAAATGGGTGGATACTTTATACCTCAGGATTACCCTGTTGTTTCATATGGGGGTACAATCATTAACTCCATCATAGAACCCGATCTTACCAGGGTAATAGAGCCTTTGAGTCAGGCAGGTAAAATGGCTGCAGATATATTAATAAAATTAATAAATGATAAACAGGCAGAAGAAAAAATCAAAGTCTTGAAACCGACTTTAAAAAAAAGTGATTCTACAAAAATTTAATAAAGGGAGGAATTATTAAATGGCCAGTGTTACATTTGAGAATGTTACTAAGAAATTTGGAGATGTGGTTGCAGCTAAAGACCAGGATTTAGAAATCAAAGATAAAGAATTCTTAGTTTTAGTTGGGCCTTCCGGCTGTGGAAAATCTACAGATTTAAGAATGATTGCAGGTTTGGAAGAAATTACAGAGGGTAAGATTAAAATAGGTGATCGAGTTGTAAATGATGTACCACCAAAGGATAGAGATATCGCTATGGTTTTCCAAAACTATGCCCTATATCCTCACATGAATGTCTATGATAATATGGCCTTTGGTCTTAAATTAAGAAAATTTCCTAAAGAAGATATAGACAGACGTGTTAATGATGCTGCTGAAATATTAAGTATTGAGCCACTACTAGATAGAAAGCCAAAACAACTATCAGGTGGGCAAAGACAGCGTGTAGCTTTAGGCAGAGCTATTGTAAGGGAGCCCAAGGTGTTCTTGATGGATGAACCCCTTTCTAATCTTGATGCTAAATTAAGGGTACAGATGAGAACTGAGTTAAGCAAACTACATGATAGATTGAAAACTACTGTCATTTATGTGACTCATGATCAAACTGAAGCGATGACAATGGGAGATAGAATTGTTGTACTTAAAGATGGTTTTATTCAACAGGTTGATTCACCACTCGAATTATATAATAAACCTAATAATATGTTTGTAGCAGGATTTATCGGTAGCCCTGCTATGAACTTTTTAGATGCAACAATTCACAAAGACGGTAATGAATATTTTGCAGAGGGAGCTGGTGCCTTTAATATTAAGATCCCAGATATGTTTAAAGAAAAGGTGAAGGAATATGATAATAAAAAAGTTGTGTTTGGAATTAGGCCTGAAGATTTAACAGATGCTAGGATTTCTCACGATTTAGACATAACAAAAGAAAACTCTTTTGAAGCTGAGGTTGAGGTTGTAGAGCCTATGGGTTCAGAAATCTATTTATACTTATCTGTAGATGAACATAGTATGATTGCGAGGGTAGATGCGGAAAGTGATGCTAAAGTTGGAGATAAGATTAAATTGGGAGTTTATACTCAAAAAATGCATATTTTTGATAATGAAACGGAAGAAGCTATTTTTTAATAAAAGATTGTTTTAAGGATTTGAGCAGCCGGTTTTGTGAACGGCTGCTTTATTTACGTTAAGGCAGTAAAACCCATAAATATCTCAAAAAGCAATATTGTTTTTAAAGATTTAGTTATTTTTTTAATTGTTGATAAATAACTATAAACAAAAAGAATGGATAAGAAACATTGATAATTTGCCTTAATTAATGTTAAAATATATTGAAAAGATTTATTATGCAAATTTTTCTATAGATGAAAAATTAGTTTGATCAAAATTTGAAATAAGTAGAATTATTAACTTCAATGGAAATACTGAAAGGGACGATAATTATGAATTTTGAATCTTTTTTTAAAAAAGCGATGATTTATTTGTTAATAATAATTATTGTCATTTTTGCATTTAAATTATTTCTGAATATGAGAAGAGTAAATAAAATGGAAGAAAGATTAAGTAGCTTAAACAAAAAATTAGAAACTGAATTAGAGAAAAATAAACAGTTAGAACATGAGATAAAGGAAGTAAAAGATCTGGAGTACATAGAAAAGATTGCACGTGAAGAATTAGGTTTAGTTAAACCAGGAGAAATCTTATTTATACCAGTGGAGGAAGAAGAAAAAAAATAGGATGATATCAAATGGATAATATTATTAAAATGATTGTTAGAGATTTAAAGATCAAAGAAAAATCTATCAGAAGAACTGTAAGATTATTAAATAGTGGAAACACAATTCCTTTTATAGCGAGATATAGAAAAGAACAAACAGGTGGTTTGGATGAAAATCAACTACGGGATATAAATGGGAAAAATGAATATTTAAAAAAATTAATTTTACGTAAAGAAGAGATCAAAAGTATTTTGAAAAAAAAGAACAAATTAAACACAGAAATAATTAAAAAGCTTGATCAGGTCCTAACTTTACAGGAAGTTGAGGATATATATAGGCCTTTTAAAGAAAGGAGAGAAACACGGGCTACTAAAGCTATCAAACAGGGTCTAAAACCTCTGGCTGATTATATATCAGAGGGTAATTTAAATAAACAAATAGAAAAAAAGGCAGAAGATTTTGTGTCTGCAGAAAAAGATATTTATAATATTGAAGATGCAGTCCAAGGTGCTTTTGATATTATTGCTGATAAGATATCCAATAATAGTGAAGTAAGAAAAACTATTAGGGTTGCTATGAAAAACAATAGCATACTCACTACTAAAAAAAAGAAGTCGTCTAAAGATAAAAAATATAAGTATAAAGCATATTATGAATATAGAGAAGGAATTAATAAAATTCCTGATCATAGTATAATGGCTATTGATAGAGGAGATAATGAAGATATTATTAATGTCAACATCCTACATGAAAGAGAGGCCATGTATAAAATAATTAAGGACTGTTTATCAAGTGAAGGCATTTTAATTAATTCAGAAATTATAATTGAGATAATTAAGGATGCTTTTAAGAGATTAATAGAACCTTCCCTGAATAGAGAGCTCAGAAATTATTTGACAGATAAAGCTCAAAAAAAAGCAATAAACATTTTTAAAGAAAATTTGAGATCTCTTTTGTTGTCTTCTCCTTATAAGAACCATAAGATTTTAGGAATTGATCCAGGTTTTAAAAGCGGTTGTAAAGTAGCTGTAATCGATGAAATGAGTGATTTTATAATTCATAAAACAATACATCCTCATCCTCCCCAAAATGAAAAAGAGAGAGCAGAAGAAATATTGATAGGACTATTAAAAAAATATGAGATAGATACTGTTGCAATAGGTAATGGTACTGCTTCCAGGGAAACAGAATCATTTGTTTCAAATTTACCGATTGATAAAATCAAATACATTATTGTAAATGAGGCTGGTGCATCTGTTTATTCTGCTTCTCAAATAGCTATTCAAGAATTCCCAGATCTGGATGTAAGTGTAAGAGGCGCTATATCTATAGCAAGGCGTTTACAGGATCCCCTCTCAGAATTAGTAAAGATTGATCCTAGATCTATTGGTGTCGGTCAATACCAGCATGATGTAGATCAAAGATTATTAAAAAATTCTTTAAAAGAAGTTGTAGAATCGGCAGTTAATCAGATTGGGGTAAATTTAAACACAGCTTCCGCTTCACTTTTGCAGTATATATCTGGTATTAATAGTACTGTTGCTCTTAATATAGTAAAATACAGACAGACTAATGGTGAGTTTTCAAGTAGGGACCAGATCAAAGAAGTGTATGGAATAGGTGCAAAAACATTTGAACAGTCTTCGGGTTTTTTAAGATTTTTCAGCAAGAAGGACCCTTTTGCCTATACTTCTATACATCCTGAAAACTATAAAGAAGCCGAACTAGTTTTGAAAGAAATTAGTTATTCTCCCCAGGATATTTTAGATAAAGAGAAATTAAATAAATTAAGACAAGATATAGAGAAAATTAATAAGAATTACTTCATGAATAAATACCAGATCGGCAAATTTACTTTAAAGGATATTATAAAAAACTTAAAAAAACCTGGTATAGATCCCCGCGATCAGTTACCTGATCCTATTTTTAAAAATGAAATTATGGATATTGAGGACTTAGAAGTTGGTATGAATTTAAAGGGCACAGTGCGTAATGTAGTTGATTTTGGTGCTTTTGTTGATATTGGAATTAAACAATCTGGATTAATACATATTTCAGAGCTCAGTCACAAATTTATAAATCATCCTCTGGATGTTATTTCAGCAGGAGATATAGTGTTAGTGAAAATAATTTTTATAGATGAGAAGAGAAAACGAATATCTTTGTCACGAAAACTGTGATTTTGTCTTATTATAATTTGACACAACAAATTATCTATAATATAATTATGTTACTAATAATAAAATACCAAGGAGGAATTTTTTTAAATATGTCCGTTGAAGTTGGAAGTACAGTAAAAGGCAAAGTAACTGGTATTACAAATTTTGGAGCATTTATTGAATTGCCAGATGGAGAAACAGGTTTGGTGCATATTTCTGAAATAGCTAACACTTATGTAAAAGATATTGGGAATTTCCTGGAGGAGGATGAAGAGGTTAAAGTAAAGGTGATTAATATTGATAACGACGGCAAAATAGGGCTGTCAATAAAACAATTACAGGATCCATCTGATCGAATTGATCATGCTCCCAATAAATCTTTTGAAGAAAAAATGGATGAGTTTTTACAACAAAGTAGTGAACGTCAAAGTGATATAAAGAAAAGAGTCGAAAAGCGCGGTGATAATAACAGAAATTAATGGACGCTAATTATATATAAATTGCACGAGAGACATCCCCGATGGGGGTGTTTTTTTATTTATACTTTGGGATTTTGAATTTTTGTGGTATACTTTTAAGTGAAAATATTAATCAAAGGTTGATATTATGAAATGTGTTAAAGACAATGAATTAAAATTTATAGTTAAACAACAGATAAACAGAAAACCTGAAGGGATGATTCGAATATCAATAAAATGTCCTTTTAATTATCCTGCCGTAATACAAGTGCATCCTTTCTTGAATAAAAGGGTTTTCCCAACAATTTATTGGCTGACCTGTCCTTATCTAGTGAAAGAAATATCAATTTTAGAAGAAAATGGTTGGATTAAAAAGATGCAAGCCATGGTTGATAATGATTTAAATTGGATTAAAAAGATGGGGAAAGCCCATAGAAATTATGCAGAAAGCAGATTTGAAATTTTAGATAATGAAGACAAAGAAATGATAAAAAAAATTTCTGATGACCTATATTTAACGTTAAAAAATTCTGGAATAGGTGGTATCAAGGATAAAAAGGGTATAAAATGTCTACATTCCCATGTAGCAGATTATCTGGTAAACAGAATAAATCCTGTTGGTAAAACCATCTTTAGTCATACAGATTGGCCGCAAGAGTGTAATATTTGCAAGGAGATGAGAGAAGATGAAAAAAGCAATAATTGAAATGGGTACCAATTCTACCAGGTTATTAATAGCTGAGAAAAATGGTTCTAAAATTAATGTTATTGATAAAGCTTTAATCACTACTAGATTAGGTGAAGGCGTTGATAGTAATAAATTACTAAATAAAGAGGCTATAAAACGGGGGCTACATGCAATAGATTCATTTCAACGAAAAATAGATAAACATGATGTCCAATCAGTCAAAATTATAGGTACAAGTGCATTAAGAGATGTTAATAACAGTCAGGAACTCATCCAAAGGATCAAAGATGCTTTTGGCTATGAACTAAAGATTATTACTGGCAAAAAAGAGGCTGTATTAACTTATAAGGGGGTTTCTCAGGATTTAGATTTGTCTAATTATATAATTATTGATATTGGTGGTGGTAGCACAGAGATTATTTGTCAGGACAACCAACAAGAGTTAAAAACATTTAGTGTTAATATAGGTGCAGTAAGATTAGCAGACAGATTTATTAAAAATAAGGAAGGAACTTTATCTAAAAGTGTCATTGAAAAAATATCAATATATATCAATAATGAATTTAAAAAATGTTTAGATATTAAACCTGGTACAAATAATTTAATTGGGGTAGGAGGTACTATAACATCAGCTGCTTCAATTATGCTTAAGTTAAAAGATTATGAACCAAATGTTATTCATAATTATACTTTAAAATACTCTGATATAAATAGAATATTAAATATATTGAGAAAGCTGGAACTAAATAAAAGAAAGAAAGTAAAAGGCTTAAATCCTCACAGAGCAGATATTATTTTGCCGGGTTTGATCATTTTAATAGAAGTAATGAAATGTTTGAGGACATTGCATTTAAGGGTTAGTGAACATGATATTTTATATGGGTTGTTAGTTGATGAATAATAAGGGAGGTTTTTATGTTTTTTGAAATTCAAAAATTATGGGATAGTTTATACCCCAAGGATCAACGTTACATAAGCAAACTCGAATATTTAATAAAAGAAAGGCAAAAAGAGATAGATTATAAACCAGATGAATTAGATTGGCATCAAGAGGGTATAGTATATTCGTTGTATGTTGATCTTTTTGCAAGTGATTTCAAAGGATTAATTAAAAAACTGGATTATTTATATAAATTAGGAGTTAATACACTATGGCTGCTTCCTATTTTAGAATCTCCAATGGTAGATCAAGGATTTGACATCTCCAATTATTATAAAATTAGAAGTAAATTGGGCACAAACCAGGAGTTTATTGAATTTATAAAAAGAGCACATCAAAAAAATATAAAGATTGTATTCGATATAGCAGTTAACCATACATCTAATCAACATATGTGGTTTAAAAATGCCAGAAAATCTAAAAACTCTCAATATCGTGATTTTTACATATGGAATGAGAATAAAGAAAAATACCAAGACACCCGGTTGCTTTTAAAGGGAATATCAAATAGCAACTGGACATATAATAAAGAAACTGATGATTATTATTTCCACAGGTTTTATGATATTCAACCCGATCTAAATTATAAAAATCCAGAGGTTTTATATGAAATGATAAAAGCATTTACTTATTGGATATCTAAAGGTGTGGATGGATTCAGAATGGATGCAGCTCCCTTTTTATGGAAAAAAGAAGGAACTGATTGTGAAAATCTCTCAGAGACTCATAAAATATTAAAAATATTTAGAGCTACCTTTGATGCGATTTCAGAAGGGACAGTTATGATTGCAGAAGCAAACCAGAAGCCCAAAGATGTTATTGAATACTTAGGTAATGGGGATGAATGTCATGTAGTTTATAACTTTCCTATTATGCCCAAAATATTCTTATCAATAGCTGAGCACGATCCCGACTATATTATAAAGCAGCTTGCAATAATTGATAATTTAGAGCAGCCAGATAATACAGCCTGGTTTACTTTTTTAAGATGTCATGATGAATTAACTTTGGAATTTGTGACAGAAAAAGAAAGAGAGTTAATGAATCAGCACTATCGTAAAGATGAGCATTGGAGCTTTAGAGAGGGAGAAGGGATTTCTGGGCGATTATATAATTTAATGGGTAGTGATGTTAAAAAAATTTTATTAGCCTACTCAATATTATTTTCTATTAAAGGTACTCCAATTATATATTTCGGAGATGAAATTGGTATGGAGAATGATATAGCTTTTTATCAGAAGATGAATGAAAAATATGGTTATAAAGATAGCAGATATTTAAACAGAGGGCCTTTTGATAAAAAAAGAAAAGAAAGTGCTTTAAATAAGCCTGAGAGTGAGGCCGCTCTAATTTATAATAACCTAAAGGAAATGATAGAAATTAAAAATAATAACCCATCATTATTCAAAACAGAACCAGAATATATAACAGAAAAAGGGCTTATAATTTCAATAAGAAAAATAAATAAAAAAAAGTTAACTATAATTAATAACTTAAGCAACAAAGAAGTTTCATATCAAAATCATAATCTTACGGAGAATGAATATATTTGGATATTGGGAGAAAAAATTTAATAAAGGATGATATAAGTGGATTATACCAATAACTTATTAGACTTGCAAAATTGGATGATGGTTCATCATAGAAGTTATAAAATAATATTCATCATTGGTTTATTATTATTATTTATTTTTTTAATCCATACATTTACTGAAAAATTTCGTTTACCCAGTGTGGCTGGTTATGTATTAGTGGGAACACTATTTAGCTCTAGCCTTATAAAACAAATCCCCTTTTTTAGTGAGGAGTTTATTGATTGGTATGCATATTTAATTAATTCTTTTGACTTCGTAACGATTTTAGCAGTTTCTTTTATCTCTTTTACTATAGGTACTTCGCTTTCTCTTAAAGTTCTAAAAAAAATGGAAACGGAGTTTACTTTAATTATTCTTTTTGAATCTATAGGGGCTTTTGCATTGGTATCATTGAGTATGTTATATATAGGCAAACCACCTTATTTAGCAATCCTGATGGGAGCCTTTGCTACAGCTACTGCTCCTGCGGCAACTGTTTTGATTTTAAAAGAATATGGAGTGCAGGGTATTTTTTCAGCTACTTTAATGATTGTTCTGGCTTTAGATGAGGCTTTAGCCCTCGTTATATTTAGTTTTGTTGAACCGATATCATTAATTACTATTGATCCTGCGCAGGCTTTAAATATTGTAAATGGTTTTATTCTACCCTTAGTAAAAATTATATCAGCAGCCGGTCTTGGTCTAGCAATTGGTTATGTTTCTCAAAGGTATATTTGTTTTGACCATTCAAAAAAACAGAAGATTTTCTTGATACTATTAACAGTGATTGGAGGTACTTCACTATCAATTGCTCTTCATATTTCCCCACTTATATATAATTTATTTGTAGGATTTGCTTTTTGTAATTTTGCTAAAAGACATATTGGAGTAGCTGATTTAATAGAAACTTTAACTATGCCTTTATATGCACTGTTTTTTATACTTGCCGGTACCAAAATACAAATCACTAATATTTTTACAAGTTCATTTATGATAATAGCATTAATATATACAATAACAAGATTAATAGGGAAAATTGGTGGGGCATCAATTGGAGCAAAGATAGCCAAAGCACCTAACAGTGTCCAAAAATATATAGGTTTTGGACTTATGCCCCAGATAGGTGTCGCATTAGATTTGGCTTATATAGTTCAAAGAGATTTTGCACATATAACCAATACAGAAGTTGATGTGGCGGTCATAATTTTTAATATCATCTTATTTACCAGTTTATTTACAGAAATTTCCGGATCTGCTGCTACAGAGTTTGCCTTATACAAGTCAGGTGAAGTTAAACAAAGAAAAGTATATAATAAAAGAGCTTGATAACATATTTTATAGTTTTAGAAGATTTGTAATTTCTTGACATGTACTGTTATTTATATTATAATCTAAAATGTTGCAACAAAAGTTGCAGTCGGCCGGGGTGGCGGAATTGGCAGACGCATCGGACTTAAAATCCGGTGGGAATTATTTTCCCGTATCGGTTCGAGCCCGATCCCCGGCACCATATAATAAATAAATATATACAGGAGGAATATTTAAATGATTTATACTGGAAAAGTTAAATGGTTTGATTCTAGAAAAGGTTTTGGATTTATTGAAAGGGAAGACTCTGAAGAAGATGTTTTTGTACATTTTTCTGCTATTAATGAAGATGGCTATAAAAGTTTAGAAGAAGGCGAAGAGGTAGAATTTGAAATAGTTGAAGCTGAGCGTGGTCCTCAAGCTGAAAATGTAGAAAAAATGTAAATAGATTAATATTTTAAAAAGAAAGCCCCGGTTATTTAACCGGGGCTTTACTGTTTTTTTGACAGGCATGCACTTAATTTATAGGGGGAAAGTCCTGAATCCCGAACACGATTTAAAAATTAGCTAAAGACAAGGGTGTCGTAGGTGACTACGAATCTGAAGGAAGTCTAAAGCAAAATTTCCATCCGAGGTACTTAAATCACATTTGAGGCTGAATATAACTGGATGAGTTTGCAATACAAAACAAAGTCCCTATTGTGCGAAAGTTATCACAGTAGATATGACGGATATATGAAATGAAAGATTTAGTACTTAAGCTGTGAGATTTCATGGACACATTATATATGTGGTTTAAATAAGATTTAGCATGAGAAGTTAGTTTCTGTCATAGTACTGTATACTGTTTCACAACACATCAAAGTTTTTAGTCTAACTGATTTATAGCAATAACTACTTTAAGTAGTTGTTACTCCCGGGATGCACGATATTCAGGGAAGGCTTGAACATCAAATCAGAGATGGACATATGAGTATCGACATGGATATGCAATGAAGACAGAAAATGCTACAGGGGTTATACCGGCACTGGAAGTACGAAGGGCCTATTGGAGTGCTGAACATATCCGTTACGGCTGATAGGAGAAGTGTCGCAAGAGGAAAAGTATGGAATTGATGGAGCACATTTTATGGGATAATGTATTTAAGCACTGGAATACATGGAGAAGAAAGACATTGCTCCTAAAATAGATGGAATGCAGGTGTCGGAACTCCGAAAATACCTGCGTACCAGCTGGCAATGATACAGAAATCGGACTGGAAATTTGATGAAGAATTTTCAGCCAGTAGTCTTGAATTCAGAAAGAGGCACAACCAGAAGATGGTAGTAAATTAAGCTAGAGAATATATGCAATCCGGGAAACATTGAATAGTAGATATGGACCTTTCAAAGTTTTTTGACCGAGTTAATCATGATATTTTAATGTCCAGAGTAGCTAGGAAGATTCAAGATAAGAAAGTAATTAACTTAGTTTTAAAAAACATAAAAATTTAAAAATTAAACAATTTGTGATAAAAAGTGAAATTATAAAACCGATTGTTTTTGCAGGGTTATAAAGTACTTTATATAAAGGATTTTGGACTTTAATGAATAATTATATAATAAAGAGTTTATATAAAAAAACAAGGTGCTGATCTGATGAAGTACAAACCAAAATTACAATTTGATGATAAATATAATATAACTGATAAATCTGTTGCTGAAATCAGAAGATTAATTAAAAAAATTGAGATAGATCGTGATTTAATTGATGCTCTTTTTACTGATAGCAGAAAAACTACCACTAAGATAGCATTAAATTGTGAAAAAAGATATCATAAAATACAGAAATTGAAAGGGAAACTATCAACTTTTAAAAACATAGAAAACCAAATATATAACAAAGGTTATCATAATATATATGGATTTTATGTTACTGGTTTGACAGCTGCAGCTGGTCCTTTAACCTTATGTATATTGAAATTAAATCGTTTCACAGAAATTATGGGTATTGATTATTGTAATAATTTAACTCAAAAACAGAGATTAAAAATTTTTAAGAAGCTAAAAAATGAATCTGAATATATTAATATAAAGCATATTAATGTGGAGGCAATTGATAAATTAGGTTTGAAAGAAGCGATTAAAACAGGTTATAGAGAAATAGAAGAGACATTAGAGCAGGCAGTTGAATTAAATATTGAAAAAGATTTCTTCATATACTATAAATATGGTATTAATAAAAGAGATAATAAAGTTATAAAAAATACAAAAAAGAAGATATACACAATAGCCTGTGCTTCTATAGCGGCAAAGGTGCATAGGGAAAACAGAATGAAAAAACTGCATGGTAAATATCCTGATTATCATTTTGATACAAACTATGGTTATATAACAAAAGAACACAGAATAGCTGTAAAAGAGCTTGGTTTTACCCCAATTCATAGAAAAACATTTGATTTTGAAAAAAAATTAGAAATTGAATTTTAGGGGGTAATATTAATGTTTAAAAAATCAGTTCAAATTGGTAGTATTTCTAATATACCAATTAAGCTACATATCAGTTTTATATTGGCCCTACCTTTTATTGCCTGGATAGTATCAACAAATATAGAAATGATGGCTGAAATAATGAATATTAGTTATAGTGATATGGTAGTTCCTGATTATATATTGGGTTTGCTTATTACTTTATCATTATTTATTAGTGTAGGTTTACATGAATTAGGACACTCCTTTGTTGCCCGTTCAAGGGGGCAAGAGATTAACAGTATAACCCTTATGTTGTTAGGAGGAGTGGCTGAAATAAAAGAAATGTCAGAAGATCCCGATGATGAACTTCGCATTTCCATAATTGGACCTATGGTTAGTTTGGCAATTGGGTTGACCTTTATTTTTATAGCACAAATAAGTTTTAATATTGTAATGCCAGATATTATTTTCTTCATCCTGTATTTAGGGGAATTAAATGTTTTTTTAGCTTTATTTAATTTGATACCAGCCTTTCCCAATGATGGTGGCAGAGTATTAAGGGCATTTTTAGCTAGAAAAAGAAACTTTTTATCTGCTACAAAGATTGCAGTAGGGATTAGTAAAGCAATAGTTTTTATTTTTGGGATCATTGGTGTTCTATATGGTAACTTTATTTTAGTATTAATTGCTTTCTTTATTTATATGAGGGCAAATCAAGAATTTCAATATAGTTTGATTAAAGCTACATTATCTAATTTAAAGGTTAAAGAATTAATGAGTAAGGATGTATCATATATTTCCAGCGATCTGACTGTTCGAGAATTGCTGGATAAGATGCTTCACCATAGTCACAGTGGTTATCCGGTTATGAAAGACGGCAAATTGATTGGTTGTGTTACCATGGAGGATATAAGAACAATAGAAAAAGATCAGCATCATAATATTTATGTTGATGATATTATGTCAACCGATATTAAAAAAATATCACCTGAAGCAGATGTAAATAAGGCTTTACAAATATTATTAGAAGAAGACATTGGTAGATTGATGGTAATACAGGAAGATCAGCTGGTTGGCATCATTACCAGAACAGATATATTTAATGCTTTTAAAATAAAACAAATTGAAAAGAAATTGTGAAAATACTGTTAATAATATTTCGAATATTATAAAACGCCCTTTATATTTTTTACTATTAGAATATAAAATTTGATTTATTACATTTAGGAATTTTGTAGATTGATTAATATTTTATTAAAAACTAAATAATTGATAAGCAGCAAATAATTTCCCTGGTATAATGTATTAATAAAAAATTGTTTGATTACATCAAATTAATTAATGATAATAAAAATAACTAAGCAGGAAATTTTTTCAAAGTATAGAATAAATTAATAAAAGAAGATCGTATTTAATGTTAACGCTGATATTTCTTTGTATGATATTCTATTAGATAAATAAGGAGATTGGGTATAATTAATGGATGCAAAATAATTTGAAAACTTATTTGATAAAAAAAGTAGAGAAAAAGCTTGAGAATATAACAATAAAAAAGATAAATTACTATTAGTAAACAATATAATAAAATTTACTTCTATTCTATTGTTTTTTTACTTTGATTTTGACCAAAAATTATTTAAGATTATTGATTATAATTATTCTAATGTTGTTAAAATTTTTATTTATATTTTATTGTCATTATCCATATATTAACCCTCTACAACTATATTTAAGTAGGAAATATGAAATAAAGGCTGACCAATTTGCTTTCAATATAATTTATGATCCTGTGGAGCTGGGTAAAGCATTCGCTAAATTGGCTGACAGTAGTTTATCCCATCTAAAATATAACCGGTGGGAAAAGCTCTATAAGACATCTCATCCTTCTATAATATCTCGCATCAAAGCAGCAAAAAACTTTAAAGATAAGTAATTAATATATAGAGATATTCAACATAAGATTTAAGGGGTGTTATTAAATGAAGCATAAAACTTTAATTTTTCAGGATAATGTTTTGAAATTAATTGATCAGAGGATTTTGCCTCTGGAAATAAAATATTATGAGGCAAGTAACTACCAGGAAGTTTGTCAAGCGATAAAGAAGATGGTAGTACGTGGAGCACCAGCAATTGGGGCAACCGGGGCTTTTGGATATTATCTTGCAGTTAAGGAATTAATAGAAAAAGATGAAGTTGATTTCTCAAATGAAATCAAACAGGCCAAAAGTGAAATTTTAGCAACCAGGCCTACTGCAGTCAATTTAAGCTGGGGTATAAAGCGCATGGAAAATGTGTTAAATAAAGCTTTTAAGAAAGATTTGGAAAAAAATTATATAATGGATAATTTATTAAAAGAGGCCAACAGGATTGTGCAAGAAGATATTAATAATAATAAAAGACTGGGCAAATATGGTAATGAGTTAATCAATGAGAGAGATATCATATTAACACATTGTAATGCGGGATCTCTGGCAACAGCTGGTTATGGTACAGCTTTAGGCGTAATAAGGGCAGCTTATGCTTCTGATAAGGGCATAAAGGTATATATAGATGAAACTAGACCACGGTTGCAGGGGGCACGATTAACAGCTTTTGAGATGATGGAAGAAAACATTCAAGCAACTTTGATAGTCGATAGTGCGGCTGCTACCTTATTAAAAGATCAAGTGATTGATAAGGTTATTGTGGGTGCAGATAGAATAGCTAGAAATGGAGATACAGCTAATAAAATTGGTACATTTATGTTATCAGTAGTTGCTAAAAATTATGGCATTCCCTTTTATGTAGCTGCTCCAACTTCAACTATTGATTTTACTATAGATAAGGGAGAAGAAATAGATATTGAAGTGAGAGAGGATAAAGAAATTACTGAAATAAGAAGTATTCGGATAGCACCTAAAGGAATTGATGTATATAATCCGGCTTTTGACATTACACCAGCTGATAATATTTCGGCTATCATAACAGAAAAAGGTGTAATCAAACCACCTTATCAAGAAAAAATAAAAAGATTATAAAAAATGAATTGTGGTTAAGATTAAGTTTGGATATCATTATAAATAATTTTAAATCTTATGCAAAGAAAAAAGAAAACCAGGGAGGTTTAATAGGATTTAATATAAAAACATCCTATTTCAAAAAATGGCTAAGAATAATTTGATTGCTATTATTTCTGATGTACATGCAAATTATACCGCATTAGAAACTGTTTTAAATGAAATTAAAATGTTACAAATTAATGATATAATATGTTTGGGAGACCTTGTGGGTTATAATCCAGAACCAGAAAAGACTGTAAAGAAAATTAGAGAGGTTTGTTCAGAAGTTATTGCAGGTAACCATGATCGATCAATGGTTGAAAAAATTGATAAAAATTGGTTTAGAGGCACAGTACAAAAATCTATTGATTGGACTAAAAGTCAGTTAAGCCAGAGTAGTTTAGATTATCTTAAAAAATTAAAAACAAGAAATAATATTACAATAGAGGATAATAAAATTTTACTTGCACACGGTAGCCCAGAGCCGGAAACACCTTTTAGATATGTATTTAACCCAAGCGATATAAAACTTATAGAGCCTTTTATAATGAACACAGATATTTTGTTCATAGGGCATACTCATATACCCTTTTGTTATTATAACAGGGGCAATGGTTGGGTTAGAATGGATCAAAGTGAATTTGAAATAAATCCTGAGTACAACTATGTCATTAATGTGGGAAGTGTAGGTCAGCCTAGAGATGGGAATCCAAGATCCAGTTATGTTACTTTTGATCTTATCAATAATGTAATTAATTTTAAAAGAATCAAATATGATATTGATAAGGTTCATGAAAAGTTCAATGATACAGATTTACCTAAAGAGTTTTCTTTAAGATTAAGTCAAGGCAGATAAAAGCATATTTTAAAAGGTGAATAGAATATGGGTGTTAATAATGGTCATCACTATTATATATGAAGGTTAACTATTTTACAGATAAAATAAAATATTTGTTATATGATTATTTATAATAATTATTGATAATAATAAATAATTTTTAATGTGGTGATAATTATAGGTAAAAAATAAATTACTTATAGAGTAAAAAGCCACATAATCAAATAATTATAAAGAAAATTATCAATTGGATATATTAATGTTAATAATTAAAGAAAGTAAATTTAACTTACCAAAACTTAATACTAAATAATCATGTAAATTGAATAGTAAAGCAAATCTATTTTTTAAATATTGTTGGAGATATTTTTATGGTTTAGATGATAATATACTTTGGTTAAAAACTTTCATTAGAGAATAAAGGTGGTTTTATGAAGATTAAATATCTTAATGGAGAAAGGTTATATTATGCCTTCATATCAGGGGCAAAAGAGGTTATTGAAAACAGAAAAGAGCTAAACAAAATTAATGTATTTCCCGTACCTGATGGTGATACAGGCACAAATCTCTCGCGAACAATGAATATGGTAATGGAAAATGTTATTGCAGATAAGTCTATTAATACAACTTTAAATTCTATGGGAGATGCTGCCTTAAAAGGAGCAATTGGGAATTCAGGTATAATTTTTGCTCAGTTCATCAATGGCCTCAAAATTAATATTAAAACAGAAAATCGGTTAAATGTTAATAACTTTGCAAAGAGTATTAAAAAAGCTGTTGATTATACTTATCAGGCCATAAGTGAACCTGTTGAAGGTACCATGTTAACTGTTATGAAAGATTGGTCTAAATCTTTAGAGGAGATAAAAGCAAAAACCGATGATTTTGAAGAACTGATGTCAGAATCCTTAAAATATGCAAAAATCTCATTGGATGAAACTAAAGATAAATTGGAAGTATTAAAAAGAGCCCATGTGGTTGATTCTGGAGCTCAGGGTTTTGTCTACTTTTTGTCGGGTATATTGGAATTTATAAAAACAGGTAGGATACATGATATACAAAGCTATGAAATAATCTTAGAAAATGAGGAAACTGCTTTAACCCAGGGAGATGAAATTGATTATAGATATTGTACTGAAGCTTATATAGAAAACGTGACAAAAGAAATTCCCAATATTAAAAAGATACTTAAGAAAATGGGAGATTCTTTGATTATTGCTGGTAGTTTGGAAAAAATGAGAATACACATTCATACGAATAATCCGGCCGAATTTTTTGCTGAGGTAAATAATTACAGTGATATTATTGATCAAAAAGTAGATGATATGCTCATTCAATACAATATCAAATATAATCGTGTTGCTGATATAGCTCTTGTTACAGATTCTATAGCAGATTTACCAAAAAAATATATAGATGAAAATCAAATACATGTCATCCCGATTAATCTAATTATAGATGAAACCAAATATCTTGATAAAATTACTGTAAATTCAGATAACTTTTATGATCTTGTTGATCAGGCCCAAGAATATCCAACTTCTGCCCAACCCTCTATTAAAACCGTAGAGGATAAATTATCTTTTTTAGAAGATCATTATGATTCAATTATTGTAATCACTGTTTCAAGTAAGTTGAGTGGTACTTATGAAACTGTAAAATCCGCGGTCAAAAACATTAATAATGGCACTAAAATTTCTGTAATAGACTCCAAACTGGATTCAGGAGCTCAAGGCCTTGTGATTATGGAAGCTGCAGAAAAAATTAGAGAAGGAAAAGAACATGAAGAAATCGTAGATTATGTGGAAGAAATAAAGAAAAACACTTATATCTATGTAAGCGTTGACAATTTTGACTATATGGTTAGAGGAGGCCGAGTAAGTCCTTTGAAAGGTAAATTAGGAAGTCTTCTTAATCTCAAACCTATTGTTTCTCTTGACAAAGAAGGTAATGGGATTGCATTCGATAAGGCTTTCAGCAAAAGGGGTATTACTAAAAAGATCAAAAATATTATTGAAGAGCATCAGAAAACCAGCGGTATAAAAAAATATTCAATCGTACATGGAGACGGAATAAACAGGGCAGAGCGGTATAAAGATATATTTATTCAATTATTGGGAGAACAACCTGAATTTATTGAAGAAATATCTCCAGTAATAGGTTTGAGTGCCGGCAGAAATAGTGTTGCGATATCAGTAATGACTGAAAACAAGGAGGAATAAAAAATGAGCTCAATATTTGTCCAGACTGGGATATTTATTTTAGCATATTTTGTAGTGTTTTTTATTATATCAATTATCAAAAAAAATAATGCAGTAGTTGATATTGGATGGGGTTTAGGATTTGTATTAACCTCGTATTTTGTTTTATTGAATACAGGTAATTTTAACTTTAGATCGATTATAGTTACTATTCTGGTATCTATTTGGGGATTAAGACTTGCTTCTCATATATATAAAAGGAATAAAGGGAAACCGGAAGATTACCGATATGCAAAGTGGAGAGAAAATTGGGACTATTTTTATTTAAGATCATTTTTTCAAATATATGTTTTACAGGGGATCCTCTTGTTTTTAATAGTATCTTCTGTAATAAATATAAACTCCAACCCCGCAGCTGCTTTTAAAGTTTTTGATGTTATAGGTATAGTAATCTGGATAATTGGGTTTATCTTTGAATCACTTGGAGATAAGCAGTTGAAGAATTACATTGCGAAACCCGATTCAGAAAAAGATGGCCATATCATGAAAGAAGGTCTCTGGAAATATACCCGTCATCCGAATTATTTTGGTGAAGCAACTATGTGGTGGGGAATTTTTATAATCGGACTTTCTATTCCAAGTAGTTGGATTTTTATAATAAGTCCTATCACTATAACTTACCTACTTTTATTTGTATCAGGAGTACCTCTTTTAGAAGAAAGATATGCTGATGATGAGGAATTTCAGGAATATGCTAAAAAAACAAATAAATTTTTCCCCTGGTTTCCCAAAAAACAATAATTGGAGGTAATCAGATGAAAGTGGCTAAATATTTATCATTATTAGGTTTTATTACAATGGCTGTTGCAATTATTTATGGTTTTATATATGCTGATTTTGGTGCTGATGGAGGTACAATTTTATCTTTAACCTGGGGCAAAGTGACCTTGATTGATATTTATATAATGTTTATAATATTTTCAGGCTGGATTTATTACAGAGAAGAGCAGATTTCTAAATTTATAATGTGGTTTGTCTTGATGTTGATTTTTGGAGCTGCAACGGCCTGTCTTTATTTATTTTTAACATTTAACAACAGCCAGGGTGATTGGATTAAATTTTGGACTGGAAAAAGTTCAAAAAATACATAAAAACGTTGTAATTTCAGGAATAAAAGTAATAAAAAAGAAGGAAATTCACAACTTTTGTATAATTTAAATAAAATAAGAACAAAACTTTAAATTAAGGGGTTGAATATTGATGACAAAAACTGATTTGATTGACAAGGTTGCTGAAGAAACTGGATTAACAAAAAAAGATTCTGGTGAGGCTATTAATACAACAATCGACACAATAATGAATTATCTAAAAGAAGAAGCAAAAAAACCAGAAGACAAAAGAGACAAGGTACAACTTATTGGATTTGGTTCATTTGAGGTTAGGGATAGAAGTGCACGCAAGGGTAGAAATCCACAGACTGGTGAAGAAATTACTATACCAGCCAGAAAAGTTCCTGTCTTTAGAGTTGGGAAAACCTTTAAAGAAGTAGTGGAAGGCAAGTAATTTAAGAAGGTGCATGAAAATGAAAAGGGATTTAAATATTACTTCAAGTGCTTTTAAAGATGGGGATATGATTCCAAGAAAATATACTGCTGATGGGCAGGACATCTCACCTCCACTTACAATTAATAATATCCTTTCTGATGGTGAGAGCATTGCAGTAATAATGGATGATTCCGATGCACCAGGTGGAACCTTCACCCATTGGATGATTTGGAATATTTCGGTCAAAAATAATAATATTCCTAAAAACATAAGTCGAACTAAAAAAGTGGGCTCTTTGCAGGGAGCTAAGCAAGGTATAAATGACTTTGGAGAAATAGGTTATAGAGGGCCCGCTCCTCCAATTGGAGTTCATAATTATCATTTTAGTGTATATATTTTAGATAGAAAAATTAATTTACCTTATGACATTAGTAAAGAAGATTTAAAAGAAAAGATAAAAAAGTATGAATTACAAAATTCCGAATTGATTGGGAAATATACTAGAGAATAAATCACTAATGAAAATGCAATTTAATTATATTATATTAACTGGTCAATAAAGATTTAAAAATTTGGATAAGTATTGTTTTGTAATAACCAGAGTAAGTTGTGAGTTGGCTTGATAAAATGATGGAAGGCCAATATTTTATATTTTAAAGATAAATTAAAAATAGACGGTTTAGATGGATTGTCTGAAATTATCAAATAACCAAATTGTAAGTGGAAACATTCGATGTGAGATGGTAATTGAAATATAAAATTGGGAAGGAGGCTATTTAGTCTCCTTCTTTTTAAGTTAAATCAGAAAAATTGGATAAGTTGGATTATTTAAATACAACTAATCTGACGGTTAGGCAATAAAAATGTAATTATTGATTTTTTTAAAAATATTGTAATAAGGTGATCGATTTGTCAAGTGCAAAAACTTATTAAAGAATTATAATTTTTTTATTGAAAGCTCAATTTGGTTATTAAATTATTTATTATTAAAAGATGATAAACAAAAAAATGATAAAATAAATTATCAAAGGAGCGGTATATGTGTCAAATCACCCAAAGATAAAAAAAGCAGTCAAATTAATAAAAAATTCAGCGCATACCACTGTCTTTACAGGAGCAGGTATATCGGTAGAAAGTGGTATACCTCCCTTTAGAGGAGAGGGGGGGTTGTGGGAAGAATATGACCCTTATTTTTTAGATATAAATTACTTTATAAATAATCCTCTAAAATCTTGGGAGTTAAATAAAAAACTCTTTTACAGCATGTTTGCTGATTGTGAACCCAATAAAGCTCATCGTTTAATTGCAAAATTGGAAAAGGCTGGATATTTCGATGCTGTGATTACACAAAACATTGATAATCTTCATCAACAAGCAGGTAGTATGAATGTCTATGAATTTCATGGAACTTATAAAGAATTAATATGTATAGAATGTGGTAGGATATATAATTTCAAAGCGGATTATTTGAAAGATTTGCCTCCTAGATGTACTAAGTGTGACGGGGTTTTAAAACCTAATTATATATTTTTTGGCGAGGGAATTCCTCAAAAGGCTTACCAGGCTTCTATAGATGAAGCAGAACAGGCTGATCTCTTTATTGTTATTGGAACTACAGGTGAGGTAACACCTGCTTCTTTAATACCAAAACTAGCTTTTGATAATGGGGCACAAATCATTGAAATAAATCCCAATAAGTCGAATTTTACCTACCAGATAACTGATTTATATCTTTCAGGCAAAGCAACTTATATAATGGATAAAATTTATCAGGGCCTGCAAGATATAAATTAACTTTTTTGTTTATATTCAGATTTAAACAAATTGGCCCCACATTTCTTACAATATAAAGAACCAGTCCAGTTTGCACTTTCGCAATCTGAACATATAACTTTTTTACTCACTTTTACATCTCCTTAATAAATTATCTGAGCACTCTTGTATTTTTATCATATTTACATTATTTTGTAAAGGAGTTTTATTATGGTTGCAAATAAAACAAAAAACAAAAAAGTATATTACTCTGGTATTGGTAGTCATAATACCCCAGAAGAAATTTTAAATCTTATGGAAGAATTAGCTTATTTGTTGGCTAAAGAAAAGTACGTACTCAGATCAGGTGGTTCACAGGGTGCTGATACTGCTTTTGAAGCAGGAGCAGACAGGGCAAATCGAGATTTTGAAATATACTTGCCATGGAAAAATTTTCGGAACAGGGAAGGTAAAAATTATATAGTGTCCCCCAAGTTAGATAATTATAATAAGGCGGTTGAAATTGCAAAAAACAATCATCCTGGTTTTGAACATTTGACACAAAAATCTAAAAAATTAATTATTAGAGATACTTACCAAGTTTTAGGTAAAAATCTAAATTGTTTATCAGAATTTGTAATTTGCTGGACGGCTGATGGTTGTATTACTGACCGCGATAGAAGTAATATAACAGGAGGGACTGGACAGGCAATATCAATTGCCAGTAAAAGAAATATTCCAATTTTTAATTTAAAATTAAGAGAACACAAAAGAAGAATAAAAGAATGGGTAAGTAAAATATCTTGATATTCTAAAACAGTATTTTAATAGATGATGATTTTTATATATCTAATAGATCACCATATAAAGCAGCAAAAGCGTAAACGGATGGACCAACATGGCAACCTAAGGTCGGACTAATTCTATTTTCCAAAAAGGTTGTTTTAATACTTTCAGGAATAAGCTCTTTTGCTTTTTTTGTTAACAATTTAGCTTTTTCTTTTCTATCACCATGCATTATACCAATCCAGGCTATTTTTTCTTCTTTGATTTGTTGATAAATAAGTTTACTCATTTCAGCGAGAGTATTTTTATTTCCCCTGACCTTATTTAAAGGATTTACTTTACCGGTTTTAGGGCTTATTTCAATGATTGGGTTAATATTAAATATTGAGCCCAAGAAAGCCCTGGCTGGACCAATTCTGCCTCCTTCTTTCATATAAGTTAAGTCCTCCACAGTAAAAATGCAGCTTATCTTCTGTTTGGATTTTTTTAATCTAGAATATATTTCTGTTAATTTATAATTCTTTTTAATAAGCTTTGCAGCCATAATAACTTGGAAACCCAAGCCCAGAGAAATAGAGGCAGAATCAAAGACATATACTTTGTCATTTCCCAGTTCATTTGCGGCTAATTTAGCTGATTCATAGGTCCCGCTGAGCCCTTTAGAAACATGTATAGAAATAATTTTATCGTAGTCTAAAGAAAGCTCTCTATATTTATCTAAAAATGTTTGTTTAGACGGTTTAGATGTTTTGGGCATATGTAGATTATTATTTAATTTTTCAAAAAAACTTAATGAACTAATATCAACACCATCTATGTATTCTTCTGTTCCAAAATGAATTCTAAGCGGAATAATATTAATATTATATTTTTGGGTTAAAGCACTATTTAAATCACAAGTACTGTCTGTTACAAGAGCTATTTTCATTTTTTTCACTCCCATCTATTATTAATTAAATTATATATTTAAAAATGAGATATATCAAGTGCAAAATAAAAAAGGTAAATATATAGTCTTAAAGAATAATATATTTATAAGTGGAGGAGGAGATATGATTGGGAAAAAAAGATAAATCAGAGAAAAAGGTGATATATTCCTGGGCTTTATATGATTGGGCAAATTCTGCATTCGCAACAACTATTTTAGCTGCAGTATTACCTATTTTTTATAATGATGTAGCAGCAGCTAATCTACCTGATAATTTAGCTACCTCATACTGGGGATATACTCAGACTATTGCAATGTTAGTTATTGCTTTAATCTCACCCATTTTAGGAGCGGTGGCTGATTATTCTAAGTCAAAAAAAATCTTCTTAAAGATTTTTGTTTTAATAGGAGTAATTGGTACTGGGCTATTATTTTTTATTACTGAAGGTAGATATATAATGGCTTCTATCTTTTTTATATTTGCTAATATTGGATTTTCAGGTGGGAATATATTCTATGATTCATTTTTACCTATTATCACTGATAAAGAACAAATAGATTATGTTTCTACCTTAGGTTATTCAGCTGGTTATCTAGGGGGTGGACTTTTACTTTTGATTAATCTGGTTATGATCATGAAACCCGGGATATTCAGTATTCCAAATTCTGTTATGGCAACGAGGATAGCCTTTCTAACAGTTTCTGTGTGGTGGATTGTATTTTCTATACCAGCTTTTATCAACTTGCCTGAATCCAGGCTTGGTTTAGGAAAATTTACTTTAATACCATATGTAAAACAGGGATTTTATAGAGTAACTAATACCTTCAAGAATGTTAGAAAATATAAAGAGTTATTTAAATTCTTAATAGCCTTCTGGATATATAATGATGGGATTGGTACAATTATTAGAATGGCAACAATATACGGCAGGGAAGTTGGAATCGGGCAAAATGATTTAATAGGTGCTCTGCTTTTAACACAAGTTGTAGGAATTCCCTTTACCTTGTTTTTTGGTAAGGTAGCTAAAAAAATAGGGGCAAAAAAAGGAATTTATATAGCCCTGTCAATTTATCTAATTATTACACTTTTGGGTTATAACCTTGATTCGGCATTGGATTTTTGGGTTTTGGCAGGTTTAGTAGGTACTGTTCAAGGAGGAGCACAGGCTTTAAGCAGGTCTTTATATGGAGTATTAATACCTAAAGAAAAAAGTGCAGAATTTTATGGATTTTATGGTATATCTAGTAAATTTGCCGCTATTACTGGACCTTTTGTTTTTGCTTTGGTAGGTCAACTGACTGGTTCTTCTAGATATGGTATATTGGCAGTCGCTTCATTTTTTATATTGGGTATAATAATGTTATATTATGTTGACATAGATAAAGGTGCTAAAGAAGCCTCCCTGTAAAATCTATTATTTATAATTTTTTAATAAACATTTTAATGGTGGTACAATTTTTTTAAAAAGAGGGGTATTTTTATGGCCAAATTATTTGAATGTATTCCAAATTTTAGTGAGGGAAGAGATAGTGATAAAATTGAAATGATTGTTGAACCATTCCGTAAAAATGGTGAAGTAAAACTTTTAAATTATTCTGCTGATAAAGACCATAATAGATTAGTGGTAACATTGTTGGGAGGATATGCGGGGTTAAAATATTCCGTGATCGAAGCAATGGAAAGAGCAATTGAATTGATAGATATGAACAAACATGAGGGAGAACATCCCAGAATGGGAGCTGTTGATGTTGTCCCATTTACACCGGTAAAAAATGTTGAAATGAAAGATGCAGTTAAGCTAGCCAACGAGGTAGCTGAAAAGGCTGCAGATAAATTTAAATTGCCGATCTATCTTTATGAAGAAGCTGCTAAAACTGTAGAAAGGAAGAATCTAGCTGATATTAGACGAGGAGAATATGAAGGATTTAAAGACAAGATAAAAAAAGAAAAGTGGAAACCCGATTATGGGCCCACTAAATTACATAAAACAGCTGGTGCTACAACTATAGGGGCACGTATGCCTTTGGTTGCATTCAATATTAATCTGGCAACTTCAGATATTCAAATAGCCAATAAAATTGCTAAAAAAATCAGGAATTCCAATGGTGGGTTAAGATATGTTAAAGCAATAGGTATTAATTTAAAAGAGAAAGATATTGTGCAGGTATCTATGAATATGACTGATTATACACAAACCTCTCTTTACCAATCTTTTGAAATGGTTAAAATCGAAGCCAAGAGATATGGTGTGAATATATCGGGAAGTGAAATAATCGGTTTATTACCTGCTAAGGCTCTTTTTGATAGTGCAGAATATTATCTAAGATTAAATGATTTTAAAGAAGAGCAGGTTATGGAGAATAGATTATTGGAGGACTTATAATGCTTTTAATAAAAAATATTTCTCAACTTGTGAAGGTAGGAGATAGTTCTCCCAAGGTCGGTCCTCAAATGGGGGAACTCGAAGTTATTGATGATGCTTATTTAGTAATTAACGATGGTAAGATTGTTGACTTTGGCAAATCCAAGCTTTTAAATAATGAGTATAAATTTGCAAAAGTCTTAGATGTACAAAAAAAGGTTGTCTTGCCAGGATTTATTGATCCTCATACTCATTTTGTTTTTGCAGGTGATCGTTCAGAGGAATTCAAAATGCGGCTGAAAGGCATCCCTTATATTGATATTTTAAAAAAAGGAGGAGGTATTTTAAGCACTGTCAAGGCCACCCGAGAAATTTCTTTTAATAAATTACTAGAAATATCAAGCAAGAGGCTTGATGCCTTCTTAAGTTATGGGGTTACGACTCTGGAAGGTAAAAGCGGTTATGGGCTTGATAAAAAGACAGAGATCAAACAACTTCAGGTAATGGATCAATTAAATAAAAGAGAGGATATAGATATAATATCTACCTATCTAGGTGCTCATGCAGTTCCAAAGGAATACGAAAATGATTCTGATAGTTATGTAGACTATATTATTAAAGAAGTAATACCATTATTAGCAGATGAAAATTTAGCTGAGTTTTGTGATGTTTTTTGTGATGAAGGGGCTTTTAACTACCAGCAGTCCAAAAAATTATTAAAATTTGCAGCTGAACTGGACTTTGAATTGAAAATACATGCAGATGAAATTATAAACACAGGTGCTGCACAATTAGCAGGTGAGCTTAAAGCGGTTTCTGCAGATCATTTGTTGAAAACATCAAAAAAAGGGTTAACAAGTTTAAAAAAAAATAATGTGATAGCAGTTCTTCTTCCTCTAACTGCATTTTCTTTGCAGGAAGAATATGCTGATGCCAGAAAGATGATCGAAATGGGTATACCTGTTGCACTTGCTACAGACTTAAATCCGGGCAGTAGTTATTCTCAGTCAATACCACTTCTACTTTCTTTAGCTGTAATGTATATGAATATGTCGCCTGAAGAAGCGATAAATGCTTTAACAATAAATGCAGCATGTGCTTTAAATAAAGAAAAAGAAGTTGGCAGTATTGAGATAGGCAAAAAGGCAGATCTGTTGATTATTGATGCACCTCATTATAATCATTTATTTTATAATTTCAGTGTTAATTTAGTTCAAAAAGTTTTTAAAAATGGAAAGTTAGTTTTCAATAATGACCTAAAAAATAGGAAAATAAAGGGGGACTAATTTGTGGTTAAATATCAAAAGTCCAATCAAAAAGTTAAACTGCCGGACTCTTTACCAAAAAAAAAGGAGTTTAAAAACGAGATAAGAAGAGCACCCAAAAGAGAGTTAAATTTAAATAAGCATCAAATTGAACTGGCCTTAAAAAATGCTTTACGGTATATCCCTGAACATTTACATGGAGAGATAGCGTCAGAATTTTTAGATGAATTATTACACAGAGGTAGAATTTATGGATATAGGTATAGACCACAGGGTAGAATTAAAGCCAAACCTGTTGATCAATATAAAGCCAATACTATTGAGGGTCAAGCTATCCAATTAATGATTGATAATAATTTAGATTTTGATGTTGCTTTGTATCCATATGAATTAGTAACTTATGGGGAATCGGGTCAGGTATGCCAGAATTGGATGCAGTACAGATTAATAAAAAAATATTTAGAGATTATGACAGAAGAACAGACACTTGTAGTCCAGTCAGGTCATCCACTCGGTTTATTTCCTTCCAGACCGAGTAGCCCAAGAGTAATTGTGACAAATGCTCTAATGATCGGTATGTTTGATAATGAAAAATGGTTTAATAAAGCAGCGGCTATGGGTGTTGCTAATTATGGACAGATGACTGCTGGAGGTTGGATGTATATTGGTCCACAGGGAATTGTACACGGCACATATCTAACCTTGCTGAATGCGGGTAGATTATTTTTGGGAATACCAGAAGATAAAAATTTAAAGGGGCATTTATATATTAGTTCTGGTTTGGGCGGCATGAGCGGTGCACAGGCAAAAGCTGTAGAAATTGCAGGAGGAGTCGGTGTGATTGCAGAGGTTGATAAATCTAGAATTGATACGAGATTTGAGCAGGGGTGGCTCTCTAAAAAATCTTCTGATCTTAATCAAATATTTGCATGGGTAGAGGAGTATAAAAATAAGGAGGAAGCAGTTTCTATAGCTTACCATGGCAATATAGTTGATTTGTTAGAATATGTTGAAACAGAAAAGGTAGAGATTGAATTATTATCAGATCAAACATCATGTCATGCCGTTTACTCGGGCGGATATACTCCTGTTGATTATACTTTTGCAGAAGGAAGACGGCTTATGCAAAATGATCCTCAAAAATTTAAAAAAGAGGTGGATAGGAGTCTGAGACGTCATTTTAAAGTTCTTAAAAAGTTGGTCTCAAGAGGAGCAAATTTTTGGGATTATGGAAATAGTTTTATGAAAGCAGTTTTTGACGCTGATGTAAAAGAAATTGCAAAAAATAAAACAGATACTTCAGAGGGATTCATTTTTCCTTCCTATGTGGAAAATATAATGGGACCAATTTGTTTTGATTATGGATATGGTCCATTTCGCTGGGTATGCTTAAGTGGTAAAGATGAGGATCTAAGAAAAACTGATAAAGCTGCTATGCAGGAAATAGAACCTGAGAGAAGGGCACAGGATAGAGACAACTATAACTGGATAAGAGATGCTGAAGATAATGATTTGGTTGTAGGATCTAAAGCGCGTATATTATATGCTGATGCCCAAGGCAGAATAGATATAGCTTTAAAGTTTAATGAGTTAATTAGAAAAAAAGAAGTGGGTCCTATTATGTTGGGAAGGGATCATCATGATGTTGGAGGTACTGATTCGCCATTTAGAGAAACCTCTAATATTAAAGATGGTAGTAATATAATGGCTGAAATGTCGATACAATGTTTTGCAGGTAATGCGGCTCGAGGCATGAGTATGGTTGTAGAAAGCAATGGAGGAGGAGTTGGTATTGGGAAGGCATTTAATGGGGGATTTGGTCTTGTTTTAGATGGTAGTAAAAGAATAGACAATATTATAAAAAACGCTTTAGACTGGGATGTGAATGGAGGAATTGCCAGAAGGGCCTGGGCAAGAAACCAAAATGCTTTAGAGACTGCTGATAAATGGAATCAAAAAAATGCCAGTCGAGGTCAAATCACCATACCTAATATTGCTGATGGTGAGTTAATAAAAGGGTTAGTTAAAAAAAACATAAAACAGGAGTGAAAAAATGAGTTTTGCAAATATGAGTCTAAAAGAGTTTAACAATAAGTTGTCCAGCAGTTCACCTACTCCTGGTGGAGGAAGTGTGGCTGGTTTATCGGCGGCACTTTCAGCATCTTTATTATCAATGGTAATTAGCCTTACAGAAGACAGTGAACTCAATGAATATATGAAGAAATTAAAAGAGAATATTGAGTTTGCTTTAGAATTAATTGATAAAGATGCTCTAAGTTTTAACGAAGTGATGGAGGCTTTTAAAATGAGTAGACAAACAGAACAGGAGATACAAAAACGGAAAGAAGCGATTCAAACTGCTTTATATAACGCCTCTTTAACACCACTTGAAACGATTAAAGTTGCCAAAAGCATTTTAGAAATTACAGAAGATGTAGCTCAAAAAGGTAATAAAAATGCAATTTCAGATGTGGGAGTTGCTGCTTTGATGGCCATTTCGAGCATAAAAGGGGCAGCCTACAATGTGTATATTAACACTGCATCTTTTAAAGATAAAAGCAAAACAGAAAAACTAAATAAAAAAACTAAAAATCTGGTTAGAGAGAGCCAAATAATTGCTGATAGAATAGAGGATTTATGTTTAAATAAGATATTATAGGATTTTAAATAAATAAAAATATTTACATTTTATTTACAATATTGATTAGGGAAGGAGAAGGATCTTGTACTATATAAACGGTGAAAATCTGAATATTGATAAAATTGAAGATATAATCTTTTCTCATAAAAAGATTGCTTTATCTAAGCAAGCAGAAAAAAATATCTTGAAATCAAGGGCTACTGTAGAAAAATTTATAAAAAGCCAAAAAGTAATTTATGGTATCAATACTGGCTTTGGGAAGTTCAGTAACAAAAAAATATCGGAAGATAAAATAATACAGTTACAGGAAAACTTGATTGTAAGTCATGCTGCAGGTTCGGGAGTCTATCTGGATGACCAGACCTCTAAAACAATGATACTTTTACGTATCAATGCTTTAGCTAAGGGTTATTCGGGCATAAAACTTCATACACTTAAAAGTATGATTAAAATGTTTAACAGAGATATTATTCCTTTAATACCTGAGCAAGGATCTGTAGGTGCCAGTGGTGATCTAGTACCATTAGCCCATATGGTATTACCCCTGTTAGCAAAGGGTGAAGTCAAATATAAAGGGGATATAGTGGATAGTATTACAGCTTTAAAAAAGGAAGACATTCAACCTGTCAAATTGGATAGTAAAGAGGGTCTAGCGCTCATTAATGGGACACAGATGATGTCCGCTTTAGAATCCATGAGTATCATTAGGGCTAAAAAACTAATTATCGCAATTGATTTAGCATTGGCGCTTTCTTTAGAGGGGCTAAAAGGTATAAAAGGACCCTTTGATGAAGATATTCATAAATTGAGGCCTCATCCCGGACAAATTAAATCAGCTCAAAATATAAGAAAACTGATTAAAAACAGTAATCTAATGGTAGATATAGATGATGAAAGGGTGCAAGATTCTTATACTTTAAGATGTGGGCCACAGATACATGGGGCGACAAGAGATTGTTTATCACATGTTACAGAAATTGTGGAAAGGGAAATTAATTCTGTTACTGATAACCCTTTAATATTTTCCGGGCAGAATAAGGTTATTTCAGGAGGAAATTTTCACGGACAACCTTTGGCCTTAAGTAGTGATTATTTAGGTATGGCAGTTAGTGAGATTGGTAATGTATCAGAAAGAAGAACAGCGAAACTAATAGACAGCAGTTTAAATAATGGTTTAGAAATGTTTTTGACTAGACATGGAGGTTTAAACTCTGGTTATATGATAGCCCAATATACTTCAGCTTCTATTGTTTCTGAAAACAAAATACTGGCTAATCCTTCCAGTACCGATTCAATTCCGACTTCAGCCAATCAGGAAGATCATGTGAGTATGGGATCAATCAGTGCCAGAAATTTATATAAAATTTGTGATAATGTGGCTCAAATCATAGCAATCGAATTATTAACAGCCGCTCAGGCAGTTGATCTCAGAACAGAAAAACCAGAACAGGATTTAGGAGAAGGCACAGTCAAAATTTATGAATGTATCAGAGAAAATATAGGATTTCTCAAACATGATAGGATATTGTATCCAGAAATTAAGAAGGCAAAAGAACTTATTGATTCTAATGTTTTAATTAATAAAATTAGAGACAGTTTTGCACTATCATAATATTTAAAATATTTCATTCTGTTTGCAAGTAAAGCAATATTTTTATATAATGAACAGTATATAATAATGAGGAGGAGAGTAATGAGTATTAAAAGTAGTAAGATTCTTATTTTATTTATTGTTGTTAGTCTTTTATTAATAGGGAGTATGGGAGTTTTTGCACAAGATAGTCAGGTTTCAGTTGCTGTTGAGGCACCACCTAGGACAATGAATCCACACGGTTCAGATGCTGATTCGAATCTTTCGATAATGAGTAATATGTTTGAAGGACTTTTACAAAGGAATACAAAGGGTGAATTAATGCCAGCTTTGGCAACTAACTGGGAAAGAGTTGATCGTTTTACCTGGCGATTTGAACTAAGAAAAGGAGTTAAATTCCACAATGGGAATGATTTTACCTGGGAAGATGTACAGTATACATTTGCAGAAAGACTAGAAAATCCTGAAGTATCAGAATTTATTTCTTTTGGGTCATCCATAGAATCTGTAAGTACTGTAGATGGAAATGAATGGGTAATTGATATTGTAACTAAAGATTCAATCCCTTATTTCGATCAAAACATGCATCAGGTTTTTATTGTGGACAAAGAATCTACAATGGAAAGATCACAGGGTAAAATGGGTACTGAACCAATTGGTACGGGACCATATGTTTTTGATGAATGGGTTAAAGGCTCATATTTAAAAATGAGTGCCAATGAAGAATATTGGGATGATGTACCTGAAGTTAAACAAGCAGAGATAAGACCTGTAACTGAGGCTTCAACAAGGCTTGCTACTATCAGTAGTGGTGAAGTGGATATTTTACAGGGGATACCTGTAACTATGTATGAGGCAGTGGAAAACAATTCTGATTTACAAGTAATTGCTAGACCGTCAAGAAGGGCTATTTATTTAGGTCTGAGTAATGAAGATAAAATGCCAACTTCTGATGTAAGAGTACGTCAGGCTATGTATATGGCGATTAATGAAGAAGAGTTGATAGACAAAGTGATGTTTGGTCATGCTACACCGGCTGCTCAAATACCTGATCCACCGACAGCTGGATATAGTGAAAAAATTGAAAGGTTACCATATGATCCCAAGAGAGCCAAAGAGCTTCTAGAAGCAGCAGGTTATGGTGATGGATTTTCAATCACTTTAACTGCTCCTAATGACAGGTATGTACAGGATGAACAAATTGCTGCAACTGTGGCAAGCTATCTTTCAAAAGTTGGAATAGATGTGGAGGTAGACGCCAAACCTAAATCTGTATATTTTGAAGAGGTCATGAATAATGAATTAGATTTTTATCTAATTGGTTGGTTTGATGGCACTTTTGATTTTGGTAGATCATATTCTAAATTACTTCATACAATAGATGAAGAAACTGGATATGGAACCTTTAATGGAGCAAGATATTCTGACCAGGTAGCTGATCAAATATATGAAGCAAGTAAAAAAGTTATAGATCCTGCAATCAGAGCAAGCCTATTAGAAGATCTAAATAGGCTGGCGATGGGAAGAGAAAATGTGGCTGTAATACCGCTTCATTATCAGGAAGATACCTATGCAATAAATAAGGGCAGTAGTGTTCATTTTGTGCCCAGACCAGATACTTGGATAGTATTTAAAGAAATGTCATTTAAATAGAAATTGATATAGAATATAAGTATTCAGGCATGGAGCGCTTGCTCCATGCTTTCTTTTAATTTGACAGGTATGTATTAAATCTAAAGTGTGAAAGACTCGAATTCCGAACATGATCTAGGAGATAGCTGATGAAAAGGGCGGCGTAGGTGATTATAAATCTGAAGGAAGTTTAAAACAAAGTTTGGTCCGAGGAACTTAAATCACATTTGAGGCTGACTATAACTTGATAAGTTTGTTAAACAAACCAAAGTTTTTATGGTGCGAAAGTTATTACAGTAAATGTGGCTGATATATAAAATAAAAGACTTAATACTTAACCTTTGAGGTCTCATGGACACATTAGATATGTGGTTGAAATAAGAATTATGATGAGAGTCAGTTTCTGTCATAGTACTTATATGCCATTAGAAATTTTGGCTTTAAAGGACAGAACGATAATTATATATTTGGTTATTACTTCATAGAACATGAAGGACACAGTCAACTTTTAATTAGAGCTTCTTAATTGAAAAGAAAATGGAATTTCTCAATAAATATTCAGAGCATGGAATGTAATATGAAAGTTAATACAATCGAAAGATTTACAGATAGTTATTGAACTGCTGTATATGAGACCTTTTTTACAGAGGTGTGGGAGGTCGGTAGATGAATTAATTCATCTACCGATTACCCGATTAAAAGGATATTAAGCAGATAAGAGAGGAGCAGGAGTATATATAATGGGCGCTTTTATTGGTAGAAGAATATTACAGGGTATTATAGTATTGTTTTTAGTTTCTTTTATAGCCTTCATAATTTTTCAATATCTGGGTGATCCTGTAATGACTTTGGCAGGTCGTTATGCCACTCAGGCACAGAGGGCTGAAGTTAGAGAAGCCCTCGGTTTAAATAAACCTTTTTATGTTCAGTATTTTAATTTTTTAAAAAATGCTTTTCAGGGCAACTTTGGTATGTCTTATGTGACTAAAGTACCTGTTTTAAATTTAATATTAGAAAGATTACCTGCTAGTTTAGAACTGGCTATTGTAGCAGAAGCCTTTGCTGTGATTCTAGGTATTAGTTTAGGGGTTTTTGTGTCTGCAAACCCCCAAAATTTTGCCAGCAAATTTTTGATGACGGGTTCTTTGCTCGGAATCTCATTACCAACATTTCTAGTTGGAATTTTATTAATTTATATATTTTCTATAATTTTAGGCATAATGCCAACTTCAGGTAGAGGTGAAACTGTAACGATTTTAAACTTTTGGAGAAGTGGTCTACTTACCTTTGATGGATGGAGGCATATTATTTTACCTGCTTTTACTTTAGGTATGTTTCAAATGGCCCTATTATTTAGAATTACAAGAGGGGCAATGTTGGAAGTACTTGGAGCAGAATATATCAGGACTGCCTGGGCTAAAGGTCTAAAAGGTAAATCTGTTTTATTTAAACATGCCTTACGTAATGCTTTAATACCAGTTATAACGATGGTAGGTCTGCAATTTGGACAGCTAATTGGTTTTTCTATAGTAACCGAAAGCATATTCCAGTGGCCGGGAGCGGGAAATTTACTTTTGAACTCAATGTATGAAAGTGATTTTCCAGTTGTAGCTACTTATGTAATAATAGTGGCTTTAATTGTTGTTATTTTAAATGTTCTTGTTGATATTTCATATGCATTTCTCAATCCAAAAATAAGGTATTAATGAGGTGATGAAAATATGTTAAATAAAATAAATCAAATAAGAAAAACAAAATTTTTTATACATTTTATAAAAAAACCTTTAGCTGTTACTGCTCTGGTAGTAATTTCTATATTATTTCTTGGAGCTCTTTTTGCACCTGTCATAGCACCTCAAAACCCTTATGATATGGATAAATTGGATCTTGCAAATTCACTATTACCGCCAATATGGATGGAAGGAGGTCAATTCCCATATCTCTTAGGAACAGATGTTCAGGGTAGAGATATTTTCAGTACGATTTTATATGGAAGCAGGACCTCTTTTCTTGTGGGAATTAGTGTTGTAGTAATATCTGGATTATTGGGTGGAGGTGTAGGATTATTTGCAGGTTATTTTGGTGGTATATTTGATACAGTCGTAATGCGGACAGCTGATACAGTTTTATCCTTTTCTAAGACTCTGATTGCCATGTTGCTTTTGGGAGTTTTTCGGCAGAGTAGTGTGATTTTAGTTATTTTAGCTATAGTTGTTTCTGATTGGGTACAATATGCGAGAACTATTAGAGGTGAGGTCTTATCTGTAAAAGAAGAAGAATATGTATTAGCCAGTCAGGCTATTGGCGGCACTAGTTTAAGAACAGTTTTTAAACATGTATTACCTAATTCGGTTTCTCCTTTACTTGTTGTGGCTGCAGTTGATTTTGGTATAGCAATAATGTTAGAAGCAACTCTGAGTTTTTTAGGAGTTGGTATACCTGTCACACAACCTTCTCTTGGGATGATGATATCCCAGGGCAGGAATTATCTCTATGCCGGTAAATGGTGGCTGATTTTTTTTCCTGGTTTAACCCTAATGGCTTTAGTTTTTAGTTTAAATTTGATTTCTGATTGGTTGAGAGACGAGATTGATCCCAAGGTTAAAAATATATAAATTATTAATTTCAAGTATTAAAAATATCGTAAGAGTTAAGAACATAGATTAAAATAGTTTTAAATAGAATTGTCTAATTAGCTATATATTTTAGATTATGATAAAATAAGATCATACTCTGTTAATCAAATAAAATTGCTTTTAACTAAAAAAGTTATCTATTATCAGTTTAAACTCCCTTAACTTTACTTGATAATTAAGCAGTTAAGTTTTCATGTGAGCAGGATAAATCGTTTCAATATTGAATAATGAAATAGGAGTAAAAAATGGAAGGATTTTGACTTTTTATGTCCAATTTCAAAGAGAGATTCAAAGAAAATATTGCAAAAAAAAGATTAGTTGTTAATGAGGACAAACTGTTGTTGGGAATATCAGGAGGTCCTGATTCTCTTACAATGCTAGATTTATTTGACAGTTTAAGAGAGAAGATGAGGCTTAGAATAATGGTTTTTCATTTAAATCATTTATTTAGAGAAGAAGCTGATCAGGAAGCAGAGTATGTAAATAAAATTTGTGAAGAAAGAAATATAAGTTCAATTATTAAAAAATATGATGTTCCCAGTTATGTAAAAAAAGAAAATTTATCACCAGAAGAAGGAGCTCGTAGAATTAGGTTTAAATTTCTAAAGGAGATCTGTATAAGAAAAGATATTCAAAAAGTTTGTTTAGCTCACAATAAAGATGATTTAGTAGAAACGGTTTTATTTAATATATTTAGAGGAAGCGGGATGAGAGGGTTAAAAGGCATTGAGGATGTGGCTAACATAGATTGTCTTAAAATCATTCACCCTCTTTTAATTTTTTATAGATCAGAGATATTAGATTATTGTGAACAAAATAGTTTAAAACCCGTTTATGATCCTAGTAATAAAAGCAATTTATATAGTAGAAATAGAATAAGAAATAATATTTTACCCATGATTGAAGAGCAAATTAATTCAAATGTAAAAAAGTCAGTTACAAGATTGTCTGAGACTATCAAAGAAGATTATGATTTTTTAGATGAATACAGCTGTAGAGTTTTAAATGATATTTTAAGAAAAAAAGGGAAACGCAAATATGTTTTGGATTTAGAAGGTTTAAAGAAAAATCACCCAGCTATTATTAAAAGGATTTTAAATAAAGTTTTTTTTAAGTTAAAAGGAAATATTGATAATTTTTATTATAAAAATTACAGTGATATGTTAAATTTTATAAGGAATAATAAAACTGGTGATTTACTTGATCTACCTGATAAAATCAATCTTAAGATTTCCTATAATCAATTAATAATCATGGAGGGAACTTTTGAAAATAGTATATTTTTTACAAAAACGATTAAAAAACAAGGGCGATATTTATTACCCTGTAAGCAAAGTTTGAAAATCGAGATAAAATCCGAAAAATTAAATTGGCGTAATTATAAAGATAGTAATGTTTGTATTGCAGATTCCGATAAAGTTAATTTTCCTTTAGAGATCAGAAATAAAAGAGATGGAGATAAATTTGTACCATTGGGTATGAATGGCCATAAAAAGGTTAAAGATTTTTTTATTGATGAAAAAATTCCGGATTATTTGAGAGCTAAAATACCTATTATATTTGACGCAGAACAAAAATTGATTTGGATTTGTGGTTTTAGAATGGATGATAGATTTAAAATAGATAATTTAAGTCAAAAAACTATTTTATTTGAATATAATAAGGGGGATTTAAAATAAGATGCAAAAAGAACATGTTTATAAAAAAGATATATTGGAGGTTATAATAACCGAAAAGCAAATACAAAAGAGAATAAAAGAATTAGGCAGAGAAATCACAGAGGCTTATGATGAAAGCGATGATATAGTGATGTTGTGTATATTAAGAGGTGCAGTTCTTTTTATGTCTGATTTGTCTCGTCAAATAAATTTGCCCGTTGTCTTTGATTTTATGGATGTTTCGAGTTATGAAGGTACTTCTTCTTCGGGAATGGTAAGAATTATAAAGGATTTAGAAGAAAATATCGAAGGACGCGATGTATTAATAATAGAAGATATTATGGATACTGGTCTGACCTTAAAACATGTAATTGACTTGTTGAAGACTAGGGAACCAGCCAGTATTAAAATTGCAACATTACTAGACAAACCAGAAAGAAGAGTAGAAAAAGAAGTATCTGCAGACTTTAATGGGTTTGAAGTACCAGATAAATTTGTGGTTGGTTATGGGTTGGATTATCAAGAAAAATATAGAAATTTACCTTATATTGGTGTATTGAAAAAAGAATTATATATTTAAAGCAATTTGTTTGGCAAATGAGTTCCTTCATGAAAGAGAGCAAAGAATGAGAATTTTACTTTACCGCAAAATCAATATAAATAAGGATATTATGTAAGAGAAAATAGTAAAATTAAAAATATTGACCTCAATTATAAAATTGCAATCTAAAAAATTCAAACGCAAGAAGCTCAATCAGTTTTTATATTTACAAATTATTGCACTTGTGTTATAATATTTTACTGTATGGATATATTTATAGGAAGGGAGGAACTGTAATTTGAATAAGTTTATAAAAAATATAGGATTTTATTTACTACTGATAGCTATTACAATACTTATTGCCCAATTTTTTATGCAGCAGTCTCCTCAAACTCTAGAAAATTTTAGTTATACTGATATGCTACAAGCAATCAATAGTGGTAAAATAAACCAAATTACTATAATAGGTAATGAAGAAGTTTCTGGTACATTAAATGGAATGCAATTTTCAGTGCCAATTCCTCCAGAATCAATACCATCCATAATGCAGGAGCTTAAAGCAGCTGATGTAAATATCAATACCAAACCAAAACCTACTGCACCATGGTGGATGAGTATTTTAGGATATATTTTACCAATAGGGATCTTAATTATTGCCTGGTTTTTTATAATGCAGAGGATGCAAGGCGGCGGAAGTAAAATGATGTCGTTTGGGAAAAGCAAGGCAAAACTAGATGAAAGTAAAAAGAAAGTAGACTTTGATGATGTGGCTAATTATGAAGAAATTAAAGAAGAGCTGCAGGAAGTAGTTGAATTTTTAAAGAATCCCCAAAAGTTTGCTGATTTAGGAGCAGAGGTTCCCAAGGGAGTGCTTTTAGTTGGACCTCCTGGAACAGGTAAAACATTAATGGCCCGTGCTATTGCAGGTGAGGCTCAGGTACCTTTTTATTTTATCAGTGGATCAGATTTTGTTGAAATGTTTGTTGGTGTTGGTGCTTCTAGAGTTAGAGATTTATTTGAAAAAGGCAAAGAGAATGCACCTTGTATTATATTTGTAGATGAACTAGATGCTGTGGGTAGACAACGTGGTGCCGGCTTGGGAGGAGGCCATGATGAGAGGGAACAAACTTTAAACCAGTTATTGGTTGAAATGGATGGCTTCGAACCAAATGAAGGTATTATTCTGATGGCGGCTACAAATAGACCAGATATTTTAGATCCAGCTTTACTACGTCCTGGCAGATTTGATAGACAGGTAATGGTCGATCGGCCTGACCGTAGAGCAAGAGAAGCAATATTAAAAATACATGTTAGAAACAAGCCGGTTGATGATAGCGTAGATATGGAAGTTTTAGCTAGAAGGACTCCTGGATTCACAGGAGCAGACATGGAAAACCTTGCAAATGAAGCGGCAATTTTAGCTGCCCGCAGGAGTAAAAAAATTATTACAATGGTTGAATTTGACGATGCTATAGATCGGGTAATTGCAGGCCCGCAGAAGAAAAGCAGGGTAATTAATGAAAAAGAAAAAAATCTTGTTGCATACCATGAGACCGGACATGCTCTTTTAGGAGAGTTATTAGAATATGCTGACAAAACACATAAAGTTTCTATTATACCACGTGGAAGGGCAGGCGGTTTTACGATCCCACTGCCAGAAGATGATAAGAACTTTATGACCAAACGCGAGTTATTTGATAAGATAACATCTTTACTTGGTGGAAGAGCCGCCGAGGATATTTTTTTAGAAGATATTAGTACTGGGGCTCAAAATGATCTAGAAAGATCCACAAAAATTGCCCGGGCAATGGTGACTGAATATGGTATGAGTGACAAAGTTGGACATTTAACACTGGGTCAAAAACATGATGAACAGATTTTCTTAGGTAGAGATATTTCAAGAAGTAGAAACTATAGTGAAAAAGTTGCTGCAGAGATAGACAGAGAAGTGCGTTCCATTATTGAATATTGTTATGATAAAGCTCAAAATCTCTTAAAAGAAAATAGGGATGCAGTGGAAAGGATTGTTGTTGCACTTAAAGAAAAAGAAACCTTAAATGCAAAACAAATTCATAAATTAATTGAAAATAAGGAATTAACTCCTGAAGACGAATATGGTAACAATAATAATCAAGCTGAAAAACCCAAAGAAACTGACCAAAGTAAGGAAGATAAAAATGATGGGAAAAACCTAAAAGAAGAAAAATTAGATAAAGATGTTGAAAAAGAAGATTCAGAAGAAGAAGTAAAAAAGCAAACGAAAATTAATAAAATACAAAACAAAAGAGCATAAAAATTATTTTTAAATTTAGTTATAATTTATTATAATAAATATAATGCCAGTCAAAAACTGGCATTATTTCATTATTGTTGTGGTTAATATAATTTATCGATATTAACAAATTATCATTTTTTGGTAAAGCATTTAATTTATTTTTATATTTAAATATAAATTAAAAGTATGATGATTGAGTATATTTTACGCGTAAAGTGTCTAGAAATGGGACGTTGCTTTAAAACAAATGTTTGTGAACTGCGGTGTGAAACTCGCGTCCGCTGTCCTCAAAAAGTATTTTCTTTGGTGCAGACTTTTTTCATCACCAGAAGAGGGGATAATTAAATGAAAATATCTACCAGAAAATTGGTTTTTTTGTCTTTGCTAACTGCTCTTGGTGTAATTTTGACAAGATTTTTAAGTTTGAGGCTGCCTTTGTTTGGAATAGAAGGAATAAGAATTGGTATTGGATCACTTCCCATAATATTTGCAGGTATGGTTTTTGGACCTTTTGCTGGTGGAATAGTGGGGGCTTTAACTGATCTAATTGGTTACTGGGTAAGTCCAATGGGTGCCTATATGCCTCATTTCACATTAACTGCTTTTTTAACGGGATTTATCCCGGGATTTATCCTAATATATTTATTTAAAGAAAAAAGACAGATCAAATATATATTAATTTCTATTACAGTCGGTCAAGTCATTACTTCGATTATCTTAGTAACTTATTTCATTCATATATTATTTGGAGTTCCATATAAGCCGATATTAATTCCTAGATTAGTCAGTCAACCAATTAATATAGTAATTTATAGTTACTTAATTAATATATTATTTAGAAACAAGGTGTTAAATGTTTTTGAAACATCTTAAATCAAAAGGTTATTTTATATAAGATGATCTCAAGAAATTAAGCTGATTATTAATAGAGAGATATTTTACTTTCAAGAAAAAATTATTTTTTTAAGTTTTTGTAAAAAATAAGTTTTAAAAAGTGCGCCTGGCCGAATTATGATATAAAATTAAGTAAGCTTAGCTTTTGTAAATAGAAGATAAAAAAGTAATCAGATGAATGAATACAGTGTGTGAACTGATCTTTTATTAAGATATCTTTTAAGAGATTAGATTAAATTGTATATCTATTTGTTCTTAACTTAAAAAATCTTTTGTGTTGCATAAAAATAAAAAGAGCCCCTCTTTTGTTTATATAAAAGAGGGCTCATCATATTATCTGTTAAATTTTACTTAAAAGGAGTAAGATATTCCAATAAAGACAATTAAATGATTATCTACTCCTTAATATTGACTTAGTATTGAACGATTATACAGCAGCTTATTTAAAGGGAGTGTATATTAATAAGCTGATAAGATGTTTAGATAATGAGGTTTATTCTATTTATTAAAAATCAGTTAAATTTGATTTGGCTTTTTACCTATTCTTGCAAATAATATTTCAGTTTCGCCTTCTCTTAGTACTTTGATTAATATTTTCTCATCAATTTCCTTTTCATTTATTTTTTGTACAACATCTTCAGGATTATTGATAATTTCCTGATCAATTTCTTTAATGATATCATATGTCTTTAAACCTGCTTTATCAGCTGGACTATCGGTTAAAACATCAAGGATAATAACACCTTGATCAGAATCTAAATTAAAATATTCCTGAACCTCTGAGCTGATTTGTCCTACCGATACTCCCAGCCAGGGCTGGATAATTTCACCTTTAGTTTTAAGATCATCAATCACTTCTTTAACTTCGTTAATAGGTATAGCAAAGCCAATTCCTTGTCCCTGTGAGCTAACAGCTGTATTAATACCGATTACTTCCCCCTTTATATTTAGTAATGGTCCACCACTGTTACCCGGGTTTATAGCAGCATCAGTTTGAATCAAATTTTTATAAGTTCTCAGTTGTCCCTGAGAAGTTGGTATCTTAATTGGGCGACCAAGTGCACTAATAACACCTGTTGTTACTGTGTGTTCAAAACCGAAGGGGTTACCTATAGCAATAGCCCAATCACCTGGTCTAATATTATCAGAATTCCCAATATTGATAGGCTTTAAAGTTTTTTCTATATCTATTTTAATGATTGCCAGGTCCAAATTATAATCTGACCAAATAACTTCAGCTTCAATTGGTTTTTCTATTTCATTTAAATTTACCTTAATTTCATCAGCATTATGAATAACGTGTTCGTTGGTTACAATAAAACCCTCTTCTGTTACTATAAACCCACTGCCATATCCCTCAATATTTTCAGGAATATCCGGGAATTGATCTCCAAAGAAATATCTAAAAAATGGATCATCATATAATTCGTTTTCAGATTGTGAGCTTTTCCTTTTAGTAATAGTAGTAACTTTTACGACACCTGAATTTACCTCAGCAGCAATATTCGCGAAGAAGTTACTTTCAGTAATATATACTTTTTCTTTGGTCTCCTGAGCGACTTCGCTCTGGGCAAGTATTGCTGGTGATGCAGTTAATGCAGTAAACAAAACTATAATCATAATAAGTATCAAATTTTTATAAAGTTCTTTTTTATAAAACATCATTTTTAAAACGCTCCTTTCTTTAGTCTTAAATCTTTGCTTTACAACTAAAATTATATTATAATAATAACAAGATGTCAATGGGAAGTGAAACTGAATGAAGCTTGATATTAAAGTAATTAAGGAGAATATGAATAACAATTTATTTTGTGGAATTAAATATTTTGATACTATCACTTCCACTAATGAATTAGCTTTGAATTTAACCCGAGATGAAAGCAAGGAAGGGTTAGTTATATTAAGTGAAGAACAAACCAGAGGTAGAGGTAGACTTAATAGAAACTGGTATTCCAAAAAAGAAGAGGGTCTGTGGTTCAGCCTTATTTTAAAACCAGAAAAAAAGATAGAAAGGCTGCCATTATTAACTTTAATAGGAGCTTTGGCGGTTCATTCTGCAATTAATAAGCTTGATATTAAAACAGTTTTAAAGTGGCCAAATGATATATTGTATAAAAATAAAAAGTTATGTGGAGTTCTATCGCAGAGCAAGATAAAAGGCAGTAAATTAGAGAGAGCAGTCGTAGGAATAGGTATTAATGTAAATCAAAAAAAATTTCCTGATGATATTAAAAAACAAGCGATCTCTCTGAGAATTATAAAAAATCATTTTATACAAAGAGAAAAATTATTATCAAATATTTTAGACAACTTCGCTTTTTATTATAGTCTTTATAGAACCGAAAAATATAATAAAATTATCAAACAGTGGAAAGAAAAAATGTCAATGATGGATAAAGTTATAACTGTGAAAAATATAAATAATAAATTAGTTTATGGAAAAGTTGTTGATATTAGTAATAAAGGGGAACTTATCTTAAAAAAACAGGATGGTAAAATAGAAAAATATATTGCTGGAGATGTTAGTATTAATAAGAATTCTTTGAGATTTTGATATTATTTAGGCAGGAATAATATCATCAATCTTGAATTATATATTTGACGCTAACAAAGTTGAGTTAAGTTAATTTTATTAAAGGACAACAACTAATTTAAAAGGGGGAAGTTATTTTGAAAAAATTAAGTTTGTTTGTAATTGTTGCATTAACACTTACGTTAGTAATGGGTTTTAGTGCTGCAGGCACAGCTCAAGATCTCAAGGTTGGTATGGTTACTGATGTTGGTGGTTTAGGTGATGAGTCTTTTAATGACTCTGCCTGGAGAGGATTGCAACGTGCGCAAGAAGATTTTGGTATAGAGATTAATGTTATTGAATCTAATACCATGACAGATTATACGCCTAATCTATCAAGTTTTGCTGAACAGGGTTATGACATGGTTTGGGGAGTTGGCTTTTTATTCACCGATGCTATGGGTGAAGTTGCAAGTATGTATCCTGATGTTAAATTCGGTATAATAGATGCAGTTGTAGAAGGTCCTAATGTGGTATCGGCTACTTTTAAAGAACATGAAGGATCATTTTTGGTCGGAGTAGTTGCAGGCATGGCCACCGAAACAAATAAAACTGGGTATATTGGTGGAATGGAGACTTCTCTAATTCAGAAATTTGAAGCAGGATTCCGCGCCGGTGTAAAAGCAGTAAATCCTGATGCTGAAGTTTTTGTAGCATATACAGGTGCTTTTGATGATCCACAAGCTGGTAAAGAATTGGCCTTTACTCAATATGATCAAGGAGCAGATGTAATCTATCATGCTTCCGGTGCTTGTGGTATTGGTGTAATCAAAGCTGCTAAGGAACGAGGACTTTATGCTATAGGTGTTGACTCTCCTCAATATCACTTAGCTCCTGCTTATGTATTAACCAGTATGATTAAAAGAGTAGATAATGCTGTATATAATGAAATCAAAAAACTATATGATGGTAATTTTGAAGCAGGTGTACAGGTATATGGTCTAGATAATAATGGTGTCGGTATCTATAGGCCACAGGCTGAAAACATGGTAGCGCAGGAGGTAATTGATAAGGTAGATGAATATAAAGAAAAAATTATTAGTGGTGAAGTTGTAGTTCCAAGTTCACCTGATGAACTGTAAATTGCAGATTAAAAATTTAATATAACAAATTAAATATCCGGGGCAACCCGGGTATTTTTTTGTAATATGCAACAAAAATATATATAATGTATATACTATAAACTTAGTTTTTTAAAGAAACGATAATTTAATTGAATAGGTGAAAGAAATGAAAATATTAGATGAGAGAGTATTACCTCCTATTGCTGTAGCACCAATGGCTGGAGTTACAGATTATCCCTACAGACAAATCTTGAGATCAATGGGGGCTAAATTCATATATAGTGAAATGGTTTCAAGTAAGGGTTTGGTTTACAATAATAATAGGACCGTAAAACTATTGGATTATAATACACGAGAGGATGGCTATATTAATATACAACTTTTCGGAGAAGATGCTGATTTTATAGTTGAGGCTGGTAAAATTGTTGAAGATAAATACCAACCAGATTTTATTGACCTTAATATGGGCTGTCCTGTTCCTAAAGTAGTGAAGAATGGTTCAGGGTCAGCCCTGATGCAAAACCCTAAAAAGGTTGCTGAAATTATAGATAAAATGGTAAAAGAACTAAAAACTCCTATTACTGTAAAAATCCGAGCAGGCTGGAACCAGAGCTACTTAAATGCGGTTGAAATTGCGCAAATTTCAGAAGAAAAAGGAGCTGCAGCTATTGCAGTACACGGACGGACCAGAGAACAATTTTACTTTGGTGATGTTGATTATGAAATAATAAGAAAAGTAAAAAGAGCTGTTGATATACCTGTTATTGGAAATGGAGATATTATAGATATCGCATCTGCCACAAAAATGTTTGAATATACAAAATGTGATGGAATTATGGTAGGCAGAGGGCTAAGGGGAAACCCCTGGCTGATAAAAAGATTGGTAAAGTATTTTGGTAATGATATAATTTTACCTCAACCAAAACCACCCGCCAAAATAGATATGGCTATCAAACATCTAAATTCGGCAATTGATTATTATGGTGAAAAGGTTGCAGTACCAAAGATGAGGCAGCACATTAGCTGGTATTTAAAGGGTTTAAAAAACTCGACTTATATTAAAGATAAAATAAATAAATCAAAAGATAAAGAAACAGTAATAGAAACTTTAAAAAAATATAAAGATACTTTATAACCAGAAAAGGGCCGTTTGGCTCTTTTTTTTTGCATTTAGTAATATTTAGTGATAAAATTTATTTGTGCACAATAATGTACACAAATAGTTAAATACTATGAAAGGAGAAAAAATGGAATTTTACAGAGTTGGAGATAAGGTTATTAATATCAAACACCTTGATAAAAGTGTTCGTAAAATTCTAAAAATGCGGCAGTCTGGCTTATCACAATCAAAAGTTGCTGAAGAATTAGATATGGAGCGTTCTTTTATCTCACGTCTTGAAAGTATCGGTGAAGTCAGGAAAGGTAATAAAATTGCTTTGGTTGGTTTTCCTATTGAAAATAAAGAAGAAATTATCAATTTAGCTAAAGAATATGGGCTGGAATATATACTAATAATGACTGAAAAAGAAAGGTGGAACTTCATAGAACAAAAATCAGGATTAGAGCTTTTTAATAAAGTAATAGAGATTTTGGTGAATTTAAAAGATTATGATTTAACTATATTTATTGGTTCTGACATGAGAGTTGATTTAATAGATAAGTTACTTGATGGCAAGACGTTAGGAATAGAGATAGGAGAGTCCCCCATCAAGAAAAATAAACATGTTGAGTCTTCTGAGATTGAAGAGATATTGAGGTTTTTTTAATAAATTTATTGAAATCAGGTGATAATATTGAAAAAAGTTATTAGTATTAGTCTGGGTTCTGATAAACGAGATCACAGTGTTGAAACCAAATTTTTGGGTGAAAAAATTTTAATTGAAAGAATTGGTACCAATGGGAATAAGAAAAAAGCTGCAAAACTGTTTAAAGAATTAGACGGCAAGTATGATGCATTTGGTATGGGTGGTATAGATCTTTCTATTAGAGTTTCAGATAAGTTGTATTTTTTTAGAGATGCAAAAAAATTAATTAAAGATGTTAAAAGCACGCCTGTTGTAGATGGTTCTGGATTGAAAGATACTCTAGAACGGATTGCAGTTGAATATATGGAAGATGAACTTAAGATTAATTTAAATCAAAAAAAAGTTCTTTTAACTGCTGCTATGGATAGATTTGGTATGGCAGAAGCTTTTTTTGAGAAGGATTCAGATGTTCTATGCGGCGATTTGATATTTGGTTTAGGCTTACCAGTTAGAATAAAATCCTTGAAAACCTTAAAAGTTATAGCAAGTTTATTTGCGCCAATTATTACTAAATTACCTTTTGAATTTGTTTATCCGACAGGTGAAAAGCAGGATAAAAAAAATAGTGAAGATGATAAATTTAAAATATTTTATGAAGAAGCAGATATCATAGCGGGTGATTTTCATTACATAAAAGCACATTTACCAAAACGTATTGATGGTAAAATAATTTTGACCAATACAACAACTCAAAAAGATATTGAAAACTTTAAAAAAAGAGGTGCAAAAAGTATAATTACAACTACCCCATCTCTTAATGGTAGAAGCTTTGGGACTAATGTTATGGAAGCGCTTTTGGTAGCTATTATAAATAAAGATCCTGCTCAAATATCTTCAGAGAATTATAAGGATATACTTAAGAAACTAGAATTTAAACCAAACTATATAAATTTTAATAAATAAGAGGTGGGCATTATGGATATATTTTCTTTTATAATACATCCCCTAACACTAGAAGATTTTTATAGAAAATTTACCTGGGTTAGAAAATTTCCCAAAAGTTTAGTTAAAAAAGTCAATAGATATATTCCTCCCTTTAAACTTTCTAAGATAACCGGTATTAAATCTAAGACAGGTAAAGAAATTGAAGGATACTTTTTTACCTGTCCTCTGACATCAGAACAGATTATTAATTCTGATCAAAAATTTGCCTTACAAAAAATAATTGATACGGTACAAAAAGCTAAAAAGAAAGGTTCAAATATTGTGGGGCTGGGGTCTTTTACTTCTGTTGTAGGAGATAAGGGTATAACTATCTCAAAAAATGTTGATATACCTGTTACAACAGGCAACAGCTATACGGTTGCTACTGCTTTAGAAGGCAGCAAACTTGCCGTACAAAAAATGGGAATGGATTTAAAAAATGAGGTTATTACTGTAATAGGTGCAAATGGTTCTATAGGGAAAACAGTTAGCAGATTAATAGCAAAGGAGTCGTTTAGATTAAATTTAGTTAGCAGGAATATAAATAAATTAAAGCAGTTAAGTGAATTAATCAAAAATGAAAATAAAAATATTGAAATTATGTATACTGATCAAATACAAAAAGCACTTCAAGAATCTAAAATAATTATTTCTGCTTCGGGTGCGGTTAAATCTTTAATAGATCCCGCAAATTTATTAAGTGGTGCTGTAGTATGTGATGTTGCTCGGCCGAGAGATGTGGCCCGCAATATTGAGAATCAGAGAAAAGATATTTTGGTTATAGAAGGGGGATTGGTTCGTATTCCCGGGAGTGTTAATTTCAACTTCGATTTTGGGATTGGTAACCAAAATGCATATGCCTGTATGGCAGAGACCATGTTGTTGACATTAGAAGAAAAATATGTTAACTATAGCCTGGGGCCTAATATTCAAATTGAGAAAGTCAAAGAAACCATGGAAATGGCTGAAAAACATGGTTTTCAGTTAGCTGGTTTAAGAAGCTCGGGCGAGTTGTTAACAGATGAAAAAATAAAACAAATAAGGAAGAAGGCCAATAATTAATTTAATAATCCTCAGAGTAAACATTTATCTATATAAAATAATTTTAAATTAAAAATTTTAATAAAAGGCAAAAAAGCCTATTTTTTTGCATTCAGAAAATATTTGAAAGTATTACCGAAGTTCAGCCGAGAAAGCCCTGTTGATATAATCGGTGTTGTATTTTTCTTCTTTTTGTATATGGATTCCTTTCGTAATATAATAATATAAAATCCTATAATAAAGGGATTTATATTAATGAATACCTACAAAAGTACAAGACATGCAAAATTTCTTTTAAACTATTATTTTGTATGGATTCCAAAGTATAGAAAAATGCTTTTAAATAATCCTGAAATTGAAAAGTTAATTCTAGGTACTATAAATGAATTAGCTGATAAGCATAATTTTGA
>JAGXLU010000019.1 GCA_018334565.1 Halanaerobiales bacterium | reverse complement strand
AAGACAAGTGCCACTTAAGATATGTACTGTCGGACTGACAGGAAATTACGCTTAGGAGACATGAGTAGTGGTTACACTCTCAGCCTAAGAATCCTCGTGGGCTTGTCCCGAGGAGGGTCAAAAGATAAGTTTCTCTGTTTAAATCCAAAACAAGAATTATAAAAATTTTAATCGCTATCATTATTACATGAACACAATATCTATCTAAGTATCAAAATGAAACTACTATAAATCTTAACATTACTTGTATTAATCTTAAATTGATTAACCCTAAAACCATTAAAAAAATGGATTTGGTCTTTATCTATTAAACCGTTATTTTTACAAAGGAAATTAAAGATTGTTGTTGAATTATAAAATTAGCTTCATTTCTGTTTTCTAAAATTTTGAGTAGTCTCTTTTAATAATAGGGGAAAAGAGGAGTGAGGTTTTTTATACATATAAATTGCTGTTAAATCAAGATATATTTTGATAAAATTTGTCTATTTATATAATGCAGGAAATAAGGGTATATAAGATTAAAGGGGGAAAAAAACAAATGAATGGTGTAATAACAATGGGTGAGGCGCTAATAGATTTTATACCCGTAGACAGTCAAAATAAATTATATAAAAAAAATCCTGGAGGGGCGCCAGCAAATGTTGTAGTGGGACTTTCCAGACTTGGTAGTGAAACTGCTTTTATAACAAAAGTGGGTGATGATGTTCTGGGCAGATATTTATATGAAGTATTTGATAAAGAAGAAATAAATTTGAATAATATGTTATTAACTAATCAGGCTAAAACGCAATTATCGATAGTGACTTTAGATAAATCGGGAGATAGGAAGTTTGACTTCTTTGTAGAAAAAAGTGCTGATAAATTATTAAAAAAGGAAGAAATTGATCAGGAAAATTTCGAAGAATACAAAATATTTCATTTTGGTTCAATCTCAATGATTGATGAAGGGGCAAGAGAAGCCACCTTATATGCCTTAGATCTTGCAGTAGAAAATGGCATGTATGTATCTTATGATCCCAATCTAAGGGAGAGATTATGGGATAATTTAGATAAAGCTAGAAAAGTAATTAAAACTGTTTTAGGTAAGGTAGATATCTTAAAAATTTCTCGAGAAGAACTGATTTTTTTAACACAAGTTGAAGAACTGAAAAATGGCGTAGAACAAATAAAAAACAAAAATGGTATAAAATTAGTATTAATTACAGACGGGGACAATGGGGCTTATTTTTATAAGGATGAGTTACACCATGTACCTACAAAAGAAATAGATGCTGTTGATACAACCGGTGCAGGTGATGCTTTTGTTTCCGCTTTTTTAAATAGAATAGATAAATGCAGTCAAAATTTAGAAGAATTGAACAAAATAAAGATTGAAAAGTTTTGTCAGTTTGCAAATTACTGTTCATCTCTCGTAATTACAAAAGAAGGTGCTATGACAAAATTACCTTATATAAAAGATGTTAAAGAATTTTTGAAAGCATGAGCATTTGTATAATTATCTGATAAAACATGGACAAACTTTAATCTTTAACAATCAGAGCCACACTTTCTATATGGGAAGTATGGGGAAACATATCGATTAGTTTAATATCTTCTATGTGATAGTTATTGTACAGTAATTTCTTTAAATCCTGTGCTTGAGTTTTAGGATTACAGGAAATATAGACAATTTCCTGAGGTGACATATCTACTATGTTTTTTATCACTTCTGAATGCAGGCCTGGTCGAGGAGGATCAACCACTATCTTTTCTATTTTTATCTCTTTATTATTTAAAATTTTTCGCACATCTCCCTGGATGAATTCACAGTTATTTATATGATTTAGTTTCGCATTTTCCCGGGCGCGTTCTACAGCTGATTGATCGATTTCTACACCAATTATCTTTTCTACATAAGGAGAAACAATTTGAGCAATAGAACCTGTACCTGAATATAGGTCATAGACTGTTTGCAGTGAGTCATTTTTAAAGTAATCAATTACAACCTTCAATAATTTCTCGGCAGCTTTTGTGTTTACCTGAAAAAAATCAAGGGGACTTATCTTAAATTTATAGTCTGATAATTTTTCAAAAAAATAATCCCGGCCGTAACAGGTAATAACACGATCAGATTTAACAGCATCTGCATAGTCATCATTAACTGTATGTATTAAACCAACTAAATTTCCTTTATAATCTAATTCTTTCATCATATCAATGTAGCTTCTTAAGTCAACATCACTTTGTGAAGTAGTAACTAAGTTAATCAATATTTCATTAGTATTATGGCCTTTTCTGATCTTTAAATTTCTTAAATAACCTTTTTTTAATTTAACGTGATATTTTTTTAACTCAGTTTTTCTAAAATAATCGACAGTTTTTTTAATTATCTTTCTAAAATCCTGATCGATTATATAGCAGCTGTCTATAGTTACTACATCATATTGTTTTCCTCTGGGATGTAAACCTAGTTGTAGTTTTCCATCTATTTCTAAATCACCAAAGCTTAGTTCCATATGATTTCTATATTCATATATCTGAGGGCTTTCAATAATTTGAGATAAAGGAAATTCCATTATGTTATTATCTAAATAATATTTTTTTACTTTTTCTTTTTTTTCTTTGATTTGTTGGGAGTATAATACATCTAATTTGCTGCATCCGCCACACAAGTCATAGTGTTTACATATATTGATATCTTTGCGGTAAGTGTAATTCATTTAAATCGCCTCCTGTATTTCTAAATGTTTTTTAATAAGATCTTAGTTATTACTATTTTAACATGCCAAGCTTAAATTAAGGAAAGATTATAATAATCATTCATACTTCTTACCTGTCAGTTCTTCACAGACTTCTTTTGTTTCTTTTGATACTTCATTTCTAAGTCCTCCATTTTTAACTCTTTTGATTTCTGTGAGTATGATTTCCTGTTTTTCTGGTGTAACTTTGTATCTATGGCTGAAGAATAATCCGAACAAAATAAGTATTAAAGGTACAAAAACAAAAATGTATTTTAAATAAGTTAATGTACTTTGATTTTGAGCTTGATTAGGAATATAATTAATTAATGTTAAAATAATACCGATAGACCAGAGGGCTATAGCCTGGGCTGTTTTTCTGATAAAGGTCATCAGACCTGAATAAATGCCCGTTCTTCTTTTTAAACTAATTATCTGATCAATATCTGAAACTGTGGGCAGTATTGCCCAGGGGATCATAACTCCGGCTGAAAGACCCGAACCAATTAAAATACAGATCATTATAATAATATATAAGGGTGTGTTTGAACTTAAAAATAATAAACTGAGCATACCCAGACCCCAGATTGATAAACCAAGGGTATATGCTTTAGACTTATTCTTTTTGTTACTTATTTTCATATAGAGAGGTAGCATTGAAACTTGGCTTAGTAAGATAGCTAACATACAAAAAGGGAAAATATTAGGTTTTTTGATATAATATGTGAGATAGTAGATAAAAAGAGCCATTAAAAAGTCCATTGCTAAATAAGCTGAAACATACATGCCCAGATGTATTTTAAATGACTTATTATAAAACACAGTTTTATATTTTTTTACCTTATTTATTAATTTAGTTTTTTTATCCACTTCATAAGGTATTTCCCAGGTACCTCTATAAACAACAACCCAAGGCAGTGCATAGATTAAAGAAAACACAATCCCCATTATTAAATAACTATAATTAGAGGAAACAATTGTAGATTGATTTAAATAGTCTACTAAAAACTTGGGTAAAACCCCAGAAATAAGGGCTGAGAACTGTGAAAAAGCCATACGAGCTGTTGAAAGTTTTGTTCTAATTTGAAAATTTTCTGATAGCTCAGCATTTAAGGCAGAATAAGGAACCATTACCATTGTAAATACTGTTGAGAAAAAGATATAGGCAAAGGTGTAATATAAAAATAAGATTAGACTGGATTGAGAATTTAAGGGTATCCAGAGTGCTGTGAAACTTATGATTATAGGGATGATACCGATTAAAAAGAAGATCCTCCTGCGGCCATATTTGGTATCTATATTATCTGAAATATGACCCATCAAAGGATCTGATACTGCATCCCAAATCTTACCTACCACTACTACAGATCCAGCTAGAGCCGGATTTAACCCTACAATATCTGTTAAAAATATCATATAAAGTGTACCTAAGAGCAAAAATGCCCCGCCTCCATAAATATCACCGGCTCCGTATGAAATTATATTTTTTTTAGTTACTTTTTTCTCCGCCAAGGTATTCTCCTTTTTAATAGAAAATTTTGATTATAATAAGTACTTTTATTATAATAATTAATAGAAATTATATCAAGTCAATTACTATTAGAGGTGTATAAATACTAATATAGAATAATATATATAGCAGCCAAAGTTAATTTCTAAAGAGGTGATTACTATATCTCAACCACCACTTGCTTTTATGATTACAAAAATTTTTGCTAAGGGTTTATTTAGATCTTTATTTAAAATTGAGCTATATGGAAAGAATAATATTCCAAAAGAAAGAAATTATATTATTATTTCCAATCATTTAAATTGGATCGATCCTTTTTTAATTTTGATGATTTTTCCCTCTTCTCCTAAGATTATATTTATTGCCGAGAATGAAGGTATTTATGACAGTAAATTAAAAAAAAGTTTCATAAATAAAATGGGTAAACCAATAGTAACAATTAATAGAGATGAAGCAAAATCAAGGATTAGAGCAGTTAGATCTATGATGAAAGTAATAAAATCAAAGAATAATCTGGCAGTATTTCCCGAAGGAAGGCTGGGTCACGCTGAAGGTCGATTGTTTCCTTTTTATGTAGGTGTATTTTCTGTAGCTAAAAAGATGAATACACCTGTTCTGCCGGTTGCTATTTCCGGTACAAAGGTACTATCTTTTAGAAATCCCCTTAAAATAAATATTGGTGAGTTAAGCTATTGTAGAAAGACAGAAACAGATGAAGACTTTGCTAAAAGAATGGCTTTAAAAATGCGGGAAATCTTACCTGAATTTCCAGGAGAGGGGCCATTTCCCCATAGAATGAACTGGATGACCAATTTATTTCAGGAAGGTTTAAGGCCGTTTGAGGGAGAATATAATCTAATAATCAAAAGAAATAATAAAAAGAAAAATTAAATATACTTTAGCTGAAATAACTTTTTTAAATAAAATAAAAAAACGGAAGTAGAATATTTTCTTGCTAAAATCTGTTTGTTTTTAAAAAAAGAAACAAGCTTTCTGATCGATAATAGTATACAACATTTATAAAAAAATAAATTAATTTCTTTAAATCAGGATAAATTGATGATAAAATTAATTTAACAAGATTAAGATAAGGAGTGATACGATGCCGCGTCCTCCCAAGAGGAGAAGAATTAAGAACATTCCCCATATTAGATTTTTTAAACCAGCAGGCATACCCGGTCGTCAGTTGAAAGAAGTCTTATTAAGTTTAGAAGAGGTTGAGGCTTTAAGACTGAAAGATAGATTAGGATTGAATCAAACAGAGAGTGCAGAAAAAATGAATGTTTCTCGTCCTACTTTTCAGAGGATAATAACAGCTGCTCATAAAAAAGTAGCTGAAGCACTTTTAGAGGGGAAAGCTTTGAGGTTTAAAGGAGGAGATTATGAGCTGGATAAAGGCTTATATCATTGCAAACAATGTGGAGCAGAGTTTGTATTAAAAATCAATCGTAAAAGAAAGCAGAAATCAGGTCGTAGAGGTGCTAAAATTTGTCCAGAATGTGGTTCCAATTCAGTTATGAAGATAGAAGAATAACTATTAACAATTTTAAAGATAAATTTATGTTTTTAATGATATTTCACTTAGCCGTGCAACACCATTTTTGTTTATAAACAAAAATAAAGATTAAGAAAGGAGTGATTATTTTGTTAGAAGTTTTAGGTTTGATAGTTGTGATTTGGGCGATTGTTTATTATATAAACAATATGACTCCATAATCTTTTTAAAAAGAGGGAAATAGAATTAAGTTATTTCCCTTTTCTACTTGAGTTAGATTTTTAAATATTAGTTTATAATATTATTATTAATAATAGATCTGGGATTTACAAAAACACCATTTATAGTAATCGTCCAATGTAAATGGGGGCCGGTTGAAAAACCCGTAGACCCTATTTCTCCAATCTTTTGACCTTTTTCAACTTGGTCTCCTTTTTTGACTTCGACTTTTGAAAGGTGGCTGTAAGAAGAAAAAATATTCCAGCCATGATCTATGATAATAGTATTACCGGTTATTAATAAATTTGTTGCAAGTTTAATAATTCCATTATTAGTTGCAGAAATACTTTTGCCCTGCTGACAGGCAATATCTATACCTGAATGGCGGCTTTGCAGAGATCCATTTACAAATCTTGTTGCTCCGAATTCTGTGCTTATGGGTCCCTTTACAGGCCAAATAAAACTATTTATCCATAAATTACTTAAAGAACTTGTCTGCCTTGCTTTATTTATTAATTTTTGATCTTCTTTTTTTCTTTGGATAGTTGATTCTTTTTCGGGTCTAATTAAACTTTCTTTATCTTGATCTACCTCGATATAACTGTTGGCAAAGTTTCCTGATAATACGGTAATAGTTTTTTTGATCTCTTTATTTGGGCCTAATATTGTTAATATATAATCATTAGGGGTGATCCAATAAGAAACTGGGATCACAGCAATTTTCATATCTTGGGAATTATTAAAATTATATTTTGTTGTGTTAAAAAGCACTGAATTTAGAGTGGATGTGAGAGGTGTTTCAACTATCAAAAAATCACCCTGTTGAATACTTTCAGTGTTTAAAGATAAATTTTTATTTAAATTATCAGCGTAAAGAATTGGTGATATAAAAAGATATAATGAGATTAATAATATGAATATAACTGAAGTTATTTTATGTTTTTTTGTAATACACATCAGAAACACTCCTTGACTTTTCTTTTGTATCCTTATTATCTGTTTCTAGAAAAAAATAATATTATCCTTTTTTTATTTTATAAATTTTTTATTTAAATCATATTTAAATTCAAACATTAATTGGGCTGTAGGTGAATTAGATGAATAATGTTTCTGTGTTATTCTCTGTTATAAAAAAAGATATGCAGGAATTTTTTCGCAATAAAACAATTGTTATAGTAATTTTATTACCTTTATTGGCTTCACTTTTTTTTCTGGTAATTGAAGATGCTGGTTTAAATAAGGAATTCAAAATTGGACTAATTGATCAACAAAAGAGCGATTTTAAAAGTTATGTAGATCAAAATATAGTCAATTTGAATATTATAAATTTTAATGAGATTGAACAGGCTATGCAAAGCATAGGAAGCAATCTCGATGGAGTTATTGAGATCGAAGATCAAAATAATTTTAAAATATTTTTAGATGCAGCTAATACCAACTCCTACTTTTTTTTACAGAATCAATTAGAGAAAATAATTGATGATTACCTTAATATTAAACCTGAGTATAGTTTAGAAGTTATTCCTGTTAATAAAATAGAAGGTAGATTGAATTTCCTTCCTATATGGTTAACTGTTACAGTTACCATGATAGGCGTATTGATAATTTCAGGTAATCTTGCAGAAGAAAAAGAAAACAAAACTATGGATGCAGTTTATATATCTCCAGTGCATAATTTACTATTTTTAAGCGGGAAAATTTTATCTGGAGTAATTTTATCAACCATAACTGCCCTAATTATGCTTTTTATTAATGGTTTTTATAAACAGCCTTTGATTGATATTGCAATGGTTTTTTTAGTGATTTTTATCAGTTCTTTAATCTTTAATGTAATTGGTTTGATTATAGGTGCTAAATCTGAATCTCAATCTGCAGCCAGATCGATAGGCACTGTTATTTATTTTCCTCTATTGTTTCCAACTCTAATCTATAATTTATCAGATTTTACGAATTTATTAGCAAAATTTTTTCCTACTTATTATTTATTCCGAGCTGTAAATGGTTTATTGAGTTTAAATGTAGATTATAATTTAATCTGGTATAATATATTTATCTTATTATTATTTGCTTCTATCTTATTATTTATATTATTCTATGTTTTTAGGCAGGTGTATAAACAATGAATAGTAAAAAATCCAATATATTGATATTGATTTTGTTAGCGTTGTCTTTTTTTTCATTACTTTCGGCAGCCGAACAACCCATAGATACTAAAGAATTTGTCCACCAGATTTATAATAAATATATGGATAATGATTTTTTGGCTGTCTATGAGTTCATCCATCCTGAGATCAAAGAAGTTTTAGATAAAAAGGCGTATATTGATTTTCAAAAAAAGAATACTGAAAAATATAACATAGAAATATCTGAAGTTGAGGTCGTAAAAATTGTCAATTTAGAAAAATTACCTGAGATCTTTAAAGAAATATTTAAAGATTATAACTTTGAATATATCTATGAAGTTACGATAGAGTATAAATCTACTTATACTGTTGCAAAAAATAAGCAGGAAAAGTTCGTTGAGAAAAAAACTTATATAGTTACTGATCAAAATAAAGACTACTTACTGTGGGATCCTGACATTATAAAAAAAGATTAAAGCAGGTGTTAAGCTTGAATTCACTACAATACCCAATCAGAATAGAAGAGTTAACGAAAGAATATAATAAAATTAAGGCTCTTAAAGGTATATCTTTTAAGGTTAAAAAAGGTGAAATCTTTGGCTTTTTAGGTCCCAATGGGGCTGGTAAAAGTACGGCGTTAAACATCCTAATTGGAATTTTAAAGCCTACCTCTGGTATGAGTTATCTATTTGAAGATAACTCAATGGATTTAAGTAAAAAAACGAGGCAGAGATTGGGGGTTGTTTTTGAAGAAAATAATTTATATAAAAGATTAAGCGGACGCGAAAATTTACAGTTCTTTGCCAGGTTATATAATACTAATAATAATAAGGTAGAGAATTTACTTGACTTATTTGACTTAAGTACTGCTGGAGATAGGCTGGTTAAAAACTATTCAAAAGGCATGAAACAGAGGTTATTAATCGCAAGAGCGCTCTTAAATGAACCGCAATTACTGATTTTAGACGAGCCAACTAGTGGTTTAGACCCTCAATCTGTTGAAGTAATTCATAAGTCAATAGAAGACTTTGCAGCTCAAGGGAAAACAGTATTAATAAGCACCCATTTTATGGAGGAGGCAGATCGTTTATGTGATAAGATTGCTTTTATCAATAAGGGTCAGATTGTCACTATAACACCACCTGCAGAATTAAAAAGTCGTTATGGAGCCCAAATCGTTGAGGTGGTTATTAAGGAGAAAAACTTAAAAATTGATAACATGGATAATATAGTTCCAGAAAGATTTATTAGAGAAAAAGATGGTAAAATTGTAGTTGAAATCCCAATAAATGAACTGAAAATGGGTAAAATTATAGATAATTTAAAGAAAGATTTTGAGATCTTAAGTATTCATACTAAAGAAGCCTCTCTTCATCAAGTTTTTTTAAAGTTAACTAAGCAATAAAGGAGATTAATACAAATGGAATTTGTAAGGCCGAAAATAGTAATTAGTAAATGCTTGGGGTTTGCTGCCTGTTATTACAGTGGGCAGATTTTTAATATTAAATTTATTGATAAACTGGGGGAATTTGTTGAATTTAAACCGGTTTGTCCTGAACTTGAAATAGGTTTAGGTGTACCTCGACCGACCATAAGAATTGTAAAAGACAAAGAAGAGATCAGATTAATTCAACCTAAAACTAAGGAAGATCTTACAAAGAAAATGAATGATTTTTCGGAGAAGTTTTTAAATAAGTTTGATTATATTGACGGTTTTATTTTTAAGAGCCGTTCGCCTTCCTGTGGTTTTAAGGATATAAAAGTATACCCAAGTCTTAATGGCATGGTTATAAATAAAGAAGGAGTCGGTTTGTTTGCAAAAAAAGCAATGAATGTATATCCTAAAGCTGTAGTTGAAAGTGAAGGCAGATTAAATAATCTTAGATTAAGAGAACATTTTTTATCAAAGCTGTATACCCTAGCTGAATTTAGAACAATTGAAAATAACAAAAGCATGCAGGATCTTGTCAAATATCATACCAGACACAAATATTTATTTATGGCCTATAATCAAAATATTCTTAATGAACTGGGTAATATTACGGCTAACCATGCCAATAAAAAAGAACAAGAAGTATATTCTTTATATGAAAAGAAATTACAGGAAATATTTCTAAAACCCCCTACTTATAAATCTATTATAAATGTATTAAGCCATATTTATGGATATTTTAAAAATAAGTTAAGCAAAAATGAAAAAAAGTTTTTTATTGATATAGTTGAAAAGTACAGAGATAATAAAGTTAATTTAGCTGTTCCTATCCACCTCTTACGGGCCTGGATAATAGAATATGATGTCAGTTATCTAAAAGAGCAGAGTTTTATTAATCCTTTTCCAAAAGAACTGGTTGATCTTACCGATTCCGGGAAAAATAATGACAGGTTATAGATTTTAGATTAATATAATTGTGAATATCATACATTTTACTTGAGAATTTGTTTTATATTATAATTATATAGCAAAAGGAGATTTGATATGTTAAAGACACACTGCATATTATGTGAAAGTGAGGATCTTTCTTTAATAAATCTGGAAGATAAATATTATTACTGTAATCAATGTGGACTTATTTTTATAGAGCGAGATGCCCTGCCGAATAAAAAAACAGAACTTAAAAACTACCAAAAACATGAGAATACACATGATAATGACGGATATGTAAATATGTTTGAAGATTTTTATGAGACCCTTATAAAAGAACATATAGATGGGATAAAAAATGTTTTAGAATACGGTTGTGGACCCGGACCGGTTTTAGCTGATATCCTGCAGAATAAAGGTTTGGATTGTGTCAAATATGATCCTTTTTTCTTTCCAGAACGAGGTTATATTAACAAGAAATATGATTTAATAACTTCAACAGAAGTTTTTGAACACTTTGTTAATCCCAAAAAAGAGATTAATGGTTTAATTAAGCTGATGAAAGCAGGTTCTTTTTTAGCCATAATGACATTATTTCATCCAGGTGTAGAAAAATTCAAAGATTGGTGGTATAGAAGAGATCGGACTCATGTAGTATTTTATAATTTAAAAACCTTTCAATACATTGAAAAAAAATATTTTCTTAAAATTTTAAAAACAGATGAAGAAAGGTTGGTTTTACTGCAAAAAACTAAATAATAACTGTTAATAGATACTTAATTATAAAGAATATAAAAAATAGGGGTAGTTTATTATAGATATTTAGAAATTGCCCTCATTATCAGCTCTTAGATGATGTTGAAATATTAAAGAAATTATCGGTAAGTAAGAACATCTCCCTGTACAAAAGATAAATCCAGCTATGGAATAATTGGTTTATTTCATGTTCTACCACCCGCTTTGGCCTGGTTATGGAGATTAGTATCTCCAAGAGGATATTGTAATCCCAGTATTAACGATTCAGAGGGGATGAGTTCTGAGGGTGTAGGCTCTTACTGGCCATTCGCAACGGGGAGAAGAGTGGATCAGGCTAATATACTCTTAAAACAAATTATTAATTCACCTGAGGTTAAGTATATACTGTGTCCCAATCAATATATAGGATCCTGGAAGGTCGGATTCATGCCAGAATGGATAGCGAGAGAATACTTGGCCCGTCGAGGAGGTGCCTGGTTTACAGAAAAACAAATAGAACCGTCTCTTTCAACATATAGCTTAAAGGATGTTATGGTTGAAGGTCAGATGATATAAAGAGAACTATTAAAAGTAGAAACCCAACCAGAAGTTGGAGTTAAGGCTTATGATCAGGGAGCAGAGATACTAGAAGATTTTTTTTAAAGATTATTTACAGAATTATAACTATCAGGAATTACTTCCTTCACGAAGAGATATTATCGATTGTTTTCTTAAAGATGGATCTCTTCACGATTTTATATCACTAATAGATTATCCTGTGATAAAAGAGTAAAAAGCTAATAATTAGTTCATATTTTATTATTGATCTTAATTGTAAAAAAAGAAGAAATTGAACGTGAAAGACAAATATAATTGATTCTTCTAGGATGACAGTTCAATTAGTATTAGTTGGTTATTAACTACCAGTTTGTAGTTATAGTGGGTATTATAAGTAGTGTCGCTCTAACGATATATTTAATGGCTTTCATATATAAAAGATGTTTAAATATAATTCTACTTAAAAATCATGTATAATCCTGAACTATTTTATGTTTTTATGATGAAAAAGAGGTGTAATATTTGTTCTATATGAGCTTTAAGGGTTTTTATTGACAACTAAGTCTTATTATGTTATATTAATGTTGTTGAGCAAAAAAAACAAGGAAGATGCTCAATAAGAAATTTTTAGGAGGAATAAATTTTAATGACTTACACAGGAACAGTAAAATGGTTTGATGAGAAAAAAGGTTATGGTTTTATTGAGAGAGAAGATGGAGACGATGTATTTGTTCATTTTTCAGCTATCCAGGATGATGGTTTTAAGACATTGAATGAAGATCAGGAAGTAGAATTTGAAATCGTGGAAGGCGACCGCGGCCTACAGGCTGAAAATGTTGTTAAATTATAATATATTATTATAAGATATAGCAACTAATCCCGACCGGTAAAAGGTCGGGTTTTTTAATTTATATTAAATATGAAATGAGAAGCCTACTATTTTTAGTAGGCTTCTCTTAATTAAACAGTATTTTGATAAGATTAAAGAGTTTCTACAAGAGTAGTAACTCCCATTCCTCCACCAACACATAATGAAGCTAATCCTCTTTTAAGCTCTCTTTTTTTCATTTCATATAGTAAGGTTACTAATATTCTGGCTCCACTAGCACCGATAGGGTGTCCTAAAGCAATCGCTCCTCCATTTACATTAACAATTTCCGAATCAAAAGGCAGTTCTTTTAGAACTGATAATGATTGAGCAGCAAAAGCCTCATTTAGCTCAACTAACTGAATATCTTCAAACCCCCAGTTGCTTTTTGCTAAGGCTTTTTTAACAGATGGTACTGGAGCGATACCCATGATTTTTGGATCAACTGCAGCTGTTGCATATGAAACAACTCTGGCCAGGGGTTTTACGCCTAGTTTTTCAGCTTTCTCTTTACTCATTACTAAGAGAGCAGCAGCCCCATCATTAATACCGGAAGCATTACCTGCTGTTACTGTGCCACCTTTTTTAAAAGCGGGTCTAAGATTGGATAAAGTCTCAGTAGTGACGCCTTTACGAGGAAACTCATCCTGTTTGAATAATTTTGATTCACCTTTTCTTTGTGGTATTTCTACAGGTACTATCTCATCTTGGAAACGCTTATTTTCTATGGACTGTATTGCTTTTTGCTGACTTTGAGCAGCAAATTCATCCTGTTTTTGTCTGCTTATATTATATTTTTCTGCTAAATTTTCAGCTGTAATACCCATGTGGTATTCATTTACAGCACAGGTAAGTCCATCTCTAATCATGGAGTCTACAACTTTACCGTCTCCCATTTTATATCCATAACGTGCTTTTTCTAAAAGATAGGGAGCTCTACTCATGCTTTCCATGCCACCAGCTACAACAACATCTGTATCGCCCAATAATATTTCTTGAACAGCAAGATTAACTGATTTAAGTCCAGAACCACATAGTTTGTTAATAGACATAGCTGGAATTTCTACATCTAAACCTGCTTTAATTGAAGCCTGTCGGGCTGGGTTTTGTCCTTGCCCTGCTTGTAATACAATACCCATAATAACATTATCAACTACATCAGGATCTATGTCTGCTCTTTCTACAACTTTCTTAATAACTTTAGTTCCCAGGTCAACAACTGGAATATCTTTTAAACCCTTACCAAAAGAACCGATTGCAGTTCTTGCTGCACTAGCTATAACAACTTCTCGCAAAAGAATCCCTCCTAAATATTTATGTAATCTTTACTTACTATAAGTTTAATAAATAGGTGTTACCTTTAAGTTACAATTGAGTTGCAAAGTTTTTAAATGATAGTAATATCCAGCAATTAATCTAATAATACTTGTTATTGATGTTAAAACTTGTTAATAAAAAATATGTTTTATTTTTCTAAAAATTATACTCGTATTATGCTTGTATAATAAATGAATTGTTTATATTATAGAGGATTTTAAATTGATTTATTGAATTTATTTCTAACAGGACTTAAAAGAGCGGAGGGGTGTAAAAGTGTTTGGAAATGTAGTTGTTAAAACCAAATTTCTCCCACAATATTATAAAAGTAAAATATTTTCTAGAGATGACTTAAAAACCATCGTAAATAAAACCGCTCAGTATCCAGTTTCTATGGTTAAAGCAGGACCTGGCTATGGGAAGAGCGCTTTTTTGACTAATGGATTTAAAAATAAGGATTATGTTTTTTGGTATAATGTGAGCACTGGTGATGGTAATGTTTTAACCTTTTTAATTAATTTAATTTACAGTTTTAATACTATGGATTCAGAGATAGGCGAAAAGACTTTAAATTTATTAAAAGAAAAGGGAGAAACTAATCAGGAATGGACACCTGTTTTAAATGCTTTAATTAATGAAATTTGGGATAAATATAGGTATAAAGAATTATATTTAATAATTGATGACTACCATTTATTAAATAACCAGGCAAAGACGAACAGACTGATTGAACATTTTATTGAAAACAGACCGCCCAATATGCATTTTATTTTATCAACCAGAAAGGTTCCGGATATTAATGCCTTAAGTGTTTGGAGGGTTAAAGATCAGATATTAGAAATTGATGAAGATGATCTGAAATTAAGTAGAGAGGAAATAGAGATTTTTTACAATAAGCATTATGATTATGATCTAAATGATCAAGATTTATCATTAATATATGATTTAACAGAAGGCTGGATTATAGGGGTTGAGATGATAAGACAGAGCATTAAAGAAGGCAATAGTTTGAATCATATTAAGGAGCAATCAATGCTTTCTTTAGAACATCTTTTTAATTATCTAGCTAGTGAAATACTATCTAAACAAAATGAAGAAATAAGAAAATTTTTAATTAAGACTTCTATTTTAAGGGTTTTAACTCCCGATGTTTGTAATTTTGTACGTGATAAAGATAATAGTGAACAGATATTAAAATATTTAGTGAAAAATGATCTATTTATTATTCAACTCGATGACCAAAAGTACAGATATCACCATTTATTCCATGATTTTTTGAAAGAACATGCCAAAGAAAAGGTAAAAAATATCGCCCTTCTTCAGAAAGATATAGCTCGCTATTTTAAAGAAAACAAACAATATGAAGAAGCGGTTTACCATAATATGGAGAGTGGAGATTACTTTTCCGCTGCACAAATTATTAAAGAAAGAGCTAATAAATTATTAACTTCAGGGCGTTTTACAACTTACACTAACTGGTTTGATAAACTTCCGGAAAGAATTATAGAAAATTTTCCCTATTTATACTTGTATAAAGGTGATATTGACCGTTTTACATGTAATTATAATCAGGCTTTGAAATGGTATAATCAAGGCAGAAAGTATTTTAAAAAACAGAGTGATAACAAAGGAATAAGTGTAGCTTACCAGAAAATGGCTATGATTTATTTAGATACTGTTCAGCCTACCGAAGCAGATAAATATTTAAAAAAGGCTTTGGAACTTAGGGAAAAAGAAAATTATTGGGAAGAATCTGTATTGCTTCGTTTGGTGGTAGAAAATTATTTAAATAGGGGTAATGTAAAAAAAGCTAAAGAAATGCATGGCAAATTAAAGAAGCTAGACCAGGAAAACACCAGCTATATTTTAGATTCCAGAGTTAAAATTAGAACAGGTAGATTAAAAGAAGCCGAGGAATTATTAGAAGAAGAATTAAAAAAAGAAGGTCTAGTTGATGACAATAAGGTGGGTAGAGCACACCGCGAAACAATTCTTTTGCTCTCTTTGATTGCTTCATTTAAGGGTGATGTAAAAAAAGCTGTAGAATATGCAAAGATAGGATTGGAAAAATCAAAAAGTTTAGAATCCTTATTTACCCAGGCAGTTGCCCATATGAGGTTAGGACATGCTTATCAAATCAATGGTGAATATGATCAAATGAAGGCAATTCAATCCTATGAAAAAAGTTTGGAAATTGTTGATAAGTTAAAAGTAAGTAGGGGGAGAGCCGAAGCTCTTTGGGGATTAACTTTAGTTAATGGTAATTTAGGTTATGAAGAGCAAATGAAAAAATATGGTCAGGAAGGTGTCAAAATATGTGAAGAAGCTGGAGATGAATGGTTGAGTTCTTTGATTAAACTTTCTTTAGGCATAGGTTATCATTTTCTAAAAAAATATAAGTCGTCTATAAAGTGGTTAACAGAAGCTGTGAAGTCATATGATTATTGTAATGATGTCTTTGGTAAAACTATCGGGCAGATATGGCTTACATTAATAGATTGTGAACTTGGCAATAAGGTTGATTTCAAAAATCGTATGGAGGAAATTGTTCCTATAATTAAGGAAAATAATATGGAGTTTGTTTTTAAGAAAGTCAATTTAGTAGGTCCACGTGATAAGACAACTCTGATACCAATTTTAACAAAGGGCTATAATTTAGATATTGAAAAAGAATTTTGTAAATTGATACTTGAAGATTTGGATATAGAACCCGGAATCAAACATCCTGGTTACAGTTTAAAAATTAAAACATTAGGTAGGTTTAGCTTGCTAAGAGGGAGAACAGAGGTAAAGGATAGTGATTGGAAAAGAAAAAAAGCCAGGACCTTATTTAAAATATTTTTAACTTATCAAGATGAATTAATATCAAAAGAAAGACTGGCCGAAATGATTTCTTCTAAAAAAGACAAAAAGACTGCAATTAGGGATTTTAAAGTTGCTTTAAATGCTTTAAATAATGTTTTGGAACCTAAGAGAGAAGCCCGGGCTACTCCTTTTTTCATCAGAAAAAAAGGCGTTCTTTATGGCTTAAATCCAGATGCTTCTTACAATATAGATGTCAATGAATTTGAGTACCTGATTAAAGAAGGTATAAATCAAAAAAAACAAAATAATAGTATTACGGCTATAGATTACTTTGAGCGTGCTGATAACCTTTATGATGGAAATTATTTACCTAACTGTATGTACGAGGATTGGCCCAGAGAAGTTAGAGAAAAGTATAAGCAGCTGTTTATTCAGGGTTTAGAACTTTTAGCTGAGCTCTACTATAATATGGGTGATTATCATAAAACAATTGAAACGGCAGAAAAACTTATTTCTAAAGAATCTTCCGTAGAAGAGGCATATCAGTTAATTATGAAAGCATATAATAAATTAGGCCAACGTTCTCAAGCAATACACACTTACCAACGCTGTGTTAACAACTTAGAAAAAGAGTTGGGCGTTATTCCAACCCAAAAATCTGTTGAATTATATAAGAAAATTAAGTCAGAAAAAAAATAAAAATTTTTTAAGTTTTATTTTTGCTTAAAGACCAAACAAATTTTGAATAAATATAGATTTATTTTTATAATTATCAAAGGGTTTTACCTTTTTTGTGTGTGAATTTTTGTTTTCTGTTAACAAAAATTAGCATAAATAGGCAAAACCTTTTTTTGTTATCAATATTATCAAGTCATTGCAACTGTTTTGTAACTGTATTTTATTATAATTAAGATAGGCAGAAAATTAATGTTTGTTTAATTGAGTTAACTATTTGTAACTGCAATGCAACATCTTAGTAACTGTCTTTTATTATAATATTTATACAAACATATAAATGGGGGTGAAGGGGTGCAAGAAAATGTAGGGATACTTTCGACCGGTGTTTATATACCGAATAATTATATGGATAGTAAAGAACTTGCTGAAAAAACTAATATACCAGAAGATATAATTAGAGAAAAATTTGGAATAAAGAAAAAACCCATTCCCGGTGAAGATGATCATACCTGTGCAATGGGAATTAAGGCTGCTAATACTGCGATAAGAAAAGCAGAAATTGATCCCAATGATATCGATTTAGTTATCTGGGCAGGGGCAGAACATAAAGAATATCCAATGTGGACTGCTTCTATCAAATTACAGTATGAAATTGGTGCTAAAAAAGCGTGGGCTTTTGACATAGCTCTCAGATGTGGAACCATGATAATGGCGATGAAAGTTGCCAAAGATATGTTGTTATCTAACGATAATATGGATACAGTTTTAATCGGATCTGGTTATAGAAATGGTGATTTGATAGATTTTGATAATCCTAGAGTATCATTTATGTATAATCTGGGAGCAGGTGGAACAGCTGTTATACTTAAAAAAGGTCTTAATAAAAACAGAGTTCTGGCTGCAACTGCAGAGACTGATGGATCTCTCTCGGAAACTGTTGTAGTGCCAGCTGGAGGTACAAAAAAAGAGCTGACAGCTGAAGCTTTAAAAAATAATGAAAACCATTTAGATGTTATAGATAGTGAATATATGAAAGAGAGGCTTAATGAAGTTTCACTGGAAAATTTTGTAGGGGTTGTAAAGGATTCTGTTAAAAATAGTGGGTATAAAATGAAAGATGTAGACTATATTGCAATTCTTCATATGAAGTATTCTGCTCACAAGTTTATGTTAGATCAACTTGGTTTAACAGAAGAACAAAGTATTTATCTAAATGAATATGGCCATATAGGTCAAAATGATCAGATAATATCTTTAGAATTAGCTTTAAATAAAGGTAAAGTGAAGCCGGGAGATCTCGTTGTTTTTGTTAGCGCTGGTATTGGTTATGCCTGGAATGCGCTTACCATTAAATGGGGATAGTAAATTTGAAGAATTTTAAAATGGAGGTTTTATTATGAGATTAAAGGATAAGGTTGCAATCATTACAGGTGCCGGAAGTGGTCTGGGAAAAGCAGGTGCTTTAAGATTTGCAGAAGAGGGTGCAAAAGTAGTTATTGCGGATTATGATAGTAAAGCAGGCCAAGAGGTAGAAAAAGAGATTAAAGAGGCTGGAGGAGAAGCTTTTTTTGTAGAAGTTGATGTATCTAACTGGTTGCAGGTACAGGACATGGTAGATAAAACAGTTAAAAAATATGAAACAATTGATATATTGATTAATAATGCAGGTGTAACTCAGGATTCATTTTTAGTAAAAATGTCTCAAGAGCAGTGGGATACTGTTATAGATATAAATCTAAAAGGTGTATTTAATTGCACAAAAGCAGTTGCTTCTCTAATGATGGATAAAGGCGAGGGTAAAATTATTAATACCTCTTCTGTTGTAGGTGAGCAAGGTAATGTGGGACAAACTAATTATTCAGCTACAAAAGCAGGTGTTATTGGAATGACCAAGACTTGGGCAAAAGAGCTTGGTTTTAAAGGAATTAATGTTAATGCAGTAGCTCCGGGTTATATAATGACAGAAATGGTTGCAAAAGTTCCTGATAAAATTTTAGAAAAGCTTAAAAGCAAAGTGCCATTTGGTAAATTAGGAGAACCAAAAGATATTGCAAATGCTTATTTATATCTTGCTTCTTCCGAATCAGATTACTGTAATGGAACAATATTAGATGTCAATGGAGGCATTAGCTTATAATCTTGAATTCTGAAAGGAGGAGGATTAATGGATTTCCAAGAACTATATAAACAGAAATTAATTACAATACCAGAAGCTGTTGCAAAAGTAAAATCCAACCAAAAAGTATGTACAGCCATGGCTGCTTCAGAGCCGCAGGGCCTTTTAACAGAACTTGGCAAACACAAAAATGATTTAAAAAATGTTAATGTAGTTTCTTGTTTAATGATGGGCGATTACGAATTTTTAAAACCCGAAATGAAAGGACATTTTTTAAATGAAACCTGGTTTTATGGTCCTGGTGATAGGGCCAATCATAAACATGGCAATGTGACATATATTCCGAATAATTTACATGAAGCGGGCAAGATTAAAATAGAAAATGATAATATCAATATATTTTGGGGCACAGCTACCTCAATGGATAAAAATGGATTTTTTTCACTTTCTTTAGGCTTAACATATGAAAAGCAGATGGTTGAAAATATTGATGTTGTCATATTAGAGATTAATGAAAATCTACCCTGGACCTTAGGTGATACGCAAGTTCATATTTCAGATGTGGATTTTGTGGTAGAAAATAATGCACCATTGATTGAACTACCCTATATAGAGCCGGGTGAAGTAGAAGAACAAATTGGCCAAAATGTTGCCAATCTAATTGAGGACGGATCAACACTTCAACTTGGTATTGGAGGAATTCCCAATGCTATTGCCCACCATCTAATAAATAAAAAGGACCTTGGTATCCATACCGAAATGTTTACGGATGGGATGGTTGATTTGTTTAGAAAAGGCATAATAACAAATAAGAAGAAGTCGATTTGGAAGGGTAAAATGGTGGGAACATTTGCTCTTGGTACTCAAAAACTTTATGATTTTATTGATAAGAACTTAGCTGTAGAGTTCCAACAGGGTAAAGTCACTAATGATCCTTATATACTTGGTCAAAATAATAAGATGGTCAGTATAAATACCGCCTTACAGGTTGATGTTACTGGTCAGGTCTGTTCGGAAGCGATTGGCAATAAACATTACAGTGGAACCGGTGGACAGGTTGATACACATCGAGGTGCACAGAGATCACCTGGAGGTAAAGGAATTATTGCGTTAAGGTCAACTGCTAAAGAAGGAAAATATTCAACAATATTAGCACAATTACCACCAGGTTCTAAAATCACACTTGGTAGGAATGATATAGACTATATAGTTACAGAATATGGAGCAGCCCATTTAAAAGGGAAAAGCATAAGAGATAGGGTGGATGCTTTAATTAGTATAGCACACCCGGATTTCAGAGATGAAATAAGGAACGAAGCTCAGAAACTAAAAATCTGGTAATAATTATTTTGAAAGGATGTGATATAAAATATTAGTTAATTACATTTTAGTAAAATAATTTTTGAAGAGTGAGATTTTTGATAAAAAATTAAGGGGGATAAAAAATTGAAGAGAAATAGTATTTTAATTCTTTCATTGGTTGTTATCTTAGCTTTTGCTTTTAGTTTAAGTTCATATGCCCAAGATGATCCAATTAAAATTGGTGCTGTTAATCCTTTAGGAGATATTACAGGTGATCAATCTACAAAAGCAATGGAATTAGCTGTTAAAGAGATTAATGACAAGGGTGGATTACTTGGTAGACCAGTTGAACTTATTGTAGTTGACAGTGAATTTAAACCTGAAAAAGGTGCTGCAGCAATTGATAAACTTGCTACAGTAGACGAGGTAGACTTTTTCGTTGGTGGAATGTCAAGTGGTGTTCATATGGCTCAAATACCTAGTTTAAAAAAATATAAAAAAATTACTATATGGGCAGGAGCAGCTTCCTATCTTGCAGAAGAGGCAATCGGTCCAGATGCAGATTGGTATTTTCACTTACACCCCTGGGATTATCAACAGGGAGAAAGTTATGGAATAGGTTGGTCAGATATAGCTGAAGCAAGAGAAGAAGTAGAAATTGGCAAGGTGTTTTTAGCTTATGAAGAAGGCGGTTTTGGAACAGCTTCTTTTGAATCATATGAAGTTTTAGCTGATCAAGCAGAAGAAGGAGAAGGTCCTTATGCTGATATATTATCAGATTTCGAAGGCGGTTCCTTTAAAAGTGCAGCACTAGGTGGAGGCGAATACCGTGCTCTATTACGTCGTGCTAAAGAATTTAATCCAGATCTCTTTATCTGGGCAGGATATGGTGCAGATGCAATACCATTGTTAGCACAATCCAGAGAAGTCGGTTTTGAACCACCATTATATGTAGGAGCTCCTCCGGGATGGCCTGCTGATTTTGAAGCTAATCCTTTATCCGATAAGGTAGTTCTGTATGGTATGTGGGCACCTGCATTAAAAGAAGTAAGTGAAGTTGCTGAACATTTCTGGGATGAATATATCAAAATGCATCAAGAAAGACCCGCAACTTACTTTGCTCCTTTGGGTTATACTAATATTATGTATTTGGCAAAAGCCATTGAAGATGCCGGTACATTAGAAAAAGAAGTTTTAATTGAGTCCTTAGAAAATACAGAATATGACTCACCAATGGGTACTACTCTTAAAATTGCACCGAGTAATGTTATTAAACATCAAGGTTTTACTAGGCAAAAGATATTACAGTATCAGGATGGCAAACAAAATGTAATCTGGCCATTTGAAGTAGCGACAGCTGAAATAGAATATCCCTTTTCCTGGTAAATAGCCTAAAAACAGCCGGGTTAGAATATACCCGGCTGTTACCTTAAAAATATTAAATGGATGGAGGGGAAAAATGTCATTTTCTCTTAATAAATCATATAAAATATTATTATTGTTAGTAATATTTATAGTAATTATTGGTTTTTGGAATCCTAATGCATTACTTGACGGACTCCAGAGAGGTAGCTTATATTCATTAATAGCACTGCCTTTAGCTTTAGTTTTGGGAATATTAGGGGTCTTAAATCTTGCACATGGAGAATTCTTGACAGTGGGTTTATACTTTATATTTATGCTAAATACCAGATTTAATTTAGATCCCCTGGTCGCTATTATTCCGACCGTTATATTTTTACTTATATTAGGAGCAATTATTTATTGGTTGACGATAAAAAGAGTTGTAAAAGAGGGGCATTTAAGTCAACTTCTATTGACCTTTGGTATATCATTGATTTTAATTGAAACGATAAATATATTTTGGACTTCAATGGCTAGAAATGTCTATACCAGTTATTCATATGCATCTATGGAAATTGGTAGCTTTAGGTTTGGTACTTATGAACTTCTATATATATTAATTGCAGTTTTAGTTCTAGTGGGTTTACAATTATTTTTGAAAAAAACTCGTTTAGGTCAGGCTACTTTTGCAGTGGGTCAAAATCCTAAGGGAGCTAAAATAGTAGGGATTAATGTAAATTATGTTTATTTATTTGTTTTTAGTGTTGCTGTGGCAATATTGGGTATTGTAGCAGGAACAATGCTGCCTAGGACAGCGATATTTCCTGAAGTAGGCTCTCCCTTCACACTTAAATCATTTGCTCTGGCTGCTATGGCGGGTATGGGTAATTTAAACGGTATATTGTTTGCAGGAGTAACACTTGGCATAGGAGAAGCTGTAATTAATTCAATACCTAATTATGGCGGTTGGTCTGATATCGTATTTTTTGGAGTACTGATTATAGTCATTATATCACGATCATATCGGGGGGCTAGATAATGAGAAAAAACCTAATTATATTATTATTAATAGTAATTGCACTTACTCTGCCCTTATACACAGGTGTTTATATTTTGCATATTTTCAGTTCAATATTAATATTTTTAGCATTGAGTTTAAGCTGGGATATGATGTTAAGAACAGGACAACTTTCCTTTGGAACCGCAGGTTTTTTTGGTTTGGGTGCATATGCTTCTGTTTTGATTGTTGTTAATATGGGTTTCAATCCTATTTTAAGTTTACTAATAGGCGCAATATTTTCGGGGTTCATAGCTTTTATTTTAGGGTTTATAGTTTTAAGATTAAGAGAAATATACTTTGCAATTACTACCCTGGCCTTAACCCATGTATTTTCTGTAATTATCAGGAATTTTTCTGATTTTACGGGTGGAGCGAGTGGGAAAATATTAGCTAGTGCAATTTTCGAAGGAGATCCAGTTAAGATATATTATCTGGTTCTTATAGTCGCAGGTTTAGCTATAATAATTTCTGAAGTTTTTAAAAGAAGTAGGATCCACTATGCTATAAATGCAATTCGTAATGATGAAACTACGGCTAAGTCCAGTGGTATAGACGTATTTAAATACTTATTATTTGTATTTGTAAGTACTTCGGCCTTACAGGGTTTGGTGGGAGCTGTTTATGCCCATCAGTATGCTTTTGTTAATCCTGAAAGTACATTTTCACTTAACTTCTTATTGCTTCCTATTGCCATGGCTTTAGTAGGAGGAATATATAGTACAAACGGTCCAATTATTGGGGCACTGCTTTTAGGTTTAATTTCAGAGTACTTAAAATTAATTATGCCCTATGGTCACCTGATTGTATATGGATTAATTATTGTTTTTGTTGTTCTATTTCTCCCTAGAGGGATTTATAGTACAATTCATAATAAGTTGTTAAAAAGTAATATCATTGGGGGGGATAAAAATGCCAATACTGCAAGCAAGTAATATATTAAGAAAATTTGGTGGCTTAGTTGCTGTAAATGATTTAAGTTTCAGCATGGAAAAAGGTGAGATATTGGGCATTATTGGCCCCAATGGTGCGGGGAAAACTACGGTGATTAACTTAATGGCGGGCACTTTAGGAGTTAATAAAGGAACAATAGAATTTAAAGATAAGGATGTTACCAAAAGTGCTGCTCATATAAGAAACAGGCAAGGTATTGCAAGAACTTTTCAAATTGTAAGACCGCTTGAGAACTTTACTGCGATTGAAAACATTATGGTAGGTGCTCTTTTTGGTAAAGGTGATAAATTAAATGAAGCCCGCTCATCTGCCCAAAATATATGTAATTTGTTAAATATTAAAAATGTAAATAAACATGTTGATGAATTAACTGTTTTAGAGCTAAAAAAAGTTGAATTAGGTAGAGCTCTGGCCGCCGATCCAGAAGTTCTTTTTTTAGATGAGATAATGGCTGGTTTAACAAGTGATGAAACCTGGGAGTTAATTGATATAGTAAAATCCTTACAAAAAAAAGACATAGCCATAAGTGTAGTAGAGCATATTATGAAAGTAGTTAAAGAATTAACAGATAGAGTTATAGTATTGAACAAAGGACAAATAATAGCTCAAGGACCTTATGAGAAAGTATCTGAAAACAAAGAAGTAATAGCAGCATACCTGGGGGAGGAAGAGTGATATGCTTGAGATTAACAATTTAAATGTGTCGTATGGTAAAATTCAGGTAATATGGAATTTGTCAATGGAAATAAAGGAAAATGAAGCAGTCGGTATTTTTGGTCCCAATGGGGCCGGTAAAAGTACTTTGATAAATGCTATTATTGGTCTAATAAATAACAAAGAAGGTAGTATTAAGTTTAATGAAGAGGAAATAAACGGTTTAGAAACTCATCAGATAATAAAAAAAGGCGTAGCTTTAGTACCCCAAAAAAGAGAACTTTTTCCCATTATGACTGTTAAAGAAAATCTAAAATTGGGAGCTGCTTATATTCCAAAAGCACGTGATGAAATAGAGCAAAATTTAGAGTTTGTCTATAATATTTTTCCTATTCTTAAAGAAAGAGAGAAGCAACTTGCTGGTACTATGAGTGGAGGTCAGCAAAGGATGTTGGCAGTGGGTAGAGCTCTAATGTCAAGCCCGAAACTACTCATACTAGATGAACCTTCTGTAGGATTACAACCCTCATTGGTGACAGATTTGTTCAAAAAACTGAATGAAATAAAAAAAGAAGATGTTTCGATTTTATTAGCTGAACAAAACGTAAAACAGGGATTAAAGGTTATTGATAGGGGTTATGTATTAGAAAATGGCAAAATAGAGTTAGAAGATGATGCAGAGAACTTGACAAAAAATGAACATATACAAAAATCTTATCTTGGTATTTGATTATCTTATAGAAAGGAGTGTTCTATTTGGGTGTTAAACTATTAGCAACCGGTTCTTATGCTCCGGATAATACTTATAGTATTGAAGATATGAGTGAAATTGTGGGAGAAGATATAAGTAATTTCATGGAGCCATTGGGTATTAAGCAGAGGAATATGACTGAATCAGAGATGAGTTCTGCTGATTTAGCTGTCCAGGCCGGAAAAAGGGCTCTAGAGAAATCGGGTCTTTCGGCTAAAGATTTAGATCTATTAATATTATCTACAGATACTCCGGATATCATATCACCACAAAGTTCAGCTATTGTAGCAAATGAATTGGGAATGAGGGACGGGGCTACTTTTTTTGATTTAAATGGTTCTTGTACCGGATTTATTTTTGCAACAGAGACCGCTAAAAATTGGATAGAAGGTAATCCGGATTATGAAATTGTAATGGTGATTTCTACTTATAATATGACTAAATATGCAGATATGAAGCGAGGTAAGTTTTTTTGTGTATTTTCAGATGGAGCAGGAGCAGCTATTTATAAAAAAGATGAAGAAAAAAAGGGTGTATTATCTTCACACTTTATAGGGAATGGAGACCAGTGGATGACACTGGGAATCTATGTGGGGGGAACACGTTTTCCCGCTACAGAAGAGAGGATTAAAGGCAATGGTGAGGTTCAACCTGATTTAACTTTTTGGAAAGGTGAATTGATGAACCGCAATCCAGAACTGTGGCCTGTTATCATAGAAGAAATGATTGATAAAAGCGATTATCAATTAGAAGATATTGACAAATTTATTTTTACACAAATCAATAAATCAGCCATTGCATTAACCTGTGAGAATTTAGGTATAGAGATGGAAAAGACACATAATGTTATGGACAAATACGGTTATACAGGTAATGCATGTATTATTATGGCATTGAATGATGCCCTAGAAAAAAAAGAGGCAAAAGAAGGGGATTTAGTTTGTCTTACAGCGTCTGGAGTCGGCTATACAATGGCGACAATATTAATTAGAATATAAGATTAAAAGATTAAACATATCTATAAGCATCACAAAAGGCCCTTTTAAGGGCCTTTTGTCAATGAAATATAAACATTGAATAATATTAAAATGTCAATATTATCTATTTCTAGTTGTTTTCAGTTGCCTTAGGGTCTAAGGCATCTCGTAATCCATCACCCAATAAATTGTAACTTAATACAGCAAAAAATATCATAAAACCTGGTATTAAAAGCCAGGGGAAATTCGTTATTTTAGTTACATTTTGTGCAGCTGTCAGCATGTTGCCCCAACTGGCATTTGGTTCTTGAATACCCAAGCCTAAAAAGCTTAAACCAGATTCCATTATAATATAACCTGGAATTGATACGGTAGCCCGTACTATAACATAAGTAGTTGTAGTTGGTAGCACGTGTTTTTGGATTATTCTTGGGTCACGCGCACCGATGGCCTGTGCTGCTAATACATAATCTTCATTTCTAATAGATAAGACCATACCCCTTATAACACGAGCCATTCCAGCCCAGCCTCTAAAGGATAAAATGGATATGATTAAAAAGAACCGTAATGTTGATGAAATACCCATTGGCAAAACAGCTGCTAGAGCTAGTAACAAATAAAAACCTGGTATAGACATTATTACTTCTGCGAAGCGCATCAGTATGTTGTCTACCCATCCTCCATAATATCCTGATATACCTCCCACAATCAGACCTATCACAGTGGTAATGAATATGGCAACAAAACCAATGAACATAGAAACCCGTCCTCCAAATAATATCCGCGTAAAGAGATCCCTTCCGTAATTATCAGAACCCAACAAAAACAGATGGGCAGGCTCATCTACCCCAAATAAATGTAAATCAGTTTTAAATAGGCCAAAAAGCTTATATTTATCACCTTTATGAAAGAATTTAATGGGATATTTTTTATCCTTGATAACTTCATACTCTGCCCAATCGAAAGATTCAGTTCTGTAAACATAAGGACGTGTAAGACCATCTTCATCAAAGAAGTGTATTTTTGTTGGTGGGTGGAAAAAATGTTTTTTAAAGCCATGATAAGGATTATATGGACCTAAAAATCCCGCAAATATTACAATAATATATAGAATTATGACAATAGTTCCACCGATTATAGCCATTTTATGTCTTCTCATTCTACGCCATGTATCATTAAGAAAATCATATTCTTTTTTTTCTGATTTCTTTTCTTTTGAAATATCAGTATTTTTATCAAAATCTTTTTGGTTTAATCTATTCATTTCCACCCTCCTAATTATATCGAATTCTTGGATCGCTTATTGCCAATAATATATCTGCGATTAGATTACCCAAAATAAGTAATACACTACCTATCATTAGACCAGCCATTGCTAAATAGAGGTCTTTGGAACGAACTGCTGTTAACATCATTTTACCTAACCCAGGCCAACCTGTTACAGTTTCAGTTAAAGCAGCACCACTCAGCAGTGCACTAATTTGGAAACCAAACATTGTAATCATAGGATTAATCGCATTTCTGAAGGCGTGTTTATAGACAACCGTTTTGTTTTTCAATCCCTTAGCCCGGGCTGTACGTATATAATCTGAACGCATAGCTTCTATCATTTGCCCTCTCATAATACGGGTTAAAGAAGCCATACTGGCTGTACCAAGGACAACTGCAGGAACAAGTAAATGTTTCAGAACATCTATAATTCTACCGGATAAAGACATATAATCGTACATAATACTTGTCATTCCAGTTATGGGCAAGGGAACATTAAATTTTACAATTAAAAATAAAAGTAAAAGAGCAAAGAAAAAATTAGGTATAGATAAACCTACAAACGCCAAACTGGTAAAAATATTATCTCCAATCGTGTATTTGTGAGTTGCCGAATATATCCCAATCGGAATAGAAACACCCCATGCAATAATCATAGCTGCAATAGATAAAATAATAGTATTTAAGGCCCGTGTTTTAATAACATGTGTAACCGGGACTTTATATGTGAATGATTCACCGAAATTACCATGTAAGATTTGCCAAAGCCAGTGAAAATACTGTTCGGGAATACTTTTATCTAATCCATATTGTTTTTTCATAGTTTCGATAAGTTCTTCTGATACATCCGGGTTTAGTTTCATGGTGTCAAGATAGCTACCCGGAGATAACTGCATTATGAAAAATGATAGTATGGATATTGCTATAAGTAATGGTATAGCCTGTAAAAGTCTTCTTAATATATATGTGCGCATTAATTAGGAACTCCTTTCAATTACAATAAAATTATTTAAATAATAGACTATTATTTAAATAGAGAAGGAGGTTACCCTCCTTCTCCTTATGAAATATATATTTATTGATAGCAGGAAATTAATCTGCTAAGTATTGTTCATGTATATTCCAGGTAACTCCGCCATATGCAGTAGCTTCAGTATTTTTTAAGTTATTTCTAATTGCGTATAGAGAATTGGGAGTTACTGTATAAATAACGGGTACTCTATCTGCAATTATTTCTTGGAATTCATTGTAGTATTTTACTCTTTCTTCTGTTTTTACAGCGCTTGCACCGAGTTCAAATAGTTCATCTATTCTAGCTTCCCATTCAGTAGCAGGTTCTTCCTGGACGGGATTCCACATGTGTAAATGTCCATGTGAAGGCCATACGTTAGATCCACTATGTGGTTCTACCCCACCGGTTAGACCAATTATAATAGTATCAAAATCAAATTCACTTGTTAACTGACTAACCAATTTATTAAATTCGATAGGGGTAGAATTTATTTTCATACCTAAAGTACGCAGTTCAGTAGCAACTATATTGAGAATTTGTTCTCTTACAGTATTACCTGCATTTGTTACCATATTAAATTCTACTCTTCTGCCTTCTTCATCTAACAATTCACCTTCACTGTTCCATGTAAATCCGCCTTTTTCTAGTTCTTCTCTGGCTTTATCTAAACTATAATGATATTTTGTTACATCTTCATTTAAAAACACTTTGTTAGGAGCACTAACAGGACTCCATTGTTTGGATCCAAAACCTGCTAAAGCCTGGTTAATCATTGTATCTTTATCCAAGGAATAAGCAACAGCTTTTCTTAAGTGTAGATTAGTAAACCATTCATATTTCCAGGGTTGATCTTCTAACTTAGGATTACGTGGATTCATATTGAATACTAAAAAGTTTGTAGAAAAAGTAGGTCCTGCATCTACCATAGTGTAATTTCCACTTTCAGCATCTTCAGCAAAACGTTTGAAATCGATCCCTCTAACAGCATGGAAGTGAGTTTCTCCTTTTTCAAATAAGAGAGCCTGTGTTTCTTGGCTTTCAGAAATCACTCTAACCCATCTAATAATATAGGGAAGTGGTTTGCCTTGAGGGTCTCTTCTCCAATGATAAGCATTTCTTGTCATAACAACACGTTCACCAGGTTTATAATCTCCTAATGTAAATGGTCCGGTACCAACTATTTCGGAAGGTTCGGTATCAATACCCCACATATCATTAAAATCGCCGGCTTTCCAGGCATCATATAATTTGTGTTTTGGAATGATATAAGTTGTCATATTATTAAGAAATGGTGCAAAAGGTTTAGGTATTTCTATTTCCACAGTATACTTATCAACTTTCCTATATTCTGGGAATTGACCATCCACCATCATTACATCTCTTGTACTTGTGGGTACATCTTCATCTTTTATAACATCGAATGTAAACATAACATCATCAGCAGTAAACTCTACCCCATCACTCCACTGTACTCCTCTTCTTAGATGGAAAGTGTAAACTGTACCGTCTTCACTAATTTCCCAATCTTTAGCCAGTTCAGGGATAAATTCGGTTGTAACACCATGTCTAGTGACTAGTCCTTCAAAAATGAGACCATCGGTAATATCAGTTGAAGAAGTTTCTTGTGCTATAATTGTATTAAATGTTTTGGGATCACCTAATAATGTGGTTATTAAAGTTCCACCATGTTGTCCCTGTTCTTTTTCGGAAACCCAGGGATCTAATAGTTCTACATCTTGAGCAAAAAGACCAGCACTAAAGGTTAATAAAAATACTAAAACTAAAGAAAAAACAGTCAATCTTTTCATATTTTAAATTCCTCCTTGATAATTATTACTACTCGATAAATATTTTTTTAAACTATGAATTAGTTATCTGTATTATCCCTCCTTTTTTTATTAAAATTAAATAACTGAAACCAACCTTTATAAAAAAGAATTATATAATGGTATATATATATAATACAGGCAAAGATAGATTATTCCTGCTATGTTGGAAAATGTTTTCATTAAAAATGAAATTATTATATTTTATATTTTTAAAAATAAATAAAATTTATTTATACAGTTTAATTTATTTACAAAAAGTAATTAAAAAAATATTAATTAAATAAATATCATAATAGAGAATATTGATTTTTAATATATCTTAAAAAATTTTGTGAAAGTATATAATTATTAATAAGGTCTCTTGAATTCTGAATTATTTTTGTGGTTAAAATAAATATTTTTTTGTAGAATTAAAAACATCATATATCATTTAACGATATATTTTTATCTAAAATGTAGCAAGGAGACTCCATCTAACTAAATCTTTTCTTTGATTTAGGTGGAGGGGAATTGCTACGATCTTCACCCCTCTTTCCATTATTTTCTATTATTTATTGATACTTCTAATTATATAATAAATAATTAATATAGAGTTGACATACAAGTCAAAA
>JAGXLU010000094.1 GCA_018334565.1 Halanaerobiales bacterium | reverse complement strand
CATTATAAACACAAGTTCGTGCGTGAACCAAGTTATTTTTGTTGCCCATAGCCATCACCTTTTTTACATATAGTATATAATCAAAAAGTTATGAAGTCAATTGTAATATAAGTTTGTTGATGTTACATATGGTATGACATAATCAAGACCGAGCAAATTCATCACCTATTTGAAAAAAGGGTGGGTTCTTTGCTCTTTATTCCTAAAGCCTTTTTTACGCTTCGCGAAGTAATATTTACAATAGTTCCTCCCTCACCTTCTTCAAAATATTGTTTGGCCTCCCTAACCAATCTAACAACACTCATCACCAAAAGGGCATAAGTATAATACCATTCTTCATCAGTCGTCTCCATAAAAGCATTGCTGGGAGGCCCTCCGGCAGAAGTTATTAAATGATCAAAACTACCAAAAGTTTTATAAGTGGTTTCAACCAACTTGACTATATCCTTTTTTTTGGTGATATCACCTACTTAACCAACTACTTTGCCTCCATTTAAACCTTTTAATTCTTTGACTGTTTGTTCTAATTTTTCCTTGTGCCTTCCATTAACTACAAAATTTACTCCTTCAGTAACAAGAATTTTAGCACTTGCCTTACCCAAACCACTACTTGATGCAGTTATCAATGCATTATGACCCTTAATTTTTAAATCCATAACATCACCTTCCTTTTTTATTCATCAACTCAAATATAGAAATTGCAAAATTGCGGCAAATAACATAGCCGCAAAAGGTATAACTAGTTTACTATAAGTTTCGAAATAACTTATATCAAAATATTCTTTTGTTAATACCAAACATAAATGTATCGGTGACAAATTATAGCCAATATACGTTGAAATAAATAAAAATGACAAATATGGAGCCAAATTGTTTGCGGGAAATAAGGGGATAAATATAGGAGCTAGTATTCCTAAAGCTGCTATGTTAGAACCAAGAAAGAAACTAACAACCAGACCCAAGACAGGAATTATCATAATTAAAGGAAGCCCTATTTGATTAAGCAGGTTTGCAATTATAGATGAAAATCCACTTATTTCAACAACATTCTTAAAAATCATAACACCAATTATTACAGCTACTAAGTTATAATTAATACCATTGGTGAAGTAGTTGTATATTATTTTATAATCTCTTTTATGTTTATATAAATATTTAAAGAAACCCCAAATAGTAGCTACAAAAAGTGAGATAACAAATTGCACATTAAAGATTAGAGATAAAACTAATACAATGATGATTGGACTAAGACTTAATAAGATCTGTCTAATCTCCTGAAAATAATTAATATTTACTCTGTTTTCTTTGACCAATATTTTGCTATCATTATTATAAAAAAACATAAAATAAGCAACGACCAATCCAACTAAGGTTATCAAAATATTATATTTAATAAGAGAAAATTCATGTACATCAAATAGGTCAGCTGCTACTATTAAAGAAGGATATAAAGGATATACTAAAAAAAATATATGTCGATAAAAGAGATTGGACGCTGTCTTATTTGCATATGATAATTCGATCTTATCTCCACTTTTATCAACCATAGGAGCAGAAAGTATAGCTCCTCCCGGTACAGATAAGGTTGCAATAAGTGAAGGGAATATAATAATTAATGGTTTGCTGCTATTAAAAATTTTTAAAAAAGAATTCACCATAATATTCAAATCATCATTCTGTTCCAATATATAACCTAATCCACTGATCAATATCATCATTAACGCTAATCTTATCGTAGTATTTTCCCTTAATGTAAAAAGTAAGATTTGAGGTAGGCGTAATAAAGCAATCCCACTCAGTAAACCACCTATTATAGCTCCCAATATTATGGAAAAACCTAAGTTTATATCCCTATAGTTAAGTATCAAAATTAACATGAATCCAAAAATAATTCCTACTATATTCATTATATTCCCTCATTCAAATTATTTTTTCTCAACTTTCCCAGTTAAGAATCTTGGTTCTTCTCCATATCCGTTGGTAAAAATTAAATAAAAAAAGAAGGACATAAGCTTAAAGACCTCTAATATTTATTTATCTATAACAAATATAAGAGGAAGTCTTTACCTATGTCCAATTTTAGTATATCATCTTTATTCCCCTTTCATCGAGTAAAAATTAATAATTGTGGTCAAATACGAGAACCTGAACTTGGTATAGTTATCCATACAGAAATGGAACCTGATTTGAGATTTGCTCCTATTTGTTCAGAATGTGGGAGTAAAGCTAAAGGAAATCATTCCTGGCACCAGAGGTCACTTAGAAACTTAAATTTGGCACATGCAAATCATCAAGTTACATTATACTATCGTAAGATTTATTGTCCTAATTGTGGTATTAGAACTGAACAATTAAATGTCACTGATTCTAAAGGTCCACATGTAACATATCGAATGGCAAGATATATCTATGATCTGTGCAAAAAGATGACAGTTAAAGAAGTAGCTGATCATCTTAATCTTGACTGGAAAACAGTAAAAAATATTGATAAACATTTTCTAGAAAAAGAATTTGGTGA
>JAGXLU010000064.1 GCA_018334565.1 Halanaerobiales bacterium | reverse complement strand
AATTTTACTGTAAACATAAAAAACGCCAGGCCTAATTAAAACCTAACGTTTTTACTAAAAATTCGATTTTATTTAAAATATATTTAATTGTTTTTCTGCCAGTCCAGTCTAAATTCAACATCAAATGATCTTAATTCACTAACATCATTTGTTACAACCTTGATATCCCAATTTAAAGTGGTTTGGCCTTTGATAAAACTATCTATTACAGGTCTATCTCTATATACTTTTACCCATTCATTATCCCTATCGTTTTTTACATAAACATCAGCATTTTCAAACTCAGGTACCTCTGCATATATTTCCCAAGGTAAATTTGAATTGATTACAGTACATCCTGCATTAATATATTCTATAGTTATTTTATTGTTTTCTGAACTTGTATATGTTTTCTCATCATTATATTCAAAACTCAATGGTTGGCTATAATTTAGATCCTGATCAGGCTCAATAATGGAAACAGAAACTCTCACATTAGCAGTATCTGAATCGGCTTCTGCTACTTGAATACCAAAAGCAAAAATTAATAAAAAAATAATAAAAATACTCGTGAATTTATTATACAATAAATTCACCTCCTTTTCGCAGCTAGACTATCTGTTTGCACAGACCCTCAGCTTTGTTGTCCCTATTTCACAATAGGTTTACCCTTTATAAGGAGAATACAAAAACATAAAACCTGTAGTCATAAATGACAACAGGTCAGGCAGTAACCCTACTTAGGTAGTCCGGCAACCATAGTATAAACATTAGGTCCCGTTCTTTGCGTCTATTTTCTTTCGAAAATAGTTGCCTTTCTCTGTCAGGGTATTTCTCTTTAATTTTATTCATTATACTACAAATTTTCACCTTTGTCAAGAAAATCGAGTTCATTATTTTTGCTTGAATAATGCTTGCTTGTTCTTTGCTACTTATAAAAAAAGAATCTATCAGTTAATATAATCTACTGATAGATTCCTAGTTCAATTATTCATAACTAACAGTAACATCAAAGAAACCTGAATAATCACCTATAACCTGACCGGCATTTACATTTAGATCTGCACCAATTTTCACTTCCGTTGTTCCATTATTATCAGTAGTGCCGGCATTGTTAGTCAAGTTTGTCACAAAATTATCCACTGTCATCTCGGCAGCTCCAACAACTCCGCCCTTATAAATGGTAGCAGTCGTAGTGTCAATATTTATACTAAATTCAGTACCACCCTCTCCTTCAATAGTTAAGACTGCTGATTGCGGGGCTATAACATAAGTAACTGCACCTGAAGTAACGGTATAGTTATTTGTGATAGGATTTAAACTAATAGTGGAATCACTATTAGGGGAGAAAAAACTACCAAAATCAAGTGGTTCTGAATCAACTGTGTAAAAAATTGATTTTTCCAAATCAAATATCTCTCCTGGAAAAGATTCATCATCAGTCTCAAAATCAACTCCAATTTGATCACAGGGGTTGGAAACATACCAATCATCTAATGGTATTTCTAAATAACCATTTTCTTGTTTAGAGGTCAAAATTAAGTCACCTACATCATATGTCTTTGATTCAACCTCACTACCATCACAATAACAATATAGATATACCGTATATATATGCCGATCATCTGCCGTATTATTTTCTAAAGTCAATAAAATATTTTCCAGTAAATAACCTCCATTATAGGGAGTAACGTCAAAATCTAAGTCTATAAAAATAGTAACTGCCTCTACTTCTGCATAATTGAACAATAACAAAAAACCCAATAAAAACAGAATTAATATTGATCTGGAAAATATTTTAATCAGCAGTCTTTTCCTATTCACAGCAAATCATCCTTTCTTAACGAAAGATTAATATTTTAAATTACTTACTTATATTTTAGCCGGCTCTTTTTAAAATGAAATTAAAACCATCTACATATCCACCTTGATCTGTTATCTCAACTTCTTTATTCTCTTTAATGATTGTTAATCCTCTATTTTTTAAATATTCAGGTGATATGTGTAATTTATATACACCCGGTCTCAAGTTCATCATATAGAAAAATCCATCATATGCAGTCATCGTATTTTTGATAACTTCACCATCTTGATCAAGAAGTTGAACTTCAATATTACCAATCCCGACTGTTTCATCCTCTTTTTGGAGATAAACATACCCTCCTAATTCACCGGTCATAACAACCGGTAAATCTAATTCAAATATTTGACCAGCTCTCGGTATAAAACTTACACCTTCCTTTTTGACTATTAAATATGGATCATTTAGTGTGGCTGAATCAATTGCAATATTTGTCTTTGCATCACTTTTTAAATTAGAAATGGAAACATGTCCTTGTTCATCTGTTCGGTGTGAAAAAGTTTTCCCGTTAATTTTATAACCCACATTCTCAATTCCTACCTTTTTTCCATTTTTTTCAAGGTAAGTATTTATATGCACAGCTCCATAATTCGATGAATCTATAAATTTAAATTCTTTATTTTTATCATCGTAACCAAAACTGGTCGAAAAATTCAATCCTATTGACCAATCTCCATCACTATCATAGTCTGCATTAAGTCCAAGCATATAATTATCCATCTCTCTGTTTATCTTTGCAGTGTAGGTATTCTTATCTGTTATCAAACTTCTACTAATTTGTGCTTTAATATCATGAACTTCATCTAATTTTTTATAAAGTTCAACAATTATCATGCTGGATTGATAAGGATTTATATGGTATTCTAATTCTCCTATAAACCGATAATCATTAATTCTTTTCATCACCTTAAAAGAACCATAACTGTGTTCTCCAGCTTTATAGTTGAGAGTGTTGCTAAAATAATAGCCTTTATAACCAGTAGAAATATAATTATATATATCTGTAGTTACTTCATTATTAACAGACACTTCTCTTTGTAACTTTAATCTGACACCTAAATCAGATAAAACTGGTAAATTAAATGAACGTCTTAAATCCAACACACTTCTATTTTTGATCTCAGAGATTGCTGGACTTCTATAGTCATCAAATAAAGCCTGATTAAAAGAAATATGGGTATTAGCTAAAGTAGTGTAAAAACCTACTTGCCCAGCTTGACCTCCATTAATTGCCTTTAGATAATCGGCCTCCCAGAATAATCCACCTATAGAACCACGCAGCCCTAAACGTGCAAACTCTTCAGACTCATTATCTAAAGGAACTACTAAGTAATCAGCTAAAAAACTTAAACTTTCATTTATACCTCGGCCATATTTAAAAACTGCATGTTGAGCATCCTCACTATCCCAGCCATAATCTATTCGATAAAGATTATCTCCGGGAGTAATCAATGATGAATCAACTCTATATCTTTTTGTCTCTTTATATTTTTTGCCAAATTGATCATAAAAGACAAGAGTAAATTCATTTAAACCATAATTAATTGGTACATTTTCAAAAACATATTTTTCTTGTTCATTGGAGCGATAATAATCTATTAAGACCTCGTCTTTATATAGTTCTACTTCCCACCCCTCGAGTAATTCTCCTTCAAATGTGTGCGAAAAAAACTCACTGGATATAGTGTAAGGAAAACTGCTAATAAAGAATCCCTGCACTGATTGAGCACCCGTAATATTATTAACTGCAGGTTGTCTTAAATCTCCCAGCCAGAATTCATGTGCCTTAAGGGGCCCCAATAAGTTAAAATCAGGTGACCTCCGGCCTATTTTTGTATTGATTTCAGAAAGGGGATCATCTATAGGTCCACTTATTATCAATCTCCCATTCATATACAAAAAATCCCCCGATAGCCTTGTTATATGTCTCAGAGAAGAGTCACCCTCTTTTTGATAAGAAAAATATAGATTATGATCAACAAAAGGTCCACTGATCAGTTCATACGGATTTTCTACAGCCGGATAAAATACTTTACCGGTCTTCATATCTTTTTTTTCAAGAGTTTCCCATCTAAATCTTCTCTCCATTTTCTCCTGTACTGGTAGAGGTTGATCTGTTATAATTCTGATAATTGATCTGTATGGATTTAAATCAATTTGAAATGGCATCCACTTTTCTATGAGATCTATATCTAAATATATGTCAGTTTCATTTATTGCTACTCGATGACCATTGATCTCAAACTGACTGCCGTCAACCTTGGCTATTTGAGAATAAGCATCTAAAAAATACTCTTCTGATTCATCTCTAATGAAACCTTCAATGGTCCCTTCTTCAGGATTCACTACAAACGATAGTTCTAAAATGGAAGTCAGCTGCCCAATTGGGATTAAGGTAACGCCATTTGAACTGTAACTTACTAGATATTCTTCTTGAAGAGTTAAATTATCTAAATGTACTTCAAGCAGCATCAAATTTTCAGGTTGCAGAGGTGAATTATCTTCTGTTATTGTTTCAGCCTGTATTGTTCCACAAATAAAAATGATCAGAAAAATCAAAATTAAACTTACCTTTAAGTTTCTGTTCCCCACTTAAGATAACACCTCCTTGTTCACCAACATAAATCGTTAAAGTTCAAGCTGTTTGCGAGCCAAAATTGCTCCACCTTCTGATAATGGTCTGCGGTAAATAATCTCAAGCCTACCTTCTTTTAAATCAATATCTTCAGTATTATTTAAAATAACCTTGTAATTCCTTTGTTCAATATCGGTATAGACCGCAACTCCTCTTACTTCAGCTAAGGTTTTTTCAATCATTTCTCCCTTTTCATTAACATTGCTGTATAAAACTACTATGTCTCCATAAACTGAACGGTTACCACTGCGAATAAATTGAAAATTTAATACGTTTTTATCATCTTTTTTAACCAAATCAAGTTCTTTTAATTCGACCTCAGCCCAGGTTTGGCCGTGCCGGATAATAACAGGTATTGATACACCATAAATCGGCCTTAACATAATAACAGGCTGATTATCTTTTGTATCCTTACCTTCACTATCAGTTTTTAGTGCACTAGGAATTTCTTGGAATAAGAGGCGTACGCGATATTCCCCCTCTTTTAACTCAGCAGGTTTGATAATCTGCAGCCTTATTAACTGAGTTTGTGCAGGCGGTAAAACGACCTGACGCGGTGAATAACGTATTAGATCCTGAGCAAAAAAGTTGTCTAACCTATCTTCTCGTTTTTCAGGTATTTTTACATTTATTATATCACCGGCTTCTGTCATAGCCTTTTGAGAAAAAGTAATCCGATAAGTTGCTTCTTTATCATCTGTATTTATTAATCTAACCACAGCTGATCGCTGATTATTTTCCAAAACAAGTCTGGTCGGCGTAACCATAACTTCGGCTGCTGCTGAGTTATTTATTGTTGAAAGAGAAATTATTATAAAAATAAAGATTAAAATTGCGGTAGTGTATTTTCCCATTATATTTTTCTCAAAATAAGATTCCTCTGTTATATTCTTCAAAATCACCGACACCCCCTTAATAAATATAAGAAAAGAAAAAGAAAAGGACCAGAAATATGATTTGCTCTGGTCCATATTATCTTAAAGAAATATTTTATTCATAAGTCACTTCTACTGGAAAATCTGCAGTATAATTTCCAGCAGGATAATCTTCTGGTATACTCAATACAGCTCCAATGAAAAGAGTATCATCCCCACCATCATTATCAAAAACACCACTAGTACTCTCAAGAACTGTCATCTTAGTAACTTCTAAATTGCCAGCCCCACTGGTATCAAGAACTATAGAACTAGTGAGGGTCTGTTCGGCATTATGAGCAAATGTGTCTCCATTAACCTTAACCGTATAGGTATAATCAGCAAGTCCTGAAACATCTAATTCAGCAGCAGAAGCATCTGCTGAATCCCAGTAACCGGTATAACCAATGCTGGCATTACCGCCTGTAGTTAAAGTAACCTCTCCAGCACCAGCACCTGGTTGAGGGGCAGTACCTGCACCAAAGTTCATATCTGTTACTGACGATATACTAATAGATCCCATCACTGTAGCATAAATATTGACAGTTTCTGTATCAGTAGAATTATCAGCCTGGACTATACCGAAACTCATAATAAAAGTTACAATCAAAATGAGTATGATGATATTAATTTTTTTCATAATGATTCACCTCCTTTTATCTAAATATCAATGAATTTACTACAAAATGATACTTCGCAACTAATTTAAAAGATAAATTTCCCATATTTTTAAAAAATGTACTTATAAAATACAAAATCCGACCCTAAGGCCGGTTACACCATTCGCTCACATTTGTTAAGGTGTCCAGTTTTAATAACAAATGTTCATCGCTTCCTTTTTCTTTTTTTATTATTAATCATCATACTTACATTTATTAATGAATACATAAAAATAATTATAAAGTGAAAGATTAAGTTATCATCTCCTGTTTTTATAATTATACATTTATTTTTAATTATTGTCAATATATACATCTAGTTTTTTGTCAAAAATAGTTAGTAAATATAAAAATCCTATATCCCTTGTATTAAAATGTAACTATTGATTTCAATCCTCCAAGCCATTTCTTAACACTTAAAGCACTTGTTAATACTAACACTTTAGCCAATAAACAAATGCCCAAATATCCTTTAAACCTTCGCTTTCTAAGTTTTAATTTCTTAACTTAATTTTTAATATGATAAGGAAATTTCATATAAATGAGCCTTGATTTAACAGTATTAATAACAATATAAAAAAAGGCTTCACCCCATTTTTTGTTGAATATAGTTAATAGAAAAACAATAAAATACTTATAAAAAAGGGGTGAAACCTATTAATAACTATATTCAACAAATGAATCTATTTTCCTTGCGAGATCTGTTTGAACTTGAAGAAAAAATAAACTGGAACTGATTTTTGAAAACATTGACTTGACTCCTGTTGTTAAATCTTTAAGTAATAATTCTAAAAAAGGTCCCAAGGGATATAATATCAGATCTATCATTAGAACTTTTATAGCAAAAAGAATAGAAAATATACCTACCAGAGCTGCCCTAGTTCGCAGACTTAAAAGCGATCCTGTCTTTAGTCACATCTGCGGATTTGGATTCTTTAGTAAGGTTCCTAGTGAAGCAACTTTAAGTCGATATTTTACTAAGCTTTCTGGAAAAAATAGTTTAGAAACTATATTACATGACTTATTAGATAAAGCTCATGAAATGGAGATAATTAATCCTGAAACTGCTGCTATTGTAGTTTTTAAAACTTGAATCTTATGAACGGGCAAAACCTCAATCTCAGGTTAATAAAGATAATCCTGATACCCCAGACTGGGGTAGTAAACTTGATTCACACCATAATAAGATAACCTGGTTTGGCTGGAAAGTCCATCTGGCAGTAGATACCGCAAGTGAACTACCGCTTGCAAACTCTATAACACCAGCCAATAAAAGCGATGGTGATGAGGCTTTACCTCTAGTACAAAAAGTCAGCCAAATATTAAGTGGTATAAAGTGCAAACAGCCGGATTTTTGGACTATGGACTCAGCTTATGATTGTGAAAATACCTATGAACAAATTTTATTTGATTATAATGTACAGGTTATCATTCCTATTAACCCAAGAAACTCCAAGCAGCCACCAGCCGGCTATTATGATTATAAAGGAACCCCTGCCTGTAGGGCTGGACACAAGATGGTCTACTGGGTTCATTACAATGGAGATAACAAATTTAGATGTCCGCATGTCTGTGGCAAAGTAGACTGTGTAAATGGCTCTGCCTGGTATTTAAGATTCAAATTATGGTCGTGTTACTAAAACAAGGCCTAAACAGGATCCACGCTATATCTCGATTCCACATCGAGGATCGAGTACCTGGAAGAACATCTATAATAAAA
>JAGXLU010000093.1 GCA_018334565.1 Halanaerobiales bacterium | reverse complement strand
TTAGAGAAATACTTCGATACAATAAACCACGATAAGCTGATGACAGCTGTTAAAAAGCAAGTTAAGGACAAAAGAGTCCTGAAACTAATAAATAAGTACTTAAAATCCGGAATTATGATTAACGGAATCAAGGTTAAAAGTAAAGATGGTGCCCCTCAGGGTGGGCCATTAAGTCCGCTTTTAAGCAACGTAATACTTGATGCCCTTGATAAGGAGTTAGAAAAGAGAGGCCATAAGTTTGTCAGATATGCTGATGATTGCAACATATATGTTAAAACTCTAAGAGCAGGTAAAAGAGTCCTAGAAAGTGTCACTCGATTTCTTGGTAAAGAGCTAAAGCTTAAGGTCAATCAAGAAAAGAGTGCAGTTGGTAGTTCCTTCAAAAGAAAATTTTTAGGTTACAGTTTTTATGTCCGAAATGGTAAGGTTAGATTCAGAGTTCATCAAAAGAGTTGGAAACGCCTGAAAGAAAAGATCAAAAAAGGTAACCAACAGGAATATAAGTATGAACTTCCAAAAGAGAATGAAGAAACTCAACCAACTCATGGTAGGGTGGGTAAATTACTATAAATTAGCAGACATGAAAGGAAGACTCAAAGGTTTAGACTCGTGGATTAGAAGAAGAATCAGAGCTTGTATTTGGAAAAGATGGAAAAGGGTCCGCAGTAGATTTAAATATCTTAAGAAACTTGGTTTGAGCGCTGGGACGGCTTGGCAGTTTGCAAATACAAGGAAAAGCTGTTGGAGAGTTTCCAACAGCCAAATTCTTCATTTAACTTTAACCAAACAAAGATTATCTAATCGGGGCTATAATAGTTTTCTTTCACAGTATACGAGGAGTGATATTATGGAATCTTTGTAGGGCCGGAATATATGGTATGTTTATAAATATTCCCATTAATAATACAACCACCTAAACAAAAGAAGGTGATATATGTTCTGTGATACCATTTTTTGCTAGTATTATTAATTCCAAATTTTTACTTGACATTGGGCGTCTCAATTTAGAAATTACGGCTGTTTTTTTTAATCGATCATGTAAACCAGCACTCACGCCAGCCATAAATTAAACCTCCAGTATTTATAAACTCATACCATAGTATAATTTTTAAATAAAATATATGTAGTGAAAAAACTTATAAAAAACTATCAAAGATAATTTTTATTCATCCTTTATGATATGGTTCAGCTCGTCTTACTTCATCAATTACACCTCTATTATAACTGACTATTAAATGATATTTGTCAAATACTATTAAAGCCTGAGGGCAATGTTTTTTAACAGCCTTAATAAAAGGATTTCACATATCCATTGTAATAGCTTTAATTTGTTTTAATTTTTTCTGTGGCATCTTTTCAAAAAAATCATTTAATGTATCAGCTTTACGTTCTTTACCTAGCCAGGTTACACGGCCGGTTTTGAAATCTAGAACAACAGTTAGATATTTATGATCTTTAACAAAAGAGACTTCGTCCATCGTTATTAATCCTGAATGGGAATGATTAGTTTCTCCAAATTATTTTTTAAGAAACTTCTGATCTATCTCTTTTACTGTTTCCCGGTGTAAGTTAAGATGCTCTACTAATTCTTTTACCGTCATATGTTGGCATAATTCGTGGGTATATTGAATTAATCTATTAGTAGCTCGGTGACCTCCGGGTGAAGTTAAACCAGTTTTTTCAACCTTTATTCCACAATTAAGACAATGAATTTTCCGGTAATGAAGAATTACATTCAACACCCAGGATATCTAGATTCCTTATTTTCCTTTTATGCCAGGCATGAATGCCTTCAGCCTTACTTTCACATTCATGACAGATAGGAGTAAATCTTTTATCAGATATCAGGATTACAAAATACACAGAACCAAGATCAGTGTCTTCAATTTTAAAGAAATTCTTTTTTGACTAGAGGAAAGAAGAATAAGATGTTGTGCTATAACTCGACATTAGCAAGAGCTCCTTATATTTTAATCTTTCTATTTATTTAATTTATTAGAGGTTTTGTCAATTTATTTTTTTCTGCCAATGGTTTTCGAGGAGAACTATAAAAATTGATATAAGTAAAAAGGAGATTTATAAAGGAATTATTTGGTTTTTCATTAATTAAAAAAATAGAGCATAACAAATAAAAAGAAGGGAAATCATGATAAATTTTAAGAAATATCAGGTTGTTACTGTTTTTGTTTTTTTATTTTTTTTACTAACACCAAGTTTACTTCTGGCTCAGGATAGTAATGAAGTACCCTTTGATAAACTTAAGACACCAACTGAATTGCAGGACATAATTGATAATTTTGATAGACTTAAATATGATTTTATGTCATTTTAAAAAAAAGAGAAGACTCAAGAATTGGTAATAGAGTTTCAATACCAGGGTAAGGAAGATGTAGATGGTGTGCAGGCAGATAAAATACTTATTGACTCGTCAACAATGAAGTCTTCAGAGACTTCTCAGATGGAGATCTGGTTGGATGAAGGTGAAATTGTTAAGATGATTCAAAATGAACAGGAGATTCCCCCTACGGCGGCAGAGTCAATGAAGGATAAAA
>JAGXLU010000063.1 GCA_018334565.1 Halanaerobiales bacterium | reverse complement strand
GAAATTGAAATTGAAGCATTCAAAGAGTATATAAAGGATGTAAAAGAAGAAAAGTTTCCTACAGATGAGCATGTATACCATGCTAAAGATAGCAAAGAAGAATTTGATAAGTTATTTGCTGAATTTGAGTAATATTATTAAGAACTTTTTTATAAATTAATAAATATATAAAAGGAGGATCAAGATGAAATTAGATACCGTATCAAAGTATATGGAAGAAGCAGGAATACCAGGTAGGGATTGCTATGATTTACCTGATAGTGATAAAAGGTTTCCTGATGGTGCCCATTATAGGATTGAGATGTCTGGAGTAGAGGGGCCAAAAGTTTTGGAGGCATTGATAGATGAAAAAAACAAAAGAAATGTACCGGTACATAGATTAATTTCTTTAGTTGGTGGCGGATATCTCTATGATGATGAAGAAATAAAATATTTTGCTCAAATGGCAGCAGATGAGGATATGGAAGTTATTGCTGTTCCTGGACCAAGAAATGGAAGAGATAAGGGAAGACAATATACATCTTCTGAAGGAATGCGGACTGGTATGCAACATAGAGGCTCTGATGAATTAAGAAATGTGATTGCAGATATCATGAGAATGTATGATTTAGGTATGAGAGGTTTTATGTTAGTAGATAGAGGGCTTTTATGGTTGGTAAGGAAAATGCAGGAACAGGGTAATTTACCTGAAGATATGGCTTTTAAAATGTCTGTCTGGACGGGAGTAAGTGCAGCTGGGGGAGCCAAATTAATGGAAGATTTAGGAGCCAGTTCTTTTAATCCTATAGCGGATTTACCTTTGCCCATGCTTGCTTCAATAAGAAAAGTAGTTGATATACCTATTGATTTCTATATTTGGACTTTTCAATCTTATGGTGGCACAAACAGGTTCTATGAAGCCAATGATGTTGCAAGGTTATATTCTCCATGCTATTTCAAGTTTGAACCAGAGACTTCCTCAACTGAAGGATATGCTCCCTGGGCGAATATTGATCATCAAATAGATTTAATGAGAAAGAAAATTAAATGGGCAAAATTTGTAATCAATTTTATTAAAGAAAATAATCCAGAGATTAAATTATCTGACCAGGGACCAAGCGATTTATATATTCCCCAACCATAATTGATTGCATTTAACTTGTTAAGGAGGTGTTGTTATAGAGAAAATTATAGAAAGATAGCCCCAAGCTAAGGAATTATAGACCTTTAGCTTGGCACTAGACAATTGTGAATGTTGTTATTATTTCATATGAAAAGTGATAAAAAAATCTAATAAGAGTTGTAAAATTATGAAAATAGGATTATTAAATTAGATTGGAAGTAAATTAATGACTGTCATTTAATGTATTCATAATCACAATAATAGAGACCAATATCCCGAAAGAAAATTACTATTAAGTGCTTATGAATTTTGACTGCTTTGCAGTTTTTTAAAAAAATAATGTTGATTTAAAAATTGATGAGAATATTATGTTTTTAATATAACAAGCGATTTACCTTTATATTTCAATACTTACTTATTGTGGTAGAACAGTTTCGGATTAAAGGTGATAACTTACGTAGTTTATCTATAGAACAAAAAATCTGCTGGAGCAATATTTACTAAAGCTAATTTGGCAAGTAAATCAGTTTCAATTAAAAGGGCTGGTAATAGGAGCAGTAGTTCAAGAAATTATCAGGCCTAAAGGAAACTGAAGTTATGTATAGTTAGTGAGAAGGAGACTTACTTTTATAGGATAGAATTTTTAAAAAAAAGATAGTAAACCAACTAAATTTTAAACTTAATAATTTGCAGTTTCTATATAGATAATGCATATGATAGATTTGAATTTTCTGTTAACTAAGATTATTGACCATAAAGTTATGATAATTATATACAAGTACAAGATGCAGACTTCATTTTACTAGATATTTATAAATATAAAATATCATATTATTCAAAAAATTATCCAAAAAGATTTCAAAATAAATAGCAACACAAAAAATATAACAATAAATAAAAATATTTTGCTTGAAATTGAGAATAAAGGATAAAATAGGAGGATCTCCTTTTAAGGCATTTGTTTTTTTAAAAAGATTTACTTGCTATATAAATTTATTATGTAGAAAATTATATTTCTTTTATTAGATAAATATGTAATTGGAAAATAAAATAATCCAGTACTTTTCCAGATTCTTATTCTGTATAATAAATTTAATAAAATTTAATCAGTATTTATCTTTTAAGCATTATTTATCAAAAAAAGGGTAGTTATTTTTATAATATATTAAGAAAGGAGATGTTTCCTTAAATGAAACTTATGGAACTAGAAAATATAGATGCATATTACGGAAACGCCCAAGCACTATACGATGTTTCTCTTTATATTAAAAAAGGTGAAATAGTAACTCTTCTTGGTGCAAATGGAGCGGGCAAGAGTACAACCTTAATGACAATATCCGGTTTAATTAAACCCAAAAATGGAAAGGTTTTTTACGAAGAAAAAAACATAACAAAATTAACACCACATGTTATAGCTGCCCAAGGGATAGCTCATGTGCCAGAGGGAAGGCGAATTTTTGGTAGTTTAACAGTTGAAGAGAATTTGAATATGGGTGCCTTTACTCTCGACAAAAAGGAAAAGGAGGATGATATAGCTGAGAGCAAGGAGTTAATATTTTCATTATTTCCACGTCTAAAAGAACGTATTGACCAGGAAGGTGCAACTTTGAGTGGTGGTGAACAACAAATGTTGGCTATTGGTCGTGCCCTAATGATGCAACCGAAAATTCTCCTTCTTGATGAACCTTCAATGGGAATAGCTCCAGTTTTAATTAATCAAATATTTGAAAAAATTGAAGAATTAAATAAAAAACAAGATATAACAATTTTTCTTGTAGAGCAAAATGCAAATGTGGCTCTTCAAATTGCCGATAGAGGTTATTGTATAAAAGATGGGAAAATTGTATTTGAAGGTGGAGTTGAGGAACTCAGGGCCACCGACATCGCTAGTGAGTATTTGGGTGGATAAACAGACAATTGGGATGAATATTGAGAATGATATTTTGATTAATTAGATTCATTTGAAAACTTGTTAAACACATCAACTTATTAACTTTAAAGATAATAACAGATTGTTTGATTATTGACTAACATCTAAAATTTATTAGGAGGATTGATTATGTATAAAAAAATGAAAAATTTATTTATTATCTGTATATTGATAGGTTTATTTTTAACAGTATTACCTAATCCCTTTATAGCAGCAGAAGAAGTTGAAACTTATAAAATTGGTTTTGTGAATCATCTTACTGGAGACTTAGCTTTATATGGTGAAAGCAAACGTAATGGAATAGAATTGGGCGTTCAAAAAATAAATGAAGCTGGTGGAATAAATGGAAAACCAGTAGAAGTTATATATGAAGATGATCGAGGTGAAGCGGCGGGTGCTGTAACAGCTTGCAGAAAACTGATTGATAGTGATAATGTTCCTGCAATTATTGGATCTGGAGCAAGCAGCTGTACACTAGCAATGTTGCCTCTTGCTAAAGAAGCAAATGTTATTGTAGTATCACCAGCTTCTACTCACCCATCATTGAGAGAATATACAGAAACATACTTTGGTATGATGCCTACAGATGAAGTGCAAGGTAGATACTTGGCCAATTTTGCCCATAAAAAAGGAATAGATGACGTTGCACTTATGGTTATCAATAATGACTATGGTTTAGGTAACCTAGATACTTTTTCAGAGCATTTTGAAGGAAATATTGTTGGATCTGAGGTTTTTAATAGTGGCAGGACTGATTACAGAAGCGAATTACTTAAAATAAGATCTAAAAACCCCAAAGCAATATTTTTGATAGCTTATGCTAAAGAGGGTGGAATTATTCTTAAACAGGCTCGTGAAATGGGTATTGAAGTTCCTGTTTATGGAGATGCAACCTTGTCAACTGAAGCAGTCCTTGAAACAGCTGGAGAAGGAGCACGTAATTTCTATGCTCTAGTACCTGGAGATCCTGAATCACCTGAATATAAAGAATTTAGCGCTAACTTTCAAGAAGCATATGGTACTAAGCCTACAATTTGGTCTGACTTTGCTCATGACGCATTTATGCTAATCGCAAAAGGTATAGAAGAAGAAGGATATTCAGCAGATGGAATAAGAAATTACTTAAGAAATGTAGAAGGGTATCGTGGTGTGTCAGGTATCAAAACTTTTGATGAAGCGGGTATTGTGACAGCTGCATATTCATTTTATGCTGCAGAAGATGGAGAATTTGTCTACTGGGATTGGGAAGAATAGTTAATATACTTTAATATTTAAAAGTTAAATATGAATAGATATGTAAACTTTGAGAATATCTATTTTATTTAAAAGAAAAAATATGCTGTGGAAAGTTTCAGAGTAATTAAATTAAAAGTTTAGATCAATAAAATATTCATTCGATATTGTATTATAATTATATGACTTTCCGCAGCATAATTTATAAAAATATAAGTATATTGGTTTTTATTTCAATATTTTAGTTATAAATTAGTTTATTTATTGACTAGACAAATTTAAAATTTTGTGTAGTAATTAAAAAAACATTCAAAGTAAAGATTCATTGAAAGGGGGAGAAAAACATATATGGATTATTATTCACAGGTAATCTTGAATTCAATTATAACTGGAGGCATCTATGGACTGATAGCTGTAGGTTATTCCATGATATATTCCATTCTCCGTTTTGTTAACTTTTCCCATGGATTTGTTGCTATGATGGGAATGTATTTCACATATGCTTTAAGTGTTCAGTTACAATTACCATTTTTTATTGCTGCTGCAGGGGGTATTGTTTTAACAGCACTTTTAGGTATGATTATAGAGAGAGTTGCTTATAGACCTTTACGCTTTTCTTTTTATTTAGCTCCTTTAGTAGCTGTTGTAGGTGTAGCCTTTTTCCTAGAATCAGTAGCCTTAATGGTATGGGGAGGAGGAATCCTTTCTTATGATATAAGGACTATAAGCTATAAATTTTTAGGTCTTTATATAACCAATGTTCAGATTGGTATATTGATAACTTTACTTTTATCTGTAATCTTACTCTATTATCTTATTGAGAAGACTACTATTGGTCAGGCTATTAGGGCAACTGCAGATGATATTAAAATGGCTTCATTAGTAGGTATTAATTCAAATCGAATTGTAGTAATTGTTTTTATGCTAGGTTCAGCTTTAGCCGCTGTAGGAGGAACATTTTTGGGATTGGAGACAAATCTACAACCAACAATTGGTTTATCAGTAACAGCAAAAAGTTTTGCTGCTGTAATTTTAGGTGGTTTTGGTAATATATATGGAGGTTTAGTAGGTGGTTTGGTACTTGGATTTGCTGAAAATTTAGGTGTTACAGTCTTACCTACTGTCTGGAAAGACTTTATAGCTTTTGGTGTATTATTTATTGTTATATATTTCAAACCTTCAGGTTTACTTGCGAAACGACAAGAACGTGGAGGAAGATACAGATAAGAGTAATGATTAAAATTATGTGAAATTTAACGATAGGAGGGATCTTTTTGTTTTATCATCTAACCATACTAATGATTATATATAGCATAACCTGTATAGGATTAAATATAGTTGTAGGTTATACTGGTTTTTTTAGTTTCGCTCGTGCAGCTTTTTTCGGTATTGGTGCATATACATCAGCTCTTTTAGTGATGAGTGGTGTTCCGTTTTTAATAGCAATCATAGCTGGAGGTATATTAGCAGCTATATTCGGATGGATTTTGGGCCTAATTACAGTTGAAATGACGGGTGATTATTTTGCCTTGGCAACTTTTGCATTTGCTGAGATGACACGCCAAGTTTTTATTAATTGGACTGGTTTAACTAGAGGACCTTTAGGATTACCTGGTATACCTAGGCCAGAAATATTTGGTTTTAGATTTTCTACAAATCAAGCTTATCTATTTTTATATATAATTTTACTTATCCTGGTACTTATTATTACAGAAATGTATGTTAAATCGCCATTTGGTAGATTATTAAAAACTATTCGTGAAGACGAAACCGCAGCTCAAAGTTTAGGAAAAAATATAGCAAAAACTAAAAATATTTCGATAGCTATGGGTGCCTTTTTTGGTGGAGTTGGAGGAGCATTATATGCACACTACATCACTTATATTGACCCCTCGGCTTTTGTTCTACATATTACTATTTTCTTTTTGATAATAGTTATTGCTGGCGGAATGGGCAATAATTATGGAACAATTTTAGGAGCAGTAATGCTCGTTTTAGTAAGAGAGTTACCCCGCTATTTGGGATTATCTCCAGCTTTTGCAGCTAGTTTACAACAGATGGTTTATAGTTCAATATTAGTTATTCTCATGCTAGTAAGACCTCGTGGTCTATTAGGAGAACGCAAACTGCTTTCTGAACAATCATCTGAAGAAGGGGGGCAAATAAGAAATGCTTGAAACAAAAGGTATTGAAAAGAATTTTGGAGGATTAAAAGCTGTAGATAATGTATCAATAAAAGTAAAAGAAGGTACAATAATGGGGCTTATTGGCCCTAATGGAGCAGGTAAAACTACTTTCTTTAATTTAATCACTGGTTTTCTTGGTGCTGATTCAGGTGAGATAAAGTTCAAAGGTAAAGACATTACTAATTTAAAGCCTTACTTGATAAGTCGGTTAGGTATGGTAAGAACATTTCAGCAAACTCGTATATTTCCAGAGATGACGGTTCTTGAAAATTTAATTGTGGCTCCTCAAGATAATATTGGGGAAGGTTTTTTTGATCCTATTTTTTTTAGAAAAGCCTTAAAAGATGATCAAAAAGAAAAGATATCTATAGCTGTTGCAATTCTGAAGGACATGGGGTTGTCTGATCAAAAAGATGAGTATGCTAAAAACCTTCCCTATGGAGAACAAAAAAGATTAGAACTGATGAGAGCTGTAATGACTTCACCTGATATTTTATTACTCGATGAACCAACAGCTGGTGTAAGCCAGGATTATACTGATAATATGAAAACTTATATCAAAAAATTAAAAAATGAAAGAGGGATCACATTTTTTATTATAGAACATAAGATGAGTTTTTTAATGGAGCTTGCTGAGTATCTTTATGTAATTGATCATGGTAAATTAATTGCCTCAGGCACTCCGGAAGAAATTCAAAATAACCCCAAGGTTATTAATGCTTATTTAGGGAGTGAAGGGTAATCTATAATTAAATATATTTGATTGGAATTTTTAAAAATCAACTAAAAAATTAAAGATATATTTAGCTCTATTTATAATATTAAAGATGCAAGAAAGATAAACTAAAATCTCAATTTTTAATCAATAAAGGAGTGAAGTTTTTAAATTCACTTTATTAATATACAACCATTAAGAATAAATCACCTAGATACCGCAACTATTTATTGTGAAGTATTTTTAACTGAAAAATTTAATCATTCAATATATTATAGTAGTAAACTTTTAATATTCATATAAATATCTTAGTTTTAGCAAGATTTCTAGTTACTTTTTTAGATAACCCATCGCTTTAAACTTGCTTTAAAATAGTATATCTGAAATTATACTAATAGTTCAGAACTCCTAAAGTATAATTTTAATAGGCTTCCTACTATATCAATATTTATAAAAAATACATTAAATTTTAAAATGATACTTTTGTGCAGATTTTAAATTAGAGAACCATTTAAAGTTTTATGTATTGGGGTTGGGGTTCCCCCATTTAATTAAAAAAAATGAAGGTTATACTAGCCAATGTAGTCCTTACACCAAAAAAGTAACTAGAAAATATGCTGAAGGTTCTAATCGTAAAAAACGAGGGTTATATGTAGATGATAAAAAAGCCTTTAATGCTGATGTCGTAGGTGCTTTCAATATTTTAAGAAAGTATCTAGATCAAAGGCGTACAGGA
>JAGXLU010000018.1 GCA_018334565.1 Halanaerobiales bacterium | reverse complement strand
TATGGCCCCTATTGTCTTTACAGTGGGGATCCGCCCTTCAACTGGCTCTATTTTTAAATCACCCGCTTGTGAGATAGAGCCGGTATAAATTGTTCGCGACTGTACTGAGTACAGTTTTTAATTTAACGAGCTCTTTTTTTAATCTTGTTTCTGATTAAGTGGGAGAAGTTGACCACAAGAATCATCCTTTACAATAGTTTCTTTAATAAACTCAGGTCTGTTTTAAGTGATGGGTACTATTTAATAATTTTACAACGGGATAATGATCATAAAATTTAACTCTTGATATAGAAACATTATCCACTTCTATGCTAAATATACGGTTTAGAGGTAACTCGAGCAGATATGCAATAATAATTCTTACTATTCCACCATGAGTAGCTATTAACACTTTTTTGTCCTGGTTTTCTTTTACAATTTGATCTATAGCATCTCCAACTCTTTCTTCTACTTCCTGAATATGTTCACCTTCGGGAGGTTTACAGCAAGTTGGATCCTTTGCCCACTTATGAGCTAATTTAGGATAATTTTCTTCTATCTCAGCAAAGGTTAGACCCTCCCACTCACCAAAATCTATTTCCATCAAATCTGCAATCGTAATGAGGTCTTTATTTTGATAATCAGCTATGTCTTTAACAGTATGAGAAGCCCTTTTTAAAGTACTGCTGTAGATTGTGTCAAATTTTTCATCTTTAAGAAAATTATATAGTTCTTGGGCTTGTCTCTTACCTTTTTTATTTAATTCAATATCAACAGCACCTTGGTATTTAGAATCTTTATTCCACTGGGTTTCTCCATGTCTAACTAAAACTAAATTGGTTGCCATCTTAACACCTTCTCGTTTTTCATTTTCTTTTTCTATTATAATTGAAAAACAAGACTATATCAATTTTTATATGTTTTATATTATAATTTTTATCTAAATCTTGTGCTTAAATAGTCTGATTTATTCATATTATATAACTAAAACCCCTACTATATAAGTAGAGGCTCAGATTTTATACTTGTTATCAAATGGTAGAAGTTAATATAACTAATTTACAATCTCATCAACTTGCTCACTAAGTTCTGGGAAAACAGACTTGGTAATATGCTTTAGACCAGTAATTAACCTGGGGGAAGCCCTATTTAATATATTCGCGTCAATTATATAAATTCTATCATTTTGTATTGCAGATATAGGTTGAAATCTCTCTCTGCTCTTAATTCCTTCTACCGATACCTCCATCTGTGCACTATGTGGAGTCGATATATATACGTCAGGATCCTCTATTAACAGTTTTTCTAAGCTGTACTGTGGCCACTGTCCTTCTGCCAATCTACCTATATTTATTCCACCAGCCATTTGAATTAGATCATCTACAAAGTTGTTCTTGCCGGCTGTAAATAGAGGATCATTCCAAAGCTCATAAAATACTTTAGGCTTTTCATTAGTCTTCAGATGCTCTTCGACCAGACTTTTAATTAAATTCATTTTATTTTTCATATCAATAGCTATTTGATCTGCCTTTTCTTGGTTTCCTGTTATTAAACCAATCTTTTGAATATTTTCAACAGCTATCTCTACACTATCTGAACTGAACCCAGCCACCTTGATATTTAATTCTTTCAATCTTTCGACGGTTTCCATTTTATTTACAGAAGCAGCAATTACTAAATCCGGTTCCATAGTTATAATTTTTTCAATATTAGGTTCTGTAATAGTACCTATCTTTTCAACCTTGGTTGCCTTTTCTGGGTAATCAGCAAATGTAGTTACTCCTATAATATTATCACCTGCTCCCACCGCAAATAAAATCTCTGTTGTATTAGGTGACAATGAGATGATCTTTTCCGGTTTCTCTTCCATGACTATCTTTTCATCCAGATCATCTAATACTGTAAGTGGAAATTTTTGAGCAACTATACCTCCGCTAGTAATTAGTATACTAATAATTAACAATGAAATGATTAAAGTAATATTCTTTTTAGAAATCATTTTATTCCTCCTCTTATTTTTTATTTCATATTGTGAAAAATTCTATCCAACTGTTCTAAAAATTTTAAATTATGTTCCCTCTTTTTTACTGCTATCCTGATAAAATTATTGTTTAATCCACGATAATTACTACAGTCTCTAATTAAAATTGCTCGCTTAGCTAGCTTATTACAAAGATGTTGAGCCGTTATATTTAAATCAGATATATCAATAAATATATAGTTTGCATTAGGATAATACACATCAAGACCCTTATATTTTTTAAGATAATTATATAGAAACTTCTTTTCTTTATTTACAGATATTTTAGTATGCTTGATATACTGTTTTTGTTTTAAAAGCAGTTCTCCCGCTCTCTGGGCCATGATATTTACATTCCAGGGGTCTTTGTGATCATACATCTTATTTATTATATTTTTCTGGCCGATACCGAATCCTAATCTCAAACCTGGAATGGCAAAAATTTTTGTGAGAGATCTGAGAACAAAGAGATTATCATATTTTTTTAATAAACTCACTGCCGAAATATCCCTGTTCATAAAATCAACAAAGGCTTCGTCAATTATAGTATAGATGCCTCGTTTTTTATTATATTTTAAGATATTAAAAATAGTATCTCTATCAATAAAATTTCCAGTTGGATTATTGGGATTACATAAAATACAAAGATCGATATCTTGACTAATATCTTTTTTTAATTTCTCAACATCTATTTTAAATTTGTTGCTTTTATTTAAATAATGATATTTGATATCACTGCCCTTTGAATTTAGGGCTTTTTCATATTCAGAAAAAGTAGGAGCAAGTATAAGACTATAATCAGGTTCTAATACTGAAATGAGCAGATAAATTAATTCGACTGCTCCATTACCTAGTATATAATTATCAGCAGTAAAACCATATTTTTGCGCTAATCTACATCTTAAATTTTCGGAGTTAGGTTGAGGATAATCTTCTATCAGCTTAAGTTCATTTTGTAATTTTTGATAAAGTTGTGGTGGAGGACCTATAAAATTTATATTAGCACTAAAATCTATTATGTCTTCTCGGCATAGATTATATTTTTTAGCCGCACCTTCTATATCACCACCGTGCTGTTTATTCATTACATTAACCCTCCCTTATAGCACTTCATATCCTCCATTAATTAATCTGGATTTAAAAAGTAAGTCTAGAAAAGGAAAATTAGCACTGATAACTGATGCAATTTCCTCACCAAACCTCTCTTCTTTTAGAATAACACCTATAATTGTACCACTATGGGCAGTTATTAATCCTAAAAAACCAGACTGTTTTTTCAATATACTTATAAGACTTTTCAGATCTTGCTTATTGATTATAGACTGATTGGCTAGACTACTGATAGTAGCTCCCCTTCCTAACATTTTATAGTTCTTGGTTTTTATGCCCCTTTTTATCAATTTTAATGCCTTTTTTATATAATTAGATTTCTGACTGTTTAAAGTAGCCAGATCTTTTCTTGCATTAAATGACAAGGTTTCAATCTCACCTCCATAATCAAAGATTAAAACGGGTAGTTGATCTATTTCTCCCAAATACTGATTTATATGACCATTTATATGATCAAACAATACAATACCTTTCATAAAAGTGGCATCAGACGGTTCAACTTCGAGTGCAATTTTTTTAACGAATTCGATTTCTACTTTTTTATTAAATAATAATAAGGTAGCTATTACAGCTGCTGTGATATCAGCAGTTGAACTACTCATACCTTTAGCATATGGAATATCAGATTCTATTTTTAAGTTTAAACCGACATGCTCTTTATTACAGTAACTTAAAGTTTTTTGCACCGCCAAATATGTCTTTTGCTTGTTATCGTTGATTAATATTTGGCTGTGTTTTTCTGTTTTCCTTACATAGGCTGTACTGTAAATATCTACAGGAGAACTTATTAAAAAATTTTCTCCATTCAAATATCCCTGAATAAATTCACCACAGCTGCCCGGTACTTTAACTTTTACTTCCATAACTATCTCCTTAAAAAAATAAAATTAACATGAATAATATAAGCACTTCCATTATCTCATTGAGTGCTCCGTAAAGATCACCTGTTAACCCATCAATCTTTTTGATAAAAAACCTGCCATATAACCAAACGGCTGCAGCAGTAATTGCTAGAATTAGGGCTCCTTTAAAGAAAAACAAAAATAGACTGACCAGAACTGTCCATAAAACAGAAATTAAAACCTGAGATTTTTCTAAATATATCTGATATGCCTTACCCATTCCTTCTCTTCTTGCATAAGGAAATATAAAAACTGCCAATACCATCGCACAACGGCTTACGGTTGGAACCATTATCAAAGCTGCATTTTTCTGAGCCAGGGGAAGTTCGATTAATAAGATGAATTTTAAGAATAAAAGTAAGATCAAAGCAAGTACACCGTAAACACCTATCCTGCTGTCATGCATAATTGATAGAACCTCTTTTTTATTTTTACCTCCAAATAGCCCATCAAAACTATCTGCTAATCCATCCAAATGGATACCACCTGAAAGAATGACAAAGAATAATAAAATCAGTCCATCCCTAACCAAATTAGGTAAAAACATTGTACCTAATAAATTGATAATAACTAAAACTAATCCTAAAAATGTTCCAATTAAAGGATAATATAACATGGAGCGAGCTATATTCTTTTCACTATAATTGAGTTCTTTTTTAACAGGTATTACTGTAATAAATTGCAGGGCTATTAAAAATGAATTCATCTCAGCCTCCTTAAAAATCAAGCGTATCGAAAGTAGCCATTTCTTTAATAATTCTGATAGAAGATTCAACTATACCCATTCCCAAAATAGCACCTGTACCTTCTCCCAATCTCATATTTAAATCAAACATAGGTCTTAAATTCAAATATTGATAGAGTTTATCGTGACCAGGTTCTACAGACTTATGAGAAGGGATCAAATAATTAATAACATCAGGCTCAATTAAATAAGCAATTAAGGCAGCTGCCCCAGATATTAGACCATCGATCATGACTGGCTTTCTATGAGCTGCACCTGCTAACATCACTCCTGCCATACCCCCAATTTCTAATCCCCCCACCTTGGAAAGGATGTCAATCCCATCATCCTTTTGGGGCTTATTTACCTTTAAGGCCTTGTTGATTACTGCTTTTTTATTTTCTAAGCCTTTTTTATCAAGTCCAGTGCCATATCCTACGATTTCATCTAAACTATTTTCAATTACCACAGAAATGATAGCGCTGGAGGGAGTAGTATTTCCTATGCCCATCTCACCTGTCCCAATTATATTCTTTCCTCGATCAATCAACTGCTCTGCTATTTTAATACCTACTTCTATACTTTCAACTGCTTCTTTGTGACTCATCGCAGGGCCTTTTAAGATATTATCTGTGCCTCTTTTGATATTGGTCTGGATCAATTTATCATCATCTATCTTTTCTATCATTCCAATATCAGCGATGGAAATATCCACATTGTATTGATTGGCAAATACATTGACAGCTGCTCCGCCCTTTAAAAAGTTTTTAACCATTGCAGCAGTTATAGTTTGAGGAAAGGCACTCACCCCTTCTTTAACAACTCCATGATCCCCAACCATGATAATATGTGCTTTTTGACTTACATCAGGTAAGGTTACTGCCGTTATCCCAGCAATTTTTACAGCAAGTTCTTCTAGATATCCCAAACTACCCGGTGGTTTAGTCAGATTATCAAGACGTGTTTGAGCACTTTCCATGCTGCCCTGATCTAAACTGCCAATATTTTTAATGGTTTTCTCTAATAATTCCATTTTCTCACTCCTATCTAAATATATATACCAAAAAGACTGACATTAATATAAAACTAAAACTTGCAATATACATTAAGCTAATAGTTTCTTTTATATTTTTATTACTAAAATCTAATATTTTTTCTCCCAGCAAAGCTTTTTCACTGACTCGTCCAAAGTAGTAATTAACACCTCCCAGCTGGATTCCAAGGGCTCCTGCTACCGCTGCCTCCGGGTAACCGGCGTTTGGACTCACATGTTTGTCAGCATCGTTTAATATCGCCCTATAGGCCCTTTTATAATCTTTTTGTAATAAAAAAGCAGCTATTATAATAAAAAGGGCTGTTAACCGGGCTGGAATGTAGTTAACCACATCATCTAATTTAGCTGCAGTCCAACCAAAATATCTGTATTCCTGATTTTTATATCCCAACATAGAATCCATTGTATTAACCGCTTTATATGAAACTGCTGCAACTGGACCGCCTATTAGATAATAAAAAAGAGGTGCTATAATACCATCACTTGTATTCTCAGCAATCGTTTCAACCGTAGCCCTGATAATTTCATCTTTGTTTAAATTTTTTGTTTCTCTGCCCACAATCATATTTAAACTGCTGCAGGCCTTTTTTTTATTGCCATCTTGTAAGCTTTTATATATTTTTCTACCTGCCTCACTCAAACCTTTTATTGCTATTGATGTATATAAGATAAATATTTTAAGGGCTGTACTTAAATAATCATTTAGATAAGTAAAAAGAAAAATCGTAAAATAAGTTATTAAAAAAGTAATTAATAATACCGATAATACTAAGACAAAACCCTTTATTCTCTGCTTTTTGTTATCTTCTAAATTATCCCGTAATATATCATCAAAAGCTGAAATCATTTTTCCCATTAAAACAACTGGGTGAGGATATGAAGTAGGATCACCTAATAGCAAATCAAGGATGACAGCTGATAATAATACAAACATTAAATCCTCCCCTAATCAAGTCCAATTATTCTATACAATAAATCCATATCCATATTTTTCTTTACCTCTTCTGCTAATTTATCGATTGAACTACTTCTTTGTTCTTTGAAATTTATCAAATCGATCTGATCTCGTTTTTTTATTTTATCCTGACTGAGTTTATTTATAAATTTTTTTCTAAAGATATCATTATCAAAAATTCCGTGAATATAAGTTCCCCATACCTTCTGATCTTTTGATATAGCTCCATCATTGATCAAACATTCTTGATTTGAACGTAATATTATCTTAAATAAAGGTGAAGAATCTTCTTTCAAGGCTGTTTTTCCCATATGTATTTCATAGCCTTTAATTACCTCTTTTGAAAAATCTATTGAAAGTTCTAAATTATTATGTGTTAAAGCCTCTATTTGATGGGTCTTTTTACCTGCACTAAATTCAGTCTCTATATCCAGCAGGGAAAGTCCTTCTATAACTTTCAAACTACCCTCGGTCTGTTCAGGATCAATTAAGTTGTTCCCTAGCATTTGATATCCTCCACAGATTCCGATAATTTCCACTCCTTTTTCAGCTGCTTCAATAATTTTATTATCTAATCCCTTTTCTTTTATATAAAATAAATCCTCGGTTGTATTTTTAGTGCCGGGTAAAATAACCGCATCATATTTGCCAAGATCGTTTTGATCACTATCTATATAGTTCAATTCAAGTAAAGGCTCCATACCCAATATATCGAAATCAGTAAAATTTGATATGTGGGGTAATTTAATTACGCCGATTTTAATTTCTGCCTTTTGGTTTTTGTGCTCTTTAATCATGACAGAATCTTCTTCCGGCAATGAAATATTCTTTAAATAAGGCATAACTCCCAGAACAGGTATCCCGGTCTTATTTTCAATAAATTTTAAACCGGACTGTAGTGATTCTCTGCTACCTCTAAATTTATTTATTATAATAGCTTCTATTAAATCTTTTTTGTCACCCAATAATTCCAGTGTGCCTACGATGGAAGCAAATACCCCTCCCTTGTCTATATCAGCTACTAATATGACCGGTGTCTTAAATAATTCTGCCACCTTCATATTAGCCAGATCTCTATCTTTTATATTGATTTCTGCTGGACTACCAGCTCCTTCCATAACCACTACTTCATAGTTTAAAAACAGTTCATTCAGTGATTTTTTTATAATGCGAAGTGCCCATTGAATATATTCTTTATTTTGATAATTGTCAGTAAAATCGCCGAGCGGCTTTCCCTTAAAAATAACCTGTGATTTCCCCTTACCCTTTGGTTTTATCAAAAAGGGCTGCATATTAACTGTTACTTCGATATTGCAGGCCTCTGCCTGTAAAGCCTGAGCTCTGCCAACCTCCCCACCGTTTTTTGTCACATAGGAATTTAATGCCATATTCCAGGATTTAAAGGGAGCAACTCGATAACCTTCTTGGTATAATATTCTGCATAAAGCTACCGCCATCATGCTTTTCCCCACATTGGAGGCTGTTCCCTGAAACATAATTGTTTTTGTCATCTTATCCTTCACCCAAATCCTTCAAAATATCAGCTTGATTGTTTTTATTTAGTTCATTTAAATCAAGAGCAAAACCAGCTATAGTTAAATATACTTTATCGGCTTTCTGAGCCATCATTTGATTAGCCCTCCCTGAAATATCTCTAAAAAGTCTGCCTAGTTCATAACTTGGTACCAGGCCCTGCCCTACCTCATTTGATACTATTATCAAATTCATATGTTTTTTGCGCGCTATATCTATAATTTCTTTAACCTCATTGATAATTTCATCTTCAAGCTTATTTTTTATCTCTAGATTATTCTCATTTTTTAAATTCTCTTTTTCTAATAATAAATTGGAAATAAAGAGAGTCAGACAGTCTATCAAAATTGTTCGGCTGTTTTCTACTCTTTTAATAACTTTAGATACTTCCTTTGGCTCTTCAATTGTATCCCATTTTTTTGATCTCTGAGATTGATGAAGTTTAATCCGCTCCTGCATTTCTTGATCAAGGGCTTCTGCCGTCGCTATATAACTAACCTGCTCACCACCTAATTTTTTTGCAATCTTTTCTGCAAAAGTGCTCTTCCCGCTCCGAGCACCACCTAAGATTAATATGATTTTAGCCAAGCTTTTCAACCCCTTTTTATATAACAAATAAAAAAACCAGATCTCCTTCAAAATTAAAGATCTGATCTAATAAAAATAATCTACTGATCCTGTTTTCGAAGAATGTAGATTATAAACAGGCAGGTCTCCTGACTCACAGCTTGACGTCCTTTTAAACCTTCCCTGTTAAAACAAGTGGTTTTTTTTAGAGGACTAACTGTTTACAGTGGCGAACCCGTTCAGGATTTTAACCTGATTCCCTATTCTCTTTCAGCTTAACTGAAAGCACCTATTTACAATATATATGAAATTTTTATTCTGCTATTATTATTATTATACTATATCTTTTTTAATTATCCTGCTAATTTGTTAAATTTTTTCTGTTTGGGACCGGGATAGGATCAAGTTTATGACTGTTTTTTTGGGCTAATTTTTCAATCTTCTCTTTGATTTCAGGCTCAGCCTGGCCCGTTAAAATATAATGGTCTAATTGTTTATAACTAAGTCCCATCTCGTCCTCATCGGTCTGATCTTCCCAAAGTCCTGCCGAAGGTTTTTTATTTATTATTTCATCCTGGATACCTAAATATCTGGCCAGTTCTCTTACTTCAGATTTGACCAATCTTCCTAATATGGCAAGATCGATTCCACCATCACCATATTTGGTAAAGTAACCGACCTTTAATTCACTCCAGTTATCTGTGCCTAATACTAGATAATTATTTTTAGCTGCATAATAATATAGGGTTAACATGCGTAATCTGGGTTTTGCATTGGCCAGGACTAAATTATTTTTGCTTTTTATATTTTCCGCTTTGACTAAATTTTTAAAAGAATCGAAGAAATTATCTAAATTTTTCACCTTATAATTTATATTGAATTTCTCCGCCACTTTTACTGCGTCAATTTTATCTTGTTCACTGCTGTAACAGGGCATAATAAGGGCCAGCATATTATTGGGAAATACTTTTTGGGCCAATGCAGCCGTAACAGATGAATCTATCCCCCCACTTAGACCTAACACAACACCATTTGCATTAGCATTCTTCACTTTTTGTTTCAACCAATTTAACAAAGTGTTTTCTACATGTTCATAATTTAACTCCACAATTATCACCTATCCTTCAAAATTACCTTCAATTAAATCAACAATATCTCCCTTAATTTCGGTTATCTGCCATTTACCATCTTCTTGTTTAACTAAAAGTCTGTCCACCATATTTTTTTCTTGCATTTTGTCTTCACGCGGATAATAGAATATATAACTTATTTCATATTGATAATAATCACTGGCTGCAGTACTATTGATATTTAAACTCTTAATACCAAATACCTTTTCTCCAATATCTTCCTCATCATTCTGATTTTGATAAGCACCCCGCATCGTTTCCATCACATATCCTTCTGAAACCATAGTTTTTAGTTTTTTTAGATTAACTGAGGTGGTTTGAGTTAAAATCACAGGGTTCTTTTTGTCTATTGAATCATAAAAATATTTAATAAGCTGATCCGGTGTAGTTGCTTCAGTGATAACAGGAGGATTGGTACCTAAAAGCCCAATTGATAATATGGCTGTAATTATAATCCCAAAAAATAATGTTTTTCCCCAGTGATGCCTAAAATAGAATAAAATATTTTCTTTTAATCTACTTTTCCTTAATTGTGTTTCTTTTTTATTTAAGTTCTGCTCTCTTACCTGAGGCAGGGCTTTTATAGATTTTTTCTCTTTTAAATGTTTTATTTCATTTATTATAGTATTGATGGAAACAGGTTGTTTTTTTTGATCAGACTGCAGCATCTTCGTAATTAAATCACTAAATTTAACAGAAATTTCCGAATTTAAATAACGGGCTTTCAAAAAAGACCCCGTCATTTTTTTATCATACATGTCTTTTTTATTATCTGCTTGAAAAGGAAATCGCCCTGTCAGAAGATAATAAAATATAACTCCAAAGTTATATATACGAGCCTTTTCATTCCAATTTTGTTTGCTGATCAAATCTGGAGACCGGTATATTTCATCAAATTCTTTTTCAAAATATGGATATCTATACTGCTCAATAATCCTATTTATATGAGGATCAACCAATTTAATATTACTTTTATGATCTACCCTAAAGTAATTTAATTTAATTTCAGATGAAAATTCTATCTTATCATTTAATGAGTTCCAAATTTGTAATATCTGCAAACACCAATCTGCAGCTTTATCTACTTCAATATTACCTGAGGTAATATTTTCTATCAGAGAAGGGTAATAGTTTTCATCTTTTGTCAGTAAAAAATATTCACCACCAATTCTCTCAGCTTTACTAAATTTAAGAACTTTATCGCTGCCAAACCTATATCTTTTTAAATTATTTTTGATGTTTTTAACTATATCAATCATAACCCGGGATCGGGGCTTTTTATTGATAAATATTTTTTCAGCTATTAATTTTTTGTTGCCTTTATCGTATTCGATATATTCATTATCCATACTTATTACCCCTCTTTATACTATATATTTTTCTTTTTTTTCAGGGCGTGAATAATATTCATCCTTCATCTTTTGGTAACCTTCTCTTCCAAATACTCCATAAGTATATTTTTTCCCCAATTCAACTCCGGGTTGGTTGTAAGCATTTATATTAAACAACTCTCCAATAAGAGCTGTTTGCAATTCAAAGAGATAAAAAAGCTGACCTACTGTGAATGCATTGATCTCAGGTATTAAAATTGTATTGTTTAATCTACCTCTTTTACTTAAAGCCAATTCCGTCGCTTTTTTTTCTGTATTTATGAGATCAGATAAATATTTATTTCTTAAATAAGCTACACCCTTTACATCTCCATATAAGTCTGGAATCTTAAGATCTGTATGAAACTTCTCAACTTCAATAAAATTAATAACTTTATCATAAGGCCCCTCCATATATAGTTGAGCCTGAGAATGTTGATCAGTTGCGCCCAAAGCTTTAATTGGAGTAGGACCTACATTTATTATTTCACCTTTTCGGTTTTCTTCTTTACCTAGTGATTCTGCCCATAGCTGTCTGTACCAATCAGCTATATCTTTCAAAGAATGTGCATAGGGCATCATAACAGACATTATTTTACCTTTTTGATATGCTAAATATTGCAGAACTCCGTTTAAATATGCCGGGTTTTGCCAAATATCTGTACCAGAAGCTATTTTTTTCATATAAGATGCACCGGCTAAAAGTTCACGTATATTAATACCTACAAAAGCAGCATATATAAGACCGACTGGTGTTAATACTGAAAATCTACCGCCTACATTATCCGGTATATAAAACATTTTAAAGCCTTCTTTTCTAGCAATTATTCTCAAATAACCAGAATTTTGACTGGTAGTAGCAATAAAATGTCTAGAAATATTATTAGAGCTGACTTCCTCTTCTACAGCCTTTCTGGCAATTAAAAATAAACTCATCGTTTCTGCTGTACTACCTGATTTAGAAATGACATTGAAAAGTGTTCTTTCTAAATCTAGGGTGTTTAATAAACTTTGAAATCTTTCGGGATCAATATTATCAGGTACATAAATTCTCAATACATCTTTGTTTTTTAAATTGTGGTAAGAATCCTTTAAAGCAGTCTGTAAAGCAATACTACCCAGAGCAGAGCCCCCAATACCTAAAATAACAAAGTTATCAAAGTCGCCCCGCCTTTTATTAGCAAAATCTTCAATTTCTTTGACTACCTCTTTCTGTTTGTCAGGTAAATCAATAAAGCCTAATTTGCCTTCCCCATACTGTTTTTTGATACTAAAATCTGCTTTTTCAACCTCTTTTGCCATCTCATCTACTTCAGAAACCTTAATCCCATGTTTTTCACCAATAAATTCTGCAAACATATTGTTTACATCTATTTCAACCCTCATCTTTTCTTGCCAGTCCTGACTCTTATATCTAGCCCCCATTAATTTTGCCTCCTTCTTTGCTTTAACTTCAGATTTTTATTATTAAAACTTTTTTGGTTGTTGTTGTATTTTTTTATTATTAGCTTAATTTTTTCTTTGATTTATAAAAAGTATACCATCTAAATATCTATTTTCAAACTATAATTTTCTTTAACTGCACTTAATATGATATATATCGTGAGGTAAATTGATATATAATAAGCAATATAGATTGAGTTTCTGCTTCGTCTATAAATTTTAATTAATTAATTTGTTTAACTTTTTATACATTTTTAATTGTTTTTCATAACTTGTCCTGTTTAAACCACTGGGAGAAGACACAACAAATTCTTTCACCCCATCAACATGAATTTCATCCTGTAAACCCCGGCTTATATTTCTGTGTTTGCTGAACTTTTTATACACACCTATTCCCGTAAAACAGACTACTTGAGGACGATATTTTTTAAATTTTATGAGAATTAACTTCCTTCCTTTTTCATACTCGCTGTCTTTTATTTCAGCGGCTGACTTAGTCGGCCGCTGGACAATATTGCTCAAACCATAACCTAATTTGAGCAATTTTTTATCTTCCTCTGGCTTATATAATCTGGGAGTTAAGCCTGATTCATTGAGCAATTTATAAAATCTATTGGTGGGATGAGCATAATGATGACCTGTTTGAGAAGACTTGATTCCAGGATTAAATCCTATAAATATTACTTTAAGATCTTTTTCTAAATAATCTTGTATTCTTTTTAGTCCTGACATTAAAATCCCCCTCATATAATCAAAAATTAACAAGAAAAACACATATTAATTCATATGAAAAATATTAATTTATTTTTTTAAGTTTGTAGTTCGAATTTTAAGTCTGTAAAATATATTTCAATGTCTCATTTGAAAGTACCATTTTAATAGATGAAATAAAAATATCCCCTGCTCCGTGCGTTCCAGAGAGGGGATAAACCAAAAAAATTATATAATATTTATTTTACTTCTATTTCTTTTTCATGTGCCCAATAACCATGTAGATTACAATATTCTGCAACTTTTAGGGTTACCGATTCTTCTAATTTCAATTTCAATGTGGCCTCTGCCTCACATTCAGGTGTAAATGTTACACTGGCAATTTTCATATCATCTGCATAAACATCAAAATATTCAATGAAATGCCCTTCCTGCATAGGATGATCAATTTCTTTACCCATTTTAACGGTTATTTCAAAAATTTCGCCCTTTTCAACACTTTCAGGAGCTGTAATGAAAGGAATATGCTTTTTTTCTAAAACAGTCTTGTCTTCAGAATCATTTAAGGTTTTAACTTTATACTTTGACATATAAACCCTCCCTCTTGTTATATCTATATTATAATAAATAATTATCTATTTTTCAAATACAGTAAACTCTTCTTTTGGCGCAGAGCAAATTGGACATTTTTCAGGAGTACCATCTTTAACAGTATGCCCACATACATCACATACACTTACACTTTCCAATTCATAGTCATCACTACTTAATACTGACTTCCTGGCTTCACCAAATAATGTAGAGTGTGTTTTTTCAGCCTCTAAAGCATAGTGGAAAGACCGAACAGCTTCATTTTCCTGCTGCTCTTTTGCAACCAAATTATATGTGGGATACATCTGAGTAATTTCAAAATCCTCACCTGCTTTAGCACCTTCTAGGTTATCAGCTGTAGAACCTAACCCAAATTCAGCACCAGATGCAACAAGAAACCCCCCTTTACAGTTATCAAGGGCTTCAAAGTGATTTCCAGCATGTACCTGTTCTGCATAAGCTATTGCTTTAAAGAGAAGGCTCACATTGGGAAATCCGTCCTTTTTTGCTTTTTCACTCCATACTATATATCTCTGATAAGCCTGACTTTCTCCTCCAAAGGCAGATCTCAAATTTTGAGCTGTCATATCATTATTTACCATTATATTATGCAACCTCCTTGAATTTTCTTATCAATAATTATTACTATTAAAATTGATTATAGCATCCGCACCTAATGATGTCAAGATACCCTCTAATTTAATTTTAGTCGTAGAGATAGTTAATAAGATTAGCATCTCGATCAATTAAAGGTTTTAATAATTCATCTTTAGCAGTCATTACAGTAGTTACCCCAGGACCATGCCCCATTTTTATACAATCACTATGGACTACTACTCCGATACTACCTGCATCCTTTTTAAACTCCCTGCCATATGTATTATCACAATCTTTAAGATAAACAAAATCACCCAATTTTAATTTATCTATCTTTAGTCTTTCAATTTCTTCTTGATCACCGGTTGTTATATCATAATCGCCCAAAGCCACACTTGAAGCACCAATACCTGAACCCATTAAATGAGCCGGAATAACAGTACTGACTCCCACTTCCAGATAGCCTTCTTTTTGATTGATATTCATCTTATCCAGTAAATTTGGATCAAGATTAAATACTTTTATATCTGGATAATCAAGTAATTTAAGACCCTGACCAAATGCTTTGATTAAAATGTCATCACCTATTATTAACTTTTCTAATACATTGGCTTCAAAGTCTACAATCACATGTTCTATTCCACCATGGGTACCTGTCACATAACCATATGATCCCTGCCCATCACCACTTATTATTTTCGCCTTATTTCCTATACACGCCAATAAGCCCAATCCATAGTTTTCACTTGATTTGTTTTTATCACTTATCTTCATACTAACTCCCGGTTCAATATGATCCCCAGCCCAACCAAAAGCAGGATTCCCTATTCTAACATTATAAGAAATGCCGCCTGTACCCGGAACTATCTGCCCAACACCCTCTCTATCCATTCTATAGGGAGTCCGAGCTGACATTGGATGAGATATAGAACCCTGAACCGCCTGCATAACAAGTTTCTCCTTATTTATTTCCAAATTATTCCCCTCCTGATTAATTTAAATAATCTAAAAACATTAAATATTAGAAGTATCAATTAAATACCGAACCATCTTCTCTAAATAAATTTTATCAACTTCATTAAAATTGTTTAGTAAAGGACTATCGATATCTAAGACTCCGATAATTTCTCCTTTTTTGACCAATGGAATTACTATTTCTGATTTAGAATCAGTATCACATGCTATATGACCTTTGAATTGATCAACATCATCAACAATGATAGCCTTTTTTTCTTTAACTGCAGTACCACATACTCCAGAACCAACTTCAATTCTTATACAAGCTGGTTTGCCCTGAAAAGGACCTAAAACCAACTCACTTTCTTTTAACAAATAAAAACCAACCCAGTTTACATTTTCTAGATATAAATATAATAAAGCAGATATATTGGCCAGGTTGGCAATCCAATCTTGTTCTCCTTCTAATAGTGCCTTTACACTATCATACATCAAAAGGTAATCCTCATTTTTCTTATCCAAACCCATGCACAACACTCCTAATTATGTATATAATCTTGTAAAAATCTCTTGCAACTTTTGATTTTCTCTCAATATCTCTAGAGAAATCTGGGCATGTCCCTCTGTAAAACCATTGCCTATAATCATATTTACGTCTTTACCAACACCTTCTGCTCCAAGAGCAGCCTTTGTAAAACTTGTTGCCATTGAAAAAAAGTAGATAGTCCCTTTATCTTTTGTACACAAGATAGATGCCATCTCGGTATCTGTAATATTTACATTGTTGATAACTATATCGGCAAGTTCCCCTCCGGTTTGAGTCTTGAGGAGTTTTAAACTTTCTACAGGTTGAGTCGCATCACCCTGGATAATAATATCTGCTGCTCCTAATTCTTTTATCCTCTTACAGCTGTTATCACTGTGTCCCATTCCTATTACAGTACCTGTAACACCAGCCCTTTTTTTAGCTTCATGTAAACATAATAATCCGGATTTTCCACCTGCTCCTATAATTAAAACATTATCACCCGGCTTGACTAATTTTGCTGTTTGAGCTGCTGCCCCTGCTACATCAAGTACTGCCAGAGAAAGAGTATCTTCTATATCGGTAGGTAGTTTTGCATATATGCCGCTTTCAAACAAAATAGCCTGTGCTTTTACTTCAACCTGATCAATCTCTTTATGTACCTTTTTGATTTTCTCGATTTTAAGAGGTGTTAAGGACAATGAAACTAAAGTTGCAATCCTATCACCAACTTTTAGATCTCTGTCCAAAAGCCTATCTCCTATCTCTTTGACAGTTCCTATTAACATACCACCAGAACCTGTAACAGGATTATGATGCTTACCTCTTTTATTCACTATCGCCATCATTTTTTCCTTTATTTTTTCCTCATTATCTCCAACTTCTGCTTTAATTTGGGTAAAACTGGCAGAATCTATATTTAAAACCTGTACATCTATTAAAATCTCATTATCATATAGTTCCATTGCATTATCAATTTTCTGGGCAGGTTGTGGTAAAACACCCTTGGGTTTAATAACTCTATGTAATCCATATTTGTTACCTTTTTTCATTAGTAATTACCTCCTGACAAAATTATAATTTTTTATTTATTTTTTAATTTGTAATATTTGGCGAGCTTCACGGGGTGAAGCAATCTTTCGTCCATAATTTTCAGCCAGTCTTACAACTCTTTTTACTAATTGAGAATTACTTTCAGCCAGTTTTCCTTTTTTATAATAGATATTATCTTCAAATCCCACCCTTACATGCCCTCCCATTGTTATTGTGTGGTAGGCCATTTCAAGCTGGTGTCTCCCAATCCCTGCAGAAGTCCAGGTAGCATCTGAAGGTAAGTGCTCAACCATAAATAAGAGGTTTTTAATCGAAGCCGGCATAGCACCCGGGATTCCTAAAACTATATCAAAATGAAGATGTCTATCTAAAAAACCTTCTTTTAATAGCTTCAATGCATTATAGATATGGCCTAATTCAAAACACTCTAATTCGGGTAAAATATCAAGTTTTTTCATTTCTTGGGCAAAGTTTCTCATCAAAGGTAGATCATTCACAAAAATATCATCACCGAAATTGGTTGTTCCACAATCCAAAGTAGCCATTTCCGGATTCAAATAAATCGGTTGAATTCTTTCCTGCCAGGTCATACCAGCAGCTCCTCCTGTCGATGGTTGAATTATAGCTTTCACCCCATATTCTTTAATTTTATCAATTGCCTTTTTAAATTCCTCTTTTTGCTGGGTTGGGTTTCCCGCTTCATCCCTGACATGTAGGTGAATAATCGAAGCACCTGCTTGTTCAGCAGATAGAGAGGCCTGGGCAATTTCCGAAGCACTTATGGGAAGATTAGGATTGTCTGCTTTTGTCACTTCCGCTCCACAAATAGCTGCAGTTATTATTAATTTTTCCATTATGGTTTTCTCTGCCTTTCCCAGGGTACAACACAGGTACCGCTGGCCTTACAGACTATTATGGGCTCTTCTAAAACATCACAGGCTGATGCAAGCTCTGAATTGTCAGCAGAAGTTATTACTTTGTAAGCTATGAATTTCATCTGCCGGGATGTCCTACCTTTTTTTACTATCTCTCCCCTCGCTTCTATAAAATCACCAGCAAAAACAGGGGCTTTGAATTCCACATTATCATATGCCAAAAAAAGACCTTCATCACCATCACTTCTAATCAATAACTCTGTAGCAGCATCTCCAAATAATTCTAAAAGCTTAGCTCCATCGACTAATTCACCTGCATAATGAGCATCATTTAAACCCATTCTAACTCTAATCATAACTGTATTATCCACTTTATTCACCACCTTTAACTAATATTGAATCTTTATAGACTTTTTGTACAATATATGAAGCAACCTCATTAGGTTTGGTTCCACTACCAAAACCTGCATCAAAACCTAATTCTAAGGCTAGTTCATGACTTATCCTAGGCCCTCCTAATATTAAAATAAACTGATCTCTTAAACCCTCTGCTTCTAATATTTCAACAAATTCTGTCAAATTTTTTATATGTATATTCTTCTGAGTTACAACCTGTGAAACTAAAATTGCATCTGCCTTCATCTTTACAGCAGTTTCAATCAGTTTTTCATTTGCAACCTGGCTGCCCATATTTACAGTGTTAATCTCATGGTATCTCTCTAACCCGTATTCACCATCATATCCTTTCATGTTTAAGATTGCATCAAGACCCACTGTGTGAGCATCTGTACCTGTACAGGCTCCCACAACATTTACCTTTCTATTAATTTTTTCTTTTATATAGTCATTAATTTTATAATAATCCATTATTTCAGTATCGATCTTTGCAACAGTTATCTTATCAAAGTTAACAGATTTTTTCGAAACAGCATAAACAACAAAAAAAGTAAAACCTTCTTTGAGATCCTTCATATGAACAACTTCCACATCTTCTAATCCTAGTTTGAAACAGTATCTCTTACAGGCTTCAGCTGCTTTTAATCCTTGTTTAACCGGGAGTGTAAAACTGAGCTGTATTTTACCATCATTATATGTATCACCATAGGCTCTTATAATATTATCTTTCATCTTGAATTTCCAACTCCTTAGAGAATACTTCAGCGAAAGGATTAAAATAATCACTATCTTTCTTTATCACACCATCAGCACCTTTTCCGCCATCGATAGGCCTTTTAATATCTGCAAATATACCTTCAGAAAGAGATTTCATTAGTCCTTTTTCAGCTATTACTTTTAATAGTTCCGCAGTTTCTTTTAATACTTGATCAGCTCTTTTTTGAATTTTACCGTTAGATTTAAAGGTAATTTCACTGCTGATATTGCGGGCAGAATTAAAGACATGTTTAGCATTTTCTATGCTTAAGGCCCGATCCTGTATAAATGGAGTATGAATTGCCTCTGTTGACATACCTAGTAACTGGATCGATTGATCAGTGATAATTGAAGCAAAGTTGAACATACCGTCCATAAGATGACCCCTAAAAATATCACCATTCATATATTTAGTTGGGGGCATGTACTTTAATGGGGCATCAGGGAAAATCTGTCTTACTAGCTGAGCTTGAGCAATCTCCAATAAAAAGCTGTCTTTAATTTCTGGGTTTATTTCAAATGCATGGCCTAAACCAAGCTGTCCATTCTTTAAACCGGTTCTAAGACCCAACTCCTGATTAATAAATTGAGAAGCTACAACTGTATGTGACTCTTTTAGAGAATCAGCAGTAGTCAAATAGTTGTCTTCACCAGTATTGATGACTATACCTGCATAGGCATTTATCATCCTGGAAAAATGCTGATCTACAAAGGTCCTTTTCATATTTATATCTCTAAAAAGTATACCATACATCGCATCATTTAACATCATATCTAATCTTTCTTCTGCACCCATCTGCGCTATCTCAGGCATAGCTAAACCGGAACAATAGTTAACGAGCTGAATATATCGTTCTTCCTCTTTTATTACTTGATCTAAGGCCTCTCTCATTATCTTGAAGTTAGCCTGGGTAGCATATGTTCCGCCAAAACCTTCTGTAGTAGGTCCATAAGGTACATAATCTAATAGACTTTGAGCAGTACTTCTAATAACTGCAATAATATCAGCACCTTCTCTGGCTGCAGCCTTTGCCTGTTTTACATCTTCATTTATATTACCCGTGGCAACAATCACATAAAGCCAGGGTTTTAATCCGAGTGGATATTTAGACTGCATCATTTCCCTTTTTTTAACCTGTTGTTTTATCTGTTCAGCTTTTTTTTCAGAAAGTTTTAATATATGTTCTTTAATATCTTCATTTTTTTCTTTATAAAGTGAAAATAAGTCAATTTTTCCTTCAGATATTTCTTCTGCTAATCTTTGGGCCGGTAGACCAGTTTGCATTAATCCATTTCCAAACCAATACGAAATACCCTTATTTAATCTCTGTTCATTTCGGACTTTATCTACTATTACATTTGGTAGAGGGATGCCATGATTATCAACTCCATCAACCCCTAAAAATCTCAAAATTGTTCTTTCTACTGAAGTAGTTGTATTATTGACTATCTTTTTTTCTACCTTATCAGCAATACTTTTAGTATAATTTCTGCAAAGTGAGATCAGTTTTTGATCTAAATCTAATTTATTATTCAAAATATTCCTCCTTTCGATATTTTAACTTTTTACATTAAATACCTCAATATCAAACTCTTCTTTTATTTTTTTATAAAAATCAGATGCTATAAAATCTTTCCCATAAGGATTAAAGGGATTAATTGTAATCGCTATTAGATTTATTTTAAAAAGTACTTTAAGTTTAATATTTCTCTTTTTTAGCCGATTATATACCATTTGATCTAAAAATATTTTAGTCGAATCAGAAACTAATACAGTTATTTTTTCAAGACCTAAATTAATTAAAATATTAGCGGTGGTATTGGTAAATGAACCCCGTAGTAATATATATTTAATATTAACTCTATTGCTCTTTAATATTTCCATATTGTTTTTTAAAAAAAGATTTGATAGTAATGGTTTAGAAGAAAAAAAATTGTTATCTTTTGTCCAGATTAAACTATTTTCTTTATTATAGTTATCTTTTAAAACAAGTAAATCTTTTTCGTCTTTTAAACTACCTGTTAACAGTTTTTTAACCTCATATTTGGTCTTTAAAACTACCTTATTAATATCCTGACCGATTACTGCTCCCGTTGTTAATATTACAGCATCACTTAATATTGGTAGAGCAGAACTTTTTCTATCAAGAGCACCATCTATTATTAAATAATCTATCTGATCAATTAAAATTTCTTTTATTTTTTTTAGCTGGCTACTTCTGTTTATACCTACAAGTTGAACTTCTCCTTCTGATAAACTTTTATATATCTTTACCCTACCCATTGTAGATTGAATATTTGTGTCTTTTATAAATTTAAACTTTAGTTTTATATCATTTACTGTTTTTTCAGCAGTAACAAAATAGGTGTTGGGATGGATCTTAACCGGCGGTTTTTTTAGCTTAGTTAATAGATCATATTTTTCTCCATCACGGCCATATGACATTACAGCCACCTTTTTGTGCATTAAAAAAAAGTCCTCAATAACCTTATTTAAGGTTACTGTTTTACCAGTATTTTTAGCCAAACCAATTATTGATAGGGTTTTAATATTATTCTTTTTAATTAGATCACTTATTTTAGAAGACATCTACTTTCCCCTCTTTATTAAATTTGCAATTTCTGTTCCATATTATATTTACTATAAAGATAAAATAAATGGAACTAAAATAGGTACCAATATCGTTAAAACCATGCCGCTTATAAATGCCAAAACTGCTATATCTTCACCGGCTGTTTTTTTTATTAAAGGTAGGGTTACATCCATTGTAGTGGCACCACCAGGACCAATTGAAGGTATCTTTCCAAAATATCTTACAATAAAGGGAAGAGTAATTATTGTTATTAGTTCTCTAATTACATTAGTTAAAAATGCAATAGAACCCAGCTCAACACTATGTATATTTGTTATCAGAACTGCAGAAAGACTATACCATCCAAAACCTGCTCCTACAGCCAAGGCATCTTTGATTACCATCTTTAAAAAGAAACTAGCAAAAAAACTACCCAAAAGGGTACCGATTACAATTAAAAGTGGGATAATTAATATTTTAAAACCTAATATATTCAGCCCTCTAAAAGCCTCTTTGTTTAAACCTATATCAACTCCAACCCCAAATAACAATACTGCTAGGGCATATGTAGTAATAATTTCTATTAGATTAATCGAATCATTATTCAAAATACTAAGACCTAAAATTATTCCTATAATAACTGAAAATATAATAATTATTGTTAGTCTATGATCAGATTCTTCTTGATCAAACTTTTCAGCATCTTTTAGTTCTCGATAATTTTCTTTCAAAAACATGGAAAATACTTTCAATAAAACCAAACTACCTATAATTGAGAATAATGCTAATATAAAAGATTTAAACCCTATTACTCCAATTTGAGTAATTATATTACTATCAACACCAATCCTGGCACCCATTGATCCTAATAATATTATTAAACCCAATTCTGTGATATAACCTGAAAGCCTATAAAACAGATCTGGTAACGGTTTGAAATAACCAATTAGAAATCCTGTAAATAGAAATATTAAGATTAATGTTATATCCATATTTTCACTCCTATATTTTATAATCTTATTTCATATTTTTTTAATTTATACTGCAATGACTGTCTTGAAATATCTAGTTTTCGGGCTGCAGCACTAATATTAAAACCAGTCTTATTTAAAGCTTTTTTAATAAGTTTTAACTCAATATCTTCTAAAAAAATATCTAAAGCAGGCAATTGATCTTTTTCTATAATTTGTTTTGAGAAACCAAGGTTACTCTTTCTTTTTTGATCTTGACTTAACCTTTCATTAATATATCCTGGTAGATCACCTAGTTCTAAAGTGTCCCCCAACTGTTTTACATTATATGCACTCTCTATAACATGTTTAAGCTCTCTAATATTGCCAGGCCAATTATAATTTAAAAAAATCTCTTTTAAGTCAGATGATATGCCTATGATCTCCTTATTAAACTTCTTATTATAATTTTTTATAAAGTAATCCGTTAATAAGAGTATATCATCTTTTCTATTTCTTAAAGGAGGTAATTTAATATGAACTACATTTAATCTATAATATAAGTCCTCTCTCAAATCATTTAACTCAAAAGCTTTATCAGGATGAACATTCATCGTAGTAATAATCCTAACATCAACTTTTTTCTCTTTTTGTCCTCCAATTCTTCTAACTCTACCATCTTGTAAAACCCTAAGTAACTTTGCCTGTAAAGCAAGATCCATCGAGTTTATTTCATCTAAGAGTATTGTTCCTCCATCAGCCATTTCAAAAAGACCGGGTTTGCTCCTTGCACCTGTAAAACTGCCTTTTTCTGTTCCAAAAAGTAATGATTCAAGAAGATCCTTCGGTAAAGCTGCACAGTTTTGGGCAATAAAATCATTTTTTCTTCTTCTACTAGCATTATGTATACTTTGGGCAAATAGTTCTTTACCTGTACCTGTCTCACCATAAATTAAAACAGATGAATCACTTTGAGCTGATTTCATAGCATTACTTAGAACCTTATTAAAATTACTATTTTGCCCAATTATATCAGAAAATTGATAGTTTGTATTATTATCTCTTTTTATATCATTATTAACTTTAACATCGTTTTTATTGACTTGAAGTTTTTCTCTTAAATTAGTAATATTATCAACAAGCTGTTCGGTTTGTGTAATATCTTTTGATATTTCTACAGCCCCCACACTGCTATCAGAAAAAACAATTGCTAAGGTATGGTTTATTGTTGTTATCTTTTTACCCCGATAGTTTATTATTGTCTGTTTATGATTAAAATAGCTTTTCTTATCTTTTAAGGTCTTCATTAAAGTTGAGGTTTCTAAGGTAAGAGATGGAAAGACTTCAAAAATATTTTTCCCCAGTACTTCCTCTGGTTTGAGACCATCAATTTCAGAGGCTTTTTTATTATATAATATCGTGTTTCCTCTCTGGTCAACTATATGTATTCCTTCATTTAAGTTATTAAAAAGCTTACACAAACTCTCTTTATCAATATTCATCTTATCTAAAAACCATTTCTGTTCCATAATAATCCCCCTATCTTCTCTATATTAATCACTTCGACTAATGGTAATTTAAGTCCTTTATTTTATGCAAATTATTTTGCATATTGAAAAATTTCTTGCGCAAAAAAGGAATAAATAATACTAATCTGGAAAGTATAGAATGAGGGGTGAAAAGATGAATCAAAAATATTTATTTGTAAATGTTAATATAGCTGATAACAAATTAAATAACTCAATACTAGTTGAAGATGGCATCATTAAAGAAATTAAAAAAGGAATTCAATTAAAAAATACCGTAGGTGAAGATACAAAAATAATTGATCTCAATAACAGATTTTTAATACCTTCTTTTACAGATGCCCACCTACATTATTTTTACTATGCCTTAAAAAAAGAAAGTATCGATCTTAAAGACTGTAAAAGCATCTCAGAGGTATATAATAAGATTAAAAGCAAAACAGATCAATTAGATTCAAAACATTGGGTGACTGTCATAAACTGGGATGAAGAAAAGTATCCCGACTGTGAATTAATGAATAGACATTTTTTAGATAAAATTTCTAAAACTGTCCCTATCATAGTAAAAAGAAGATGTTTACATCTGGCTTATGTGAATTCAAAAGCCTTAAAAATTGCTAAAATAAATAAAAAATCATCTAATCCGGTAGGTGGTAAAATATTAAGAGATAAAGACGGAATACCAACTGGAGTTCTTCAGGATGAATCAATAACAAGATTTGATGATATTATACTTAATAATTATAAAGAACGTTTTAAAAATATGTTAGAAGATAATTTTAAGGATTTTCTTAAATATGGTATAACTACTATTCATACTGATGACTTCTGGCAGAAAAAATACAGAGAGCAGATATTAAAAAGCTATATTGAGCTTGCTAGAAAAGACAAGCTACCTATCGATATTATATTACAATTAAGAGTAAATAATATTGATGATTTTAACTTTCACTTAAAAGTAAAGGATATGGTTAAAGGGTTAAAAAGATTAAATACAGGTCCTGTTAAGTTTATGTTGGATGGTTCTTTAGGTGGTAGAACAGCTGCTTTAAGAAAACCCTATACAGATCAGACAGATACAAAAGGAGAACTGCTTTATAAAAAAGAAGAGTTAGAAAATTTGATAGACCAAGCTTACAAGCTTAACTTTCAACCAGCAGTTCATGCTATCGGTATTAAAGCAGTAGAATTAATAGTTAAAATATATGAAAAAATAAATAAAAAATATCCAGATAAACATTTGAGACCTATTATTGTTCATGCCTCAATGCTTGATGATAAGTTAATAAAAAAAATAAAAACAAACAATATTGTCCTTTCCATTCAGCCTACATTTATCAGCTCTGATTATAAGATGGCTGATAAAAGGTTAGGAAAAAGAAGAGTAAAGTATTTATATAAAATGAGGAGCCTTATCGAAAAAGGCCTACATCTTGCTGCTGGATCAGATGCTCCTGTAGAAGAAATAAATCCTCTACTTGGTATTTATGCTGCTGTTAAGAGAAATTCTCATCTTAATAAAAATGAACCAAGCTGGCAACCTAATGAAATAATCGATCTAAAAACAGCTCTAGAACTCTATAATAAAAGAGCAAGTTATCAAAATTTTGAAGAAAAAACAAAAGGTAAAATAGAAAAAGGCTATAAAGCTGACTTTATAACCTTTAATAAAAATCTGTATCATGTTAATATAGAAAATCTTATTAATCTTAAGGTGAAAAATTTAATAAAAGATGGTAATTTAATCTATTAAAATTAAAGAGATGATATATAATATTTATTGACATAAGAAGAAGTCATTGCTCTTAACATTGCACCATAGTTTAGTTGAAACTCTATCTCACTACCAATTTGTAGCTCGGTTTCAACTTCTGTAACATCACATAATAAGTGATCACTACTGGCACCTATTATTTTTACTCCTTTTAAGAATGGTCTTAATCCTGACACCTTAACGTCCTGCCTTCCAATTGCTAAAATTGCTCTTTCCCTTATTCCCTTGTCCTCAAACTTGGGTTTATTACCAAAAGCATCATGCCCAATCTCACCAATGGGAACAGATGGCTTTTTCTTTAACTCTATTATTTCAGCAATTAAAGTAATATTGTTATTATTTAAAAATTTTATTTCTCGTTGGTGAGTAATATCAGTTCCTTGAATAATTCCTTCTCCCACTCTTAAATTATTTATTCCTTTTGGAAGTTGATCATTATCTAACAATATTGTTGTGGCAGTATTTCCACCTGAAATTACTTCTAGATTATAGTTAAACTTTTTTAAAGTTTCTTCTTTTAATTCAAGTAGTAATGATGTGTTTTGATAAGTAGGTAAAACCCCCCCATAACATCCAACATTAGTACCGATACCAACAACTTTAACCCCTTTGATCTGAAGAGCCTTATCCATTAAATCTAAGTAATCTTTATATAGTACTCCTTCTCTAAGGTCACCGACATCAACCATAATAATTACCTTATGTACCTTGCCTTGTTTTACTGCTTCTCTACCCAAACTTTCCAAAGTAATAAGTTCAGAGTTCAAGCTAATATCTGCATATTTTACTACATCTTTTAACTCTGTAAGATTTGGCAATCTAAGTAATACTATCTCATTTTCAAAACCGGCTTCTCTCATCTTAATAATATTTTTGATTCGAGAATCACCCAAGCTTTTAATACCACCAGCAACCAATGCTTTTGTAATTCTTAAATCACCGGCACCACACTTTACAACTCCGGTTATTTCTATGCCTTTTTTATCACATCTATTTTTTAATATACGAGCATTTTCTTTAATTTTATCTAAATTGATATTTACACGAGGAGTTTTATTCATCTAAATCACTTCCTTAGTTAGTTTGTAATATCTATTAACAACCCTTATTATATTATATCTGGTATAGAACTGCAACAAAGTAAAAACTATGGTATGAATTTTGCATTATATAAATATATGATGAATAATAAATATTTTGCTTATTTAGGGGGATACATAATGTCAAACTACAAAGAAATAGATCTTTGGACAGATGTTAAAAAAGAAGAATGGAGTGACTGGCACTGGCAGGTCAAAAATAGAATCAAAGATGTTAATACTTTAAAGAAAATAATAGATATTAGTGAAAAAGAAGAAAAAGAAATTAAAGCCGCACTCACTAAACTAAGAATGGCAATTACTCCATATTATGCTACATTAATGGATACAAAAAATAGAAGCTGTCCAATTAGGAAACAGGCAGTTCCTACTGTTAAAGAACTCAACTCAGGTAAGGCTGATTTAGAAGATCCTCTCCATGAGGATATCGATTCTCCCGTACCCGGTTTGACGCACCGCTATCCAGATCGAGTTCTTTTGTTAATCACAGATCAATGTTCGATGTATTGTAGACACTGTACAAGAAGAAGATTTGCAGGTGTTACAGATAAAGCAATGCCTAGTGATCAAATAGATAAAGCCGTACAGTATATTAAGGATAATAAAAATATTCGTGATGTGTTATTATCTGGTGGAGATGCATTATTAGTTACAGATAGCAAATTAGAAAACATTATTAAAAAGATTCGAAACATAAAACATGTTGAAATAATTCGAATAGGAACTAGAACTCCCGTAGTTATGCCACAAAGAATTACAGACAGTCTAGTAAACACCTTAAAAAAATATCACCCAATCTATCTAAATCTTCAGTTTAATCATCCTAAGGAAATAACAAAAAGTGCACAAAAAGCAATTGAAAAATTAAACTATGCTGGGATTCCAGTTGGAAATCAATCTGTCCTACTTAAAGGTATAAACGATCAACCTATAATTATGAAAAAACTTGTTCAAAAGCTTTTATACATTAGAGTAAAACCATATTATCTGTATCAATGTGATCTTTCAAAAGGAATCGAGCACTTTAGAACTCCAGTCAGTAAGGGTATAGAAATCATTGAATCCTTAAGGCAACATACTAGTGGAATGGCAGTGCCTACTTATGTTATAGATGCTCCTGGTGGCGGGGGTAAAATACCAGTTGGACCACAATATTTATTGTCCCAAGCTCAAAATAAGGTAATTTTAAGAAACTATGAAGGAAAGATATTTGCCTATACTGAACCTGGTTATGATAAGGATGAACATCAAGGAGATTTAATAAATAGAGGTGTGTCAAAACTAATTGATAGTGATGATTACACAATAGATTACTAAAGATTTAAGGGCACTTTAAAGTGCCCTTAAATTTTAAAAATTCTTTAAATTATTACTTATAATTAAGGTTGCTTCTGTTTTTTCTATTACTTCTTCTAAACTAGTCTCTTCTGCAATTTCTTTTAAAATCAAGCCTTTTTCACTTACCTCCATAACTGCTAATTCCGTTACAATCAAATCAACTTCACCTTTAGCAGTAAGAGGTAAATCACATTCAGTTCTGATTTTAGAACTACCATTTTTTGATTGGTGAGTAACCGCACATATTACACGTTTTGCACCAACTGTTAAATCCATCGCCCCACCCATGCCTGGAACAAGTTTGTTTGGTATCATCCAATTCGCAATATTTCCTTTGCTATCAACCTGTAAAGCGCCCAAAACTGTCATATCAAGGTGTCCACCTCGAATAATATTAAATGACATTGCACTATCAAAAAAGCTACCTGTTTGTTTGATGGTTGCGGGTTTACCACTTGCATTTATTATATCTTTATCTTCATAACCTTCATCAGCTTCTTTATCAAGTCCAACTAATCCATTCTCCGAATGAATATCCACCTCAATATCTGCTGGTATAAAATTACAGACATATGTTGGTGTTCCAATACCTAAATTTACTACATCTCCATTTTTGATCTCTTTTGCAATTCTTTGCGCGATTTTTCTTTTTACATTGGACATATACTCACCCTTCCTAATTTCTTTTTACAATCATCGAAATACCCATACCACCGCCAATACATAAAGTAGCCAACCCAAGTTCAGACTCTCTTTTTTTCATCTCATGAACAAGGGTTACTAATATTCTAGTACCACTCGCACCAATTGGGTGACCTAAAGCTATTGCACCTCCATTTACATTGATAATTTCTGTATTTAATTTCAGTTCTTTAATAACAGAAATCGACTGAGCAGCAAAAGCTTCATTTGCTTCTATTAAATCAATATCACTTAACTTCAAACCTGTCTTTTTTAATACTTTTTTTGTAGCAGGGATCGGGCCTATTCCCATAAATTTAGGGTCTACTCCATAAGAAGCATATCCTTTTATGACAGCAAAGGGTTTGATATTTAACTGCTTGGCTTTTTCTTTTGATAAAAGAACTACTGCTGCAGCCCCGTCATTAATTCCCGATGAGTTGCCTGCGGTAACTGTACCATCTTTTTTAAATGCAGGTCTAAGTTTATCTAGATTCTCTCTTTTTATATCAAGTCTAGGAAATCCATCCTGTTCAAATAATTTACTCCCTTTTCTTGTTTTTATTTCAACAGGAACAATTTCATCTATGAAACGTCCTTTTTGAATTGCTTTTTTTGTCTTAATTTGACTCTGATAAGCAAAATCATCCTGTTCTTTTCTTGAAATATTATACTTCTCAGCAATATTCTCTGCTGTTACTCCCATATGGTAATTATTGAAAATATCAATGAGACCGTCTTTAATCATTAGATCAACAATTTTGCTGTCGCCCATTTTATTGCCCCAGCGGGCTCCTTTTATTATGTATTGGCTGCTCGACATACTTTCCATTCCGCCAGCAACAACAATATCGTGATCGTTTAGCATTATTGCCTGGGCTGCTGAAACAACTGATTTTAAACCTGATCCACAAACTTTATTAACTGTCATTGCAGGGATTTCATAAGGTATACCTGCTGCAACTGCTGATTGTCGGGCTGGATTTTGTCCCAAACCTGCCTGTAATATATTCCCCATGATTACTTCATTGACTTGCTCAGCATCTATAGAAGCTTTTTTTAAGGCTTCTTTGATAACTATTCCACCTAATTCGGTAACCTTTATATTTTTTAAATTACCATTAAATTTTCCTATCGGAGTTCTAACTGCACTTGCAATAACAACTTCTCTCAATTTTACCCCTCCATTATTTACTTTGTATTATATAATCAATAAAAATATTTGAAGTCATAATGTTATTATTTTCTAACTCGCCATTTTTATATATTTCCTCAACCTCAGCAATTACTGTATCAACTGCCATTGCCATTATGGGGTTAAAATTCTTTGCTGCATGTCTATAGATTAAATTGCCACTTTCATCAGACTTCCAAGCTTTTATTAACGCAACATCTGCACCAATAGGAGTAGCAAGTATATAATCTTTATCTTCAATATTTATAATTCTTTTACCTTCTTGTGCTATAGTCCCAATTCCAGTTGGAGTTAACACCCCACCAAGACCAGCTCCTTTTGATCTAATTTGTTCTACCAATGTTCCTTGAGGAATTAATTCAACTTCAACTTCATTACTTGTCATCCTCTTACCAACATTTGGATTTGTACCAATATGTGAGGTTATAATTTTATCTATATCAGCTTCTGCTAAAAACTTACCCTTACTCTTATAATTATAACCTGCATCATTAACTATAATTGTAAGATTTTTTAATTTAAGAAAGTTCAGATAATCTAAAACAGTTTCAGGAGTACCACAGTCTAAAAAACCACCTATCATAATCCGCATTTGATCTTTAAATACATCCTTTAATTTTGCAATCTCTATTAATTTTGACATTTAAGTCCTCCTTACTCTCCTTTAAAGATAGGTTTTTTTCTATTTAAAAAAGCTTTCATACCAATCTCTTGATCTTCTGTATCAAAACAAGAACCAAAAATTTCAGACTCTTTTTTCAAACCATGATCTAAAAAACTTTGATCAAAGAAATTTATGGCTTTTTTAGCCCTACTTACAGCAACTGGCGAATTACTAATTATTTCATCAGCAATATCCTCTGACTTGTTAATTAGTTCTTCATTTTCAATAAGATGGTTTATTAAGCCAACCTCAAGAGCTTTTTGAGCAGATATATAACGTCCAGTCAAAATATATTCTTTTGACAATCCCTTACCAATTAATGATGTTAGGCGTTGAGTTCCTCCAAATCCTGGGATAATACCTAAACCCACTTCAGGCTGACCAAAAACAGCATCCTTGCTTGCAATCCTAATATCACAAGCTAAGGCAAGTTCCATACCTCCACCTAAAGCATGTCCATTTACTGCTGCTATAAAAGGTTTATTGCAGTTTTCAATTTTGTCGAATATCTTTTGCCCCATAAATGAAAACTGTTCAGCTTCCCCATCTGTAAAATCTTTCATCTCCCTAATATCAGCACCAGCAACAAAAGCTTTTTTCCCTGAACCTGTTAAAATGGCTACTAATATATTTTGATCATTCTTAACCTTTTCAATTACTTTTTCTAACTCATTTAGGGTCTTTTTGTTTAAAGAATTATGAGCCTTAGGACGATTAATTGTTATATAGCATATTTTATTCTCTTTTCTCATTTTAATATTATCTAAATTCATCCTTTCACTTCCTTTAGTATTGATAAAATCCTTCTCCTGTCTTGCGGCCAAGTTGACCGGCTCTAACTTTTTTTCTTAAAAGTGGTGCTGCTCTGTATTTAGAGTCACCAAACTCTTTATGAAGTGTCTCCATTATTGCTAGACAAACATCTAAACCAATGAGATCAGCTAATGCAAGGGGTCCAAGTGGATGATTTGCTCCTAACTTCATAGCTGTATCAATATCATCAGGACAAGCTACATTTTCTTCGACTAAAAATATTGCTTCATTTATCATTGGAATAAGTAATCTGTTTACTACAAATCCTGGTGATTCATTGACCTCTATTGCTTTTTTATTTAAGGAGGCAACAAACTCCTTTGCTCTATCAAAAGTATCCTGACTGGTAATTATATTTTTAATTAACTCTACTAATTTCATAACTGTTACTGGATTAAAAAAATGGATGCCTAAAACCTTCTCCGGCCTGCTTGTTACAGTTGCTAGTTCAGTTAAACTCAATGCGGAAGTATTACTAGCAATAATTACATCTTGATTAAGAACTTTATCAAGCTCTTCAAATACTTCTTTTTTTATCTCAATATTTTCAGGTGCAGCCTCAATTACTATATTAACCTCCTTAATATCTTCATATTCTGTTGTAGTGTTAATCCTATTAAGTATCTCTTTTTTATCCTTATCACCTATTTTTTCTTTTTTTACCGCTCGATCAAGATTTTTTTTGATTGTTTCCATACCTCGATTTAAATATTCTTTTTTTAAATCTACTAAAATCACATTATAACCAGCAGTGGCAACTACCTGTGCAATACCATTTCCCATCGTCCCAGATCCTATTACTGCAACTTTATTCATCTTGACTCCTCCTAGTTATTAATAATATAATATTTACATATATATTATTATGCAAAAAACATTCCATACATTTATTTTTATAAAATATTTTTAAATTTTAAAGCTTTTGATGTATAATATTTTACCTATATAACATTAATAGGTTTCCTATTATATCAATATTTTATAGAAAAAATATATTATTATACTGCCAAAATTCTAAAAAATTCTTAAATGTTCAGATTATTCCGGTTTTACCCTCTAAATCAACCATTATCTATGATATAATTAGAGTATCATAAAGTTTTGGAGTGATTATTAATGTTTGAGCCTTTTGAAGAAGATAAACAAGTTGGTTTCGGCGATTTTGACTTTAATTTACCCGATAATCTCAAAGAACAATTAAATAATGGCTGGCCGGCTAAATT
>JAGXLU010000062.1:4231-8176 GCA_018334565.1 Halanaerobiales bacterium | reverse complement strand
TTGAAGACACTGATTTTGGTTCTGTGTATTTTGTAATCCTGATATCTGATAAACGATTTACTCCTATCTGTCATGAATGTGAAAGTAAGGCTGAAGGCATTCATGCCTGACATAAAAGAAAAATAAGAAATCTAAATATCCTGGGTGTTGAATGTAATTCTTCATTACCGAAAAATTCATTGTCTTAATTGTGGAATAAAGCTTGAAAAAACTGGTTTAACTTCACCCGGAGGTCACCGAGCTACTAATAGATTAACTCAATATACCCACGAATTATGCCAACATATGACGGTAAAAGAATTATTAGAGCATCTTAACTTACACCGGGAAACAGTAAAAGAGATAGATCAGAAGTTTCTTAAAAAAGAATTTGGAGAAACTAATCATTCCCATTCAGGATTAATAACGATGGACGAAGTCTCTTTTGCTCAACATCATAGACATCTAATTGTTGTTCTAGATTTCAAAACCGGCTGTGTAATCTGGTTAGGTAAAGAACGTAAAGCTGATACATTAAATGATTTTTTTGAAAAGATGCCACAGAAAAAATTAAAACAAATTAAAGCTATTACAATGGATATGTGAAATCCTTTTATTAAGGCTGTTAAAAAACATTGCCCTCAAACTTTAATAGTATTTGACAAATATCATTTAATAGCCAGTTATAATCGAGATGTAATTGATGAAGTAAGACGAGCTAAACAACGTAATAAGTTAAAAAACAACTCTGAATACAAAGTTTACAAACACAGTAGATGGCTGCTTTTGAAAAACAGAGAAAATCTAAAAGAAAAAGAAGCAGACAACCTAAAAAAATTTGCAAAAAAATTAGATAAATACTGTTATGAGATTGTTGATTATGCAATTCATTCAATTCATACTTCAATATTAGAGGAAGTGGACAATAAACTTAAAGTAAGATAGTGTTGTCCAAGAAATTAAAATAATTTTGTACTGACTGAAAACAAGAAGAACCATTTTTTTATAAAGTTGTTTTTCAGAATAATCTCATACATAAGGAAGTTTATACCCCCCCTTTATATACCTTATTCATCAATAATAACCAAAGTACTATACCTTTAGAGAACATAACCAAGAAAATTAGACCACCCAATATTAGTATTATAGGTGCAATTATTCCAATACTACAAGGCAACTGGAGATTGCATTGTATAAAATCTAAAAAAATCATTTTCTATTTCTATATTGCACCTTATAAAACTTTTAAACTTTTTTTATATTAGCTGTAAGATTATACCTCATCCTATTTTTGTTTTAAAAATACTTTCCTCTTTTTATGTAACTTTCAGATTTAACTATTATTCGACTATTTCACAGCTTATTTATTTTATTTATCTATTTAAAGTTCATGACACTATAAGCATAGCTTTTTTTATTAATAATATGTCTCGCTTTTTAAAATTAAATTCTTTAAAAAATTGAGAAAAAGATCTAATCAATTTAATTTCGGGGGAGTATATAATTGGTGTTCAAGATCAAGTATGATAAAATACCCATCTCTTTCATGTTGGAACATAATATTAAATCCTTCTATTTCCTTATCTTTTACTCCTTCCCAGTTGTTTTCTAATAAATGTTTTTCATACCAACTTAAAACTTCTTTTGTATTATAAAGATATTCCAGGTCTTCTTTTTCTTCTTCAATCATATCCTTTGTGATATCATCAGTAACTTCTTCCATTTCTTTTAATTCTGCAACTTCTCTTTCAGGAAAACCCACTTCAAACTCTAAAAATACAGTTTGATTATTAATAAACTTTTCTTCTATATTAAACTGATTATACATATACTCCGGCACCTCATTTAGATCTTCATAATCGACCAGGGTCATAGCAGGGTGGGTATCAATACTGTCTGGTAAAAGTTCTCCGACAGTTTTTTCCACTTTTTGCTCTTCTTTTGTCTCATCTCCTTCAGTCGATTCGGCGTCTTCTGATGAAGATTCTTCACCATCACTTGTTTTTCCCTGATAATCACTAATTAAACCAAGTGGTATAAACTTGACGATTCTTTTTACTAAAGGTCCTATCTCTTCCAATTCTTCTAAATCTATATCTTCTAAATCTTCTATATCTTCTATATTCTCTATTTCTTCATTTTCTTCCACTTCTTTTAAAACCTTTTGAATTCTTTCAGTACCCAATTTTTGTATGTTTGACCATTGAAAATATATATACCCACCTCCAGCAGCAAGTACAACAAATACAATCATTATAAATATCAAACAACCAGAATATCCACCTTCATTATTTCTGATTTTAATTAATAAATTCTTATCTCTCATTTTTTTATTAATTTTAATCCTCCCTTAGTAATTAATATTTTGGAAATTATAATTTTGAAAACTAGTTTGTTAAAAGATATTTAGCTAACAAATCTGTATTATTTTTTTGTCATACCAACAACAACGACAAGACATTATCATAATAATGAAACTTTAGAATCTTTCAAACTATTATGCCCTATCCTTTTTGTTATCAATTATTGAAATTAAATTTGCTTTCAATTACTACCTTTTCATCTGATAGCTTATCTATAAGAGTGTTTTGAATGGTATACTCTCCTGATTTTAAACCGGATGTCAAATTAAAATACATATCAAATTTCACTTCTCGATTAGGTTGACTACTTTCTTTTTTAAAATTAAGAAATTCAGGATTATGGAAAACTATAGTGCCATCTTCATATATTAATTTTGTATCTAATACAATATTTATTTGGTATTTACCTTCCTGATTTGTTTCTATTAAATAATTTTTAGGCTCTAAATAAAGAAATAATTTGTCTCCCGGCTGATAATTTTTATCCCCGATTGGAATAATATCCCCATAAAATGTAGCCCGTCTCTTTACAAAAGCAACATTTTCTGCTGTTAATGGTGCATTATTCCAAAGTAAAAGAGTAGCTTTATCTAACTTCATCTTTGCCTTTGAGTGATCACCTTCTTTTAAAGCAGATTTTGAGTCACTCAAAAGAGAATTATAATCATCTAAAATATCCTCAGATGTATTGGCTGCTCTCAATTTATTAATATTTATAAACAACACCAAAATCAAACATATAATTAAAAATAAAGTTAATCTAGAATATAATTTACCTTTCTCCATTTTAAAATTCTCCTAACTTTTTGAAATATTTTTTTTATCAATCTGTAATACAATAAGTTCAACAATATTTTGTATCCCTCCTATTCTTATATATATAATTTAACAACATATAGAAGGGATACAAAATATGTGACTATTTGATTATTTTATATTTTTATCTACCTAATGTTTACTTTACAGTTCGTTACAAAACACAAAACTAAGGTTTAACTAATTCCACCCTTCGATTTTGTTTTCTTCCATCTTCTGTCTCATTGGTTGCTTTAGGTGCAAGGGATCCAACTCCAAAAGAATTAAGTCGTTTTTCATTAATATTATAATTATTAACAAGGAATTCTACTAAAGATTCAGCTCTTTTTTCCGATAATTCTATATTATATTCTATATCTCCAGTATTATCAGTATGTCCTACAACATGTAGTTTAAGATTAGGATTTTCTTTTAAAAGTTTTGCAATTTTTTCTATTGTTGGTTTTGATTCATCTTTGATCTTAGCACTATCTACATCAAAATGGATACCGTAAATAGCAGCTTTACCTTTACTTTCTATATCCCGCATAACACTTTCCATATCAATTAAGCCGGTCTGAAGCTCTGTTTCTTCAACTATAACCTGGAAAACTGCCGGCTGTCCTTCTGGCCAGTCTCCTCCATAAAATCCATGTCTGGCGATAAAAAGAGATATATAGACATCACCTTCACTCCGGCTTAATTTAGCTGTAAGATGACGGGCAGTTCTTTTGTCTGGAGCTACTGCTTCAAAATGGGTTTCAGGAGCCTCTTTGAAGTGTATTTGATCATAAAGTGGCATGGTAAA
>JAGXLU010000062.1:0-4131 GCA_018334565.1 Halanaerobiales bacterium | reverse complement strand
CATCACCTTCACTCCGGCTTAATTTAGCTGTAAGATGACGGGCAGTTCTTTTGTCTGGAGCTACTGCTTCAAAATGGGTTTCAGGAGCCTCTTTGAAGTGTATTTGATCATAAAGTGGCATGGTAAATCCTTCATCAACACCTACATCTTTTCGGGCTATAATTTCAAAATTATTCTCTTTTAAAGCCCGTTCATAATTTCTGAATATTTCCAGCGTTGAATATTTTTCTGATACTACATAGAAATGTTGAGTTAGTTTACCTTCAAGTCTTAGATCTTTTTCCTCAAATTCTTTATATTCATCCCCAAATTCTGCTTCTCTTAGTTCACTTAAAGGTAAAGTAAATTCATTATACCTCTTACTTTCATAAAATCTGATATAGGAATCGGGAAAACGTGAGATTAAAGGATGATCTCGACTATCTGTAACATCTTTGTTAGGTGTATCTTCAGGAAAGTCTGTTTCTACAGTTTCTTTACTATCCTCACTTTCGAAATCTGTATCTACTTCAATTAGATCAGTCTGAAGCTCTGTTTCTTCAACTATAACCTGGAAAACTGCCGGCTGTCCTTCTGGCCAGTCTCCTCCATAAAATCCATGTCTGGCGATAAAAAGAGATATATAGGCATCACCTTCACTCCGGCTTAATTTAGCTGTAAGATGACGGGCAGTTCTTTTGTCTGGAGCTACTGCTTCAAAATGGGTTTCAGGAGCCTCTTTGAAGTGTATTTGATCATAAAGTGGCATGGTAAATCCTTCATCAACACCTACATCTTTTCGGGCTATAATTTCAAAATTATTCTCTTTTAAAGCCCGTTCATAATTTCTGAATATTTCCAGCGTTGAATATTTTTCTGATACTACATAGAAATGTTGAGTTAGTTTACCTTCAAGTCTTAGATCTTTTTCCTTAAATTCTTTATATTTATCCCCAAATTCTGCTTCTCTTAGTTCACTTAAAGGTAAAGTAAATTCATTATAATCTTTGCTTTCATAAAATCTGATATAGGAATCGGGAAAACGTGAGATTAAAGGATGGTCCTTACTCCCTGAAACATCTTCAGTATCAGCGTCTTCAGGAAAAGCCAAAACTGTCGTAAAAGATAAAAAAACTAATACCATAATTGACATTATTATCAAAAAACCTTTTTTACAATCCATAAATTAACTAACCCCCTTAAAATTTTGATTCCTCTTCACAACCATTGTTAATTTTTAAAGTACATGTTACCGTTTGATGACATGACTTTAAAAGACTTTATCCCAGTATTGAGCTAAAAAGCTGAATATTAAAACTTCTGTTTTTTTCTTTCGCTGGGTTCAAGATAAATCTAAGGTTTAACTAATTCTATTCTTTGATTTTGTTCTCTTCTAGTTTCTGCTTTATTGGTTGCTATAACAGCAAGTGCACCTGCTCAAAAAGGAATAAGTCGGCTTTTTCAATTTTGTAATCATTCACAAGAACTACTACCAAAGATTCTGACCTTCTTTCTGAAAAATTTATATTATATACTAAAACACCAGTATTATTAGCATGTCCCGCAATATGCATTTTAAAATCAAAATTAACTTTAAAAGTTCTGCAATTTTTTCTATTGTTGGCTCTGATTCATCTTTAATTTTATCACTAAATGGATACCATAAATTGCAGCCTTCCCTTTGCTTTCTATATTCTGCATGCCGTTTTCCATATCAATTAAAACAGCCTGAATCTTGTCCATTCAACTATAACCTGGAAGACTGCAGGCTGTCCATTGGGTCAGCTTCCCCCTTTATCACCACTATCAATAAATGCAACTTCATTACCATTTTTATTAATTATAGATACTTCTCTAACCATTAATTTATCTATTACCTCCTCAGTTACAGTATTAATTTATTGGCTAGCTATAGAATAAAACATGACCACTATTATATAAGAACATATTATAGATTTTTCAAATTTAATCTTTTCCGGAATTTTTTGACAAAATTGTCTTTATTGTAATTCAAAAGTCAACCTTTATGCTATCAAATTTAAGAATCTATTCAGCGTAAATCTAATGATTCAATTTCAAATTTGGTATTTACTATTTCATCTTCTTCCATATCTTTATTAATAGCAAATTCATAACCAATTAAAATCAAATAATCTTTAAATTTTCCAAATCTCATAATTCCTGATTTAATTTCTCCTTTACTCCATTTCCAACTTTCTATATCAATTTCAATTACTTCAACTTCTACACCACCCAATTGCCGTTTCTCATGTTTTTGTGATTTCTTTTTTTCTATTATTTCTATAATTTCTGGTTTAATTATTTGTGCATAAGTAGAAAAAGGAAATAAAATTATCTGAGTTAATGAAATTCCATATGTTTTTGCCATTTCTCCTGTCATAGTTTGATGTTCTAACTCTATTTGTATAATTTCACCATCTTCATCCACCCAAAGCTCCATATCATTAACATCTTCGGAACCAGTTATAGAAATTTTATCTGTGGATGTTTCTTGAATTTTTTCAGTGCCTTCATATTTATATTCTACCCACCTATCTATTGTGATTTCTTCATCTTTAATTTCAGTTATGTTATATTTTAATCTGGAAAAAGTTGATATAAATTCTGTTATACTCTCGGGATTCTTAAATAAATCAACTTCTTTATCTTCAGCATTAATTGATAAAGTTAATGTTAATACCAACAATAATCCTATAATAATTATCTTTTTTTGAAGTTTAATAATAATCCTCTTTTCTTATTTATAAACAATAAACAACTATTTATACCTCCCACTGATTTTACTCTATAATCTCTTTTAATTTTATATGCTTCCACATCTTTTATATTATTAACAATACTTTACAACAATAAAAAATAATTATTCCAAAGTTTCCTGACAATTTTTGCATAACATAGGGTGTTCTTCCTAATATTTTCATATTGTAAATATTTGTCTATCCAATATAGACCTAAACCCTGTTAAATCATAGATCTAGGCTTAAAACCTTACCCCCTTTTTTGGGGGGGATATACTTGTCAAACATCAAAAGCTTAATAAAGGTAGCAAGGATTATGTCTCAAATTATTAACTAGCTTCTTGTTTATATCAAGATCCAAGAAAAAATTATCTCTTTTTTTACTAGTGCTTTTTACTCGTAAAAATGTATCCCACAGAAGTACAAATATAGAATTGTTACTTATGGTGATTGTCCTTTTCAGACTTGCAAATTAGAAGGAACTCACAACAAAACCAAAGAGATTAAAAAAAACCCATGTCTATCATGATGTAGATTACTCTAGTTGAAAATTCATCAGGCTTTTCCGGGTTTAAAACCCACTAAAATGGAGAAGAACCATTTTTTGTAATAGAAGAAACTCCTTTCAATTTTTTTAATGCTAAAATCAGCTGATCCTTCATCTGTTTGAATATTAATAATTTTTTTCATAGAAAGCCATATTCTATGGTAGATTCAATACTAACATTTCTGATATATAATACCATAACCTATATCAGATTGTGTCATGATTAGTGATAAGTTCTAATGCTTCGATTGTTACTTTTATATGTTAGTTTTTTCATTAAAACTATCTTGAACAATTACTGTATAAAACTTTTTTAAAAAAGAGTTATTTTATAAAAATTATTAAAGTAGACTTCTTTCTGTAAATTAATAACACCAACATATAATCTAAATTTCTTTTGCTGCTTTGCAAAATTTACCGCAATTCAATTTCTTTAACCTCAAAATAGTTTTCATCATTATTTGTTTCAGACTCTTTTAAAACTTCTTCTGAAATTATATAAGCAAAACTTACCATCATCATAAATTCTTCAAAATCTGCCAATTTTACAGTTCCTGACTTAAACCCATATTCTTCCAAATCATCTGATTCTATTTTAATTATATCTACTTCTTTTTCTCCTATCATTTCCTGAGTTCTTGTAACCTTACCTTTAGAAGCAATTTCTTCTACATATAATTCTTCAAAATAATAAAAAGGGAATAATATGGTCGGTATTATTTTATCCTTCATTGACTCTGCCGCCGTAGGGGGAATCTCCTGTTCATTTTGAATCATCTTAACAATTTCACCTTCATCCAACCAGATCTCCATCTGAGAAGTCTCTGAAGACTTCATTGTTGACGA
>JAGXLU010000061.1 GCA_018334565.1 Halanaerobiales bacterium | reverse complement strand
TATTGGTCGAAATCAGATCTTTTGTCAAAAACGAGAATAATTGATTTTTGTAAAAAAATATATATTATAGATCACGAAGGTCTTTTCTGTCTTAAATACAGGCCTTCGTTTTTATTTTTTAAAGGAGGGAAAGAAATGGATATCAAAAAGATTGTATATACAGCTTTTTTTATTACATTAGGAATTATATTTCCTTTAATTTTTCATATGACAGGAGGGCCAGGTTTGGGTAGGTTATTATTACCAATGCATTTACCGGTTTTACTTGGAAGTGCTTTTTTAGGTCCTTTATCTGGACTGGTAATGGGTATGATTACTCCTCTGTTAAGTTCATTTTTTACTGGTATGCCGCCAGTTATACCAATGCTTCCTATCATGGTATTTGAACTAGGAACATATGGTTTGGCTATGGGTTATTTATTTTTTGAACTAAAATTAAATGTCTATCTCTCACTTTTTATTACGATGATTTCTGGTCGAATAGTGGCTTCTCTTGTAGTTTTGATTTTAGTTTATGGATTTGGGCTATCTCAGCTTAATGCCAACCCTTTTATTTATATTTATGGTACGATAATAGCAGGATTACCTGGTATAACTGGGCAACTAATTTTAATTCCAATTTTTTTGAAATACTTGAAACGGTATAAAAGTAATAAATTAAGCTAATTTTTATATTTAATAAAGAGGAATTGGACTTACTTCTATTTAATTATTAATATAAGTGATTAAAAAATTTAGATAGGAGGTTCTGAGCATGCCTGCAAATTTACCACCTCAGTATTATGATGCTGAAGAAATTTTTAGAAAGGCTCAAACACCTGAAGAAAAAATTGCAGCACTAAGAGAAATGCTGTCAATTATGCCCAAGCATAAAGGAACGGAAAAATTACAGGCAGATTTGAAAAAGAGGATATCAAAACTAAAGGAAGAAAAGGAAAAGAAAAGCAAATCGCAGAGCACTTATAATCCTTATTTAATTGATAAAGAAGGGGCCGGCCAGATCATATTATTGGGTTATCCTAATGTGGGAAAATCATCTGTAGTAGAATCATTAAGTAATGCTAATGTTAAGGTAGCTAAATATCCTTTTACAACTTCTCTACCCACAGCAGGCATGGTTCCTTATAAGGATATACAAATTCAGTTAATAGATACTCCACCATTAGTACCGGAAAATGTTCCAGGACCAATGATAAGCGCTATATTCAACTCTGATTATATAACAATAGTAATTGATTCCTCTGCAAATAATTGTTTAGAACAGTTGTCTAATACAATTGATTTTCTCACAGAAAAGAGAATAATTAGAGAAGAAATACCTAGAAATATAAGAGCCTATCACCAGGAGGATATTCTAATAATAGCGACAAAGGTTGATCTGCCAAATAGTTCGGACAATCTGGAAATTATAAGTGAATTTTATCCTAATCTAGATATTGTTAGGATATCAAATAAGAGTGGAAAAAATCTTAATAGACTACCCGAGATTTTATACAAAAAATTAAATATAGTCAGAGTTTACAGCAAAGAACCGGGTGAAGAAGCAGATTATAAAAGGCCTTTTATATTAAGTAAAGGTAGTACGGTTTTAGATTTTGCTCGTTTGATTCATAAAGATTTTGTTAAAAATTTAAAAAGTGCTAGAATCTGGGGTTCAGCTCGTTTCGATGGGCAGAAAGTAGCCAAAGATCATATTTTGGAGGACCAAGATGTGGTAGAACTGCATAATTAAGATGTAATAATGATATAGAAAGGAAATTGATAATGGAAAAAGACAGGCAAATAGCAATAGAAAAACTCAAAAACAGTTCTTATTCTTTAGTTGTTGCTAAGGATAACAAGATTCAATATAAAAGTAAGGAAGAAAGTGTGGGCTCAATTGTAGATTTAATGGACAATCAGGCAGATTTACTGAAAAAGGCGGTGGTGGCTGATAAAATAATCGGTAGAGCTGTAGCGATGATCTGCGACTATGCTTCAGTTAGTTTTTGTTATGGTTTAATTTTAAGTCAGGGAGCTATTGATCATTTCAATAAGGTTGGACTCTCTTATCAAGCGGAAAAAGTGGTTAAAGTAATTAGAAACAGGGATGATACCGATCTGTGTCCGATGGAAAAATTGACCCTCAAGGTAGAAAACAGTCTGGAAGGTGTAAAAAAAATAAGAGAATTCTTAAATAAATAATAAGGTGTGATAAATTATGATAGATTATATAAAAATATATGTTTTGGCTTTTGCAATATTTATTGGCATTGATTTTTTCTGGTTGGGCTATATTGCTAAAGATCTATATAGAAACCAGATTGGTTTTATAATGAAGGATAATTTTAATATGAAAGCGGCTGTCGTGTTTTATCTTTTTTATATAGTTGGTCTGGTATTTTTTGTTATAAACAGGGCTATTAATATAGGAAGTTGGCAGTATGCATTATTTGCTGGAGCTTTATATGGTTTTATCACTTATGGAACTTATAATATCACAAATCTATCTACATTAAAGGATTGGCCTATAAAACTAACCTATATTGATTTAACTTGGGGCTCGTTTTTGGGTGGAGTCACTTCTTATTTGACTTTTATAATAGCCATGAATTTTAATTTCATCAAATAATTTAAAAAAATAAAAAATTAATAAATAAGGATTCAAATAAGGAATTAAATTTATATTTTACTTGCATTATGATTCATTTATGTGTATAATTATAAAAATATAAAAAAGCTTGAGAAAGTAAGAGTAGAAAGTGAAGCTGATATAGCGAGATGAGATTTGGTGTGAGCTCATCCAGTTGATCTTTCGAAACGCATACTGGAAGTGTTTCTCCGAACAAAAAGTAGGGGAAAACGTTTGATAAACGTTATGAAATCAAATGAGTGGTCGAATAAAGTATAATTCGGCAACCAAGAGTGGTACCACGGATTATAAATCCGTCTCTGCAGTTTGTATAGTAGTGGCGGATTTTTTAATTGTAATAAAAGGGGATTTGAAATTATGAAAAAATTTAATCGCCTCCGATAAATTTAAGTCTAAGCTAATAACAAAATTAAATTTTGAACATGACTTAAATTAAAAAAATTAGGAGGAAAACATGGGAAATATAAAAAAAATATTACTTGCATATTCCGGTGGATTGGATACTTCTGTTTCAATAAAGTGGTTAAAAGAAAGATATGATGCGGAAGTTATTACTTATACAGCTAACCTCGGTCAAAAGCAAAATCCAAAAGAGATTAAAGATAAAGCTATAAAAACAGGTGCATCTAAAGCATATGTAGAGAATTTAGAAAAGGAGTTTGTTAATGAGTATGTTTTTAAGGGTTTTAAAGCAAATGCTCTTTATGAAAATAAATATCCACTGGCAACAGCATTAGGTAGGCCATTAATTACGAAGAAGATGGTTGAAATAGCCCAAAACGAGGAGGTTAGTGCCATTGCTCATGGTTGTACAGGTAAAGGCAATGATCAAGTTAGATTCGAAGTAGGTTTTAAATCTCTGGCTCCAAAATTAAAAGTTATCGCTCCCCTAAGAGATTGGGAGTTTAAAAGTAGAGAAGAGGAAATTGAATATGCTCTAAAGAATAATATTTCTGTGAGTGTTAAAAAAGACAGCCCCTATAGTATAGATCAAAATTTGTGGGGGGTAAGTATAGAATGTGGTGTATTGGAAGATCCCTGGGAAGAACCGCCTGAAGATGCATATTTATGGACCCGGTCTTTTAAGAACACGCCAGAGGAGGAATTCAAGTTAGAGATCTTTTTTGAAAATGGTATACCTATTTCTATAAACGGTATTACAATGAATAAGGTCAATCTGATTAAAAAATTAAATAAAATAGGTGGTAAATATGGAATTGGAAGGATTGATTTGGTTGAAAATAGGTTAGTGGGAATAAAATCACATGAGATATATGAAGCACCTGCAGCTGAAATTCTGATGAAAGCTCATACTGCAATTGAAGAATTAACTCTTGATAAGGAAAGTAAGCAGTTTAAACATTATGTTAGCAGCAAATATGCTGAACTAATTTATAATGGACTCTGGTTTTCTCCCCTGAGGAAGGCCCTGGATTCATTTATTGATAAAACCCAAAAGGTAGTTTCTGGACAAGTTAAGTTGGTTCTCTATAAAGGTAACTGCAGGGTGATTGGCAGGAAGTCCAGTAGTTCGCTTTATCATTATGGATTGGCTACTTATGATAAAAACGATATATTCGATCATAAATCTGCCTCTGGGTTTATTAATCTTTGGGCTTTACCGATTCAAATTGCTAATGCAAAAAAAAATGAATTAAGAGCAGATAAGGAGGTTTTTAAATGACTCTCTGGGGAGGTAGATATAGTAATCAGATAGCAAAGGGGTTATATAATATAAATTCTTCCCTTTCATTTGATTTTAGATTATATCCTTATGATATACAGGGTAGTATTGCTCATGTCAAGATGCTTGCAGTGCAAGATATAATTAGCCCATCAGAAAAATATAAAATTGTAGAAGGTTTAAAGAAAATAAACAAAGAGTTAGAATTAGAAATTAAAAATAAAAAATTTGATTATTTGCAAGCAGAGGACATTCATACTTTAATTGAAAATAGATTATTCGAAAAGATTGGCGAAACAGCCGGTAAGATGCATACTGCACGTAGCAGAAATGATCAGATTGCTGTTGATATGAAGTTATATCTGAAAGATGTAATCATGAATACAAAAAGTTTATTATTAAATTTGATGTCAGCTATTACCCAACTTTCTAAAGATAATATTGATACCATAATGCCTGGATATACACACTTGCAGAGGGCTCAACCCATTACATTTGCACATCATTTGATGGCTTATTTTTACAAATTTAAAAGGGATTATGAAAGATTTGATAACTCTCTAAGAAATATTAATGTATCTCCTCTGGGTTCATGTGCCTTATCAGGAAGTAGTTTTGATATAGATCGTAAAATGACGGCAAAAGAGCTCGGGTTTTCTAAAATATATAAAAATACCATAGATGGGGTGAGTGATAGAGACTATATACTGGAATATAATTTTAATGTTTCAACTTTAATGGTGCATTTAAGTAATTTAAGTGAAGAAATCATAATATGGAATACAAGTGAGTTTTCTTTTATAGAGATTAATGAGAGTTACACTACGGGCAGTTCTATCATGCCTCAGAAAAAAAATCCTGATCTGGCAGAACTAACAAGGGCTAAAAGCGGCCGAGTTTTTGGAAATCTTATGCAATCTTTAATTATGCTTAAAGCTTTACCTTTAGCTTATAATAAAGATTTACAGGAAGATAAGGAAAGTGTTTTTGATACAATCGATACAATAAAAGCAGTTTTGGAGGTATATCCTTCTATGGTCAAAAAGATAAATGTTAATAAAAAAAGAATGGAGTTAGCCTGTGAAGAAGGTTTTATTAATGCGACTGAGCTAGCTAATTATTTAAGTAGAAGAAATATAAGTTTTCGCAAGGCTCATAAGTTGGTAGGAAAGCTGGTAATCTATCTTGAAGAAGAGGAAAAATCTCTAACAAACTTATCCCTAAAAGAGTTACGAAAGATTTTACCTAAATACAATGAGTATTTTGATGGAGATATATATAATTATTTGGATACTAAAAATTTAATTAATAATACAGGTACAGATGGCGGACCTTCATCAATAGAGATTACAAAGAAGATATATAAAGCAGAAAAATATATTGTAAAGGAGGAGATATAAATAATTAAAAAATTTAGTTGAGCCTGAAATTTTGCATATTAATTCAATATAGTATAAAATATAACTATCAAATAAAGCTTAATAAAGGAGTTAAGAAAATGGAAGAAAAGATTGCAATTGTAACTGACAGTGCAAGTGATTTATCGAAAGAAATCTTAGAAAAACGTCATATAGAATTTCTACCTTTAAAAATTATTTTTAGTGATGGTCAATATGAAGACAGAGTTGATATTGAACCAAATGAGGTTTATGAAAGGCTGAGTAGTGAAATCCCATCAACTTCTATGCCCACAAGGGGAGAAATACACTCTAAGTATCTTAAACTGAAAGAGCATGGCTTTACCCATATAATATCAATTCATATTTCTTCCGGATTAAGTGGAACTTATGAGAATTGTAAAATGGCCAGTCAAAATATTGAAGGTATAGAAATCGAATTGATTGATTCCAAATTGCTATCGATGGGTCTTGGGAGATTGGTCCTATATGCTAAGGACCTGGTAGAGGAAGGAAAAAGTAATTTTTCTGATATAGTAGATAAGATTAAAGATAAAAAAAATAAAATCGATCTTTATTTTATAGTTGACACATTGAAATATCTAAAAGAGGGAGGTCGCATTGGTAAAATTAGTGGTACAATTGCAGAATTTTTAGATATAAAACCCATTATATCTATAGATGAGGAAGGTCAGTATTATACTTTTGATAAGGTGAGAACTAAAAAGAAAGCAATTAAAAAGTTATTAAAATTAACCCAAGAAAAAGCAAGTAGAGCCTTATCTCATATAGATATAATGCATGCTGATGCAGAAGAAGAAGCCTTAAAAATTTATAAAAAAGTAAAAACCTTTGAAAATGTGAAGGAATCTATATTTGGAGAAATAAGTCCAGCTATGGTCGTCCACTCTGGTCCGGGCTTAATTGGTGTTTGTATAACAAAAGTATAATAATTTCTCAAAAGTTAATATCTCCGATTAATTGGGGATATTTTCTTTTTGCTCACCTAAATAATATTTAATGAAATATTTATATAAATAAAAAAAACAAAGTTTTTATAAAGTATAAACATGAGGTGAAATATGTTATTAGTTAAAAATGCTAGGTTAGTAGAAAAAGAAAAATTAGTTGATATTTGGATCAAAGACGGCTTATATAAAAAAATAGAAAATAACATAAAGTTTAAAGATTAACATCAGGTTATTGATGTTGCAGGTTCTCTAATCAGCCCAACCTTTGTAAATCCACATATGCATTTAGATAAAGTTTATACTGCTTTACAGGGTCGGGAAAGCCAAGAAGAGACTTTAGAAGAGTCTATAAAAATTACGCATGATCTTAAAAAAATTATACTGTTGAAGATGTCAAAAACAGGGCTGTGCTTGCAATTAAGGAATGCACAGCGTATGGAACAACAAAAATAAGGACAAATGTAGATATAGATAATATAGTTGGTCTCACTGGATTAAAAGGGGTAATGCCTGCCAGAGAACAATGCAGTGATATTTGTGATATAAAAATAGTAGCTTTTCCACAGGAAGGTATTTTCAATAATTAAGGCACAGAAAAATTATTGTGGGAAGCAATGGAATTGGGGGCAGATGTGATAGGGAGAATGCCTGCGGCAGAGTGGACAGAACAGTATAGCAAAAAACATGTGGATTTAGTTTTTGAAATTGCTAAAAACTATGATGTTGACATTGATATGCATATGGATCAAACTAAAGATATTTTGGCTAGGCCACTTGAATATACGGCTATGAGATCTATAGAAGAAAATTATCAGGGAAGAGTAACAGGAGGATACTGTAGGTCTATTGCATATCAAAATGATGCCCATGCCGAAAAAGTAATGAAATTACTAAAATTAGCTGATTTCAATGTTTGTACTAATTCTCAAGTTCTAGCTATTATGGGTATTGATTCTGAGCCAAGAACAAGAGGTGTTACTAGAATTAGAGAGCTGGTAAGTCATGATATTAATGTTGCTACTGCTCAGGACACTATTTGTGATGGATTTCATGTTTTTGGAACTGGAGATTCTCTCGATTATTGTTTACTCTGTTCATATGTTGCCCAATATAATAACCATAATTCAGTTAAAGTAGTTTATGATATGATTACTAAAAATGCTGCAAAAATAATGGGAATTTCAAATTATGGAATAAAAATAGGTAATTATAGCTGATTTCAATATCATCGATACTACACATATACAAGAGGTTTTTAGACTAAGGCCTAGCAGAAAATATGTAGTAAGAGCAGAAAACATAATTGTAAAAAGCACTAAAGAAACTACATTTGTTTAAAATATTAATCAATAGTTATTCGTTTTTATCTATGTAAATAAAGTAGTTAAGTTGGTTAAAATAACATAAAAAAAAAATTGATGTAAAAAGTTAATATTTTTAAAAGCATGGATAATTTAATTAACTATTTGAAATAAAAAAAATGAAAAGCTCCTGAAGTTAACTTCAGGAGCTCTGTGAAAGGATGTACATATAAAATTAGGCATTAATAAAAAATATCCTTTAATTTTATTAAAGTTTATTACAATTTTTTTAAAAAATCTCATTCAAATATGCATAAATTTTCAAAATTGGTTTTAATGGATTTTCTCCATATCCGTTGGTAGAAAAGTAGGAATTTATCTGTTAAATTAATAAATATTGCCCTTTTTAATTGAGAAGATTATTATAATATAGTTTAAGTATAATGAAACAACAAGAACTTTGTCATATAAGGAATATAAACAATTTTATATCAATAATTTTTATGATTTCACCAACTATTTTAGAGAAGAACCGTTTTAATATATCAATTACTATTTGAGGGGAGTTAGGTTGTAAAATGAAGGACAAATTTGTGGG
>JAGXLU010000092.1 GCA_018334565.1 Halanaerobiales bacterium | reverse complement strand
AAGCCTATCAACAATTATGTCGGGTGGTAAAAGAACAATCTATAGAAACTACCAAACAGCTTAAGGCCAAAGATGATAAAGATGTTAAATCTTCTAGCATGCAAAACCCTCATGATGAAGATGCTACTTATCGAAAAAAAGGTTCAAAAGCACAAAAGGGTTACTCAGTTAATATCAGTGAAACCTCCAATCCTAATAATCCAGCTCAAATGATAACAGATGTTTCATTAGATGCTAATATAAATAGTGATGTTAACTTTCTAAACACTAGTGATACTTGTGCTGCCTGGTTTGAAAAAAGTGATTGTAAAAACTGTTTTTATCAGGACAAATGACCAGCCACTGAAGAAAAAAAGATATGACCATGATTGCCTAAGAGCAAAACATTCTACTGATGAATATCAGCTTTAAAAAAGATTAAGAACCGCAGTAGAAGGAACATTTTCTGCTTTAAAAAGATCACAGGGTTTAGATCAGTTCAAAGTATGTGGTAAATTAAAAGTCCGTTGTACATCTATGTATAAAGCGCTCGGATATAACATAAAAAAGCTGGTTAAAATACTAAATGGAAGCTTTAGAAGTTATTCAAGGACTTAATAAGCAATAAATAGGATATATATAGCAAAAATAATAATAGTTCGAAATAAAAATTATTATGAGTTAGTAAAATAAATATGTCAACAAATATATGATTATTAATCAGATTTTATGCTTAGGATGGGTTTGTCAATCCGTTTTTGTCGAGTAAGCGGAGCTTTACAGCTCCAACTCCTCACAGAACCGCACGTGCCCTGTTCAGGCATACGGCTCTTCACACAGTCATTCACTGAATATAGCCAATTCCAATTTTAATCTTATATAAATTTACTTTGATTCTTGGCCTTACAATAGTATGTTTATCTAGAAAATCAGAGAAACTTTCCCAGTCGAAGCTTTTCCTCTGACTGCGTCTGTTTAACCACTTAAATATCAACTTTCTAACCTCTTGATAGAGCTTATAGAGACTTCGACTATTATCAGACACAGCAAAGTAATTATAGGTTCCTTTGAGTTTATGGTTTATTCTTTTCATAAACTCTTTAATAGGGGTCTCCTTATTCTTCTTTATCCATTTCTTAAACCTGGAGATAGTACGCCGTAATCGTTCCTTGCTGGTCTTTCTTTTGAGTCTTTTAATTCCATCTCTACATTTCCCCATATAGTGGGTAAATCCGAGAAAGTCAAAAGTACTATTTCCATCACTGTCATCATCAGAATCTTTCGTTAATCTGACAATATTAGTTTTCCCTTCTGACAGCTCGAGTTCAAACTTCTCCAGCCTTCTTACCAGCGCTTTATAGAAATGTTTGACATCCTCTTTATACTGAAAACAGAAAATTATATCATCCGCATATCTCACCATATAGGCCTTCCCCTTCAATACTTTTCGCATCTTACGTTCAAACCACAGGTCCACAACTTGGTGTAAGTAGAGATTTGCAAGTACAGGCGAACAGACTCCGCCCTGAGGTGTGCCCTTCTTGCTATCATGTTTAACTCCATCTTCCATGATACCCGCCTTTAAAAACCTGGCTACCAGCCTTTGCAGGTTGGGATCCTGGACACGGTGGTCTAGAAATTTCATTAGCCAATCATGATCAACATTATCAAAGAACCCTTTGATATCAGTGTCGACCACGTAGTCAATTTCTGGCTTGTTGACGATCCCACCTAGCAATCTTAAGGCATCATGGCAGTTGCGTTTAGGTCTAAAACCAAAAGAGCAATCAAGAAAATCCTCTTCATAAATAGCAGAAAGAATTTTGGCCACGGCACTTTGAACTAATTTATCTTCATAAGTTGGAATACCTAATGGGCGCTGACCGCCACTCTCTTTCTCAATATATATTCTCTTTACCGGTTTAGGCTTATATGCCTGCCTTTTCATTCTTGCTACCAAATCTTTTATATTTTCTTGTAGATTTTCCTCATATATCTCTTTAGTCACACCATCTACTCCTGGAGCTTTACTGCCATCCATTTCTCTATGGCAGTTTACGAGCATTTCCTCGTTAACCAGGTGTACAAGTGAGGTGAACCTTTCTTTCGGTTTTGCTCTGGCTACTTCAGCTATTCTCTTCAGTTTCGTTTCCATACTTTCACCTATCTCTGTGTATAGCGTATGTGTCCCATCCGAGAGTGATTTTGTGTAACTGCCTTCCCTCCACAGGAATTACCTGTTTCCTTGGTACTATGCAGTTATCCGACTTCCTGCAAATATTTGGACGGCCTAACCCTTAAGCTTGGCTCATCCCACTCTCAGCGTAGAATATGCAGGAGATCCCAAGTTTTCATACCATAACAATGTGATACATGCGACGGTCTCAGACCCCGGAGCGTTACTGGGAACTTACTTAACGTTCACCAGTAATATTACCTTCTACTACTGCGACAGTATCGGCCAGTTCAATTTATGATTATTTCGAGGCTCAATACCTTCAACTTACGCTTGCCGCCTGCATCCTTGCTATTTACGCTTAACATTCACCATTACCAATAAATGTCCAAAACTCGCTATGAGTGACCTGATTAGCCTTACTCAACAGGGTTCCCACCTGCTATATGGTATGAACTTATCTTGGCGCACCGCAGTGTAATCATATATTGAACTTCAAAATAATATTTCTGTGCGGATTTTAAAATAGAGAATTATATAAAACCTCATATATTGGGTTTTATCATCTACAGAGAGTAGTTCATCAGTGTTTTTTGCA
>JAGXLU010000017.1 GCA_018334565.1 Halanaerobiales bacterium | reverse complement strand
AAAAGGTATTTTCGATCAATAAGTTAATCCTAAAAATACCTCGCAAATTTGGGCTGTCTGTGGTAAAAAAGGTCATAGATGAAGTCAAAATAAATTTGTTTGTGATAAAAATGCTGATTATAATGCCAGTCTCAATATTGCCCAGAGAGCTATCTGATGATAGTATACAGGGAAACCTGTAGCCCGATTGTCTGGATAGGGTTTTTTAGTCATCTGCCCTTCAACTGACTCTATTCTTGAATTACCCACTTGGGAGATAGAGCCGGTGTAAATTGTTCAGGACTTGGGTGCAGTTTTTAATTTAACAAGGTCTTTTTAATCTTGTTTCTGATTAGATGGAGGAAGCTGACTAACTTTCCTCCATTTTTTTAATTAACTGAGACCAATGAGTAATAGTATTTTTCTTTTTACCTTTGAATACGGGGTTAACAAGTCCGATTAATTGACCATTACTGTCTCGTATTTCTACAGATAACCATTCATATTTATTTCCCTTCAATTCGAGTTTATATTCATATTTACCTGATTTTTTAACAACAATGTTATTGATTGGGCGTCCATTTAGGATTAACTGTAAATTTAAGGGATATTTGGTGCTTTTTATTTCAATATTGCACTTTATTTTATGCTTAGTATTATTTGAGAAAAGAAAGGAAAGGTCACTACCCGGGCTAAAATATTGTTCTCCAATAATAAATTCAGGTCTCATTGAAAATCCTCTGGCCTGATATGATTTCCCATTTTTAATTCCTTCAATAATATGATGGGCAGAAAGAGATTTTGATAAAACAAATGTAGCAGGGTCACCAATTTGGGTTGGGGGTCTTCCATATTTTTGATAATCTTTTCTTAGATGGGTATCACTGCCTCCCACTGCCCATATTCGATGGCCATCATTTAAAAGTGTCTTCCAGGCCTTTAAGGCTTTTTGAGCAGCTATTTTTGCATCCGGATGTTGGGGGTCACAAATAATCTCCATAGTTTGAAAGTCTTCAATTTTACTATCGACATATTTCCACTCCCACTTCTTAAAAAAGGCATGGTTAATGGAAATAAATTCAGATTTATTATTTATTTGTTTAATGAAATTTGAGCTTAATTTTTCAGAGCCATATTGGTTGCTGAAGTCAATTAAATTACTTAGTGCAAAGGCATTGAAGTGACCATGCTCTAAGGTTACTTCAACACCCGGTATTACTAATATATTACTCTTTTCCCAGCAGAGTGGTAAGAAGTTGTGATCTGTAGTAAAATAAAAATCTAGATCATTTTCTATAGCCACCTGTAACTGTTCGTCTGGCTTTAACATACCATCAGAGCAGATAGTATGAGCATGCAAATCACCTTTATACCATTTTGAAGTTGTGTTGTAAGTTTTATCCCATTTGTATTTGTTTAAAGATAAGGGTGGTTTACAATTATAATCAGCCCATTTAACTGGTGATTTTAAGGTATTATCATTTTTTAAATTTAACTTATTTTTAGATGCGTATAAGGTAATTTTATAATTGTTATCTTTATTTATATGATTTTTTGTACTATTAATAATGGTTTTTAAAGTCCATCTACCTTTTATTAGAGGACCGTTCAAGACCCCGGGTGATAAATATTGATCATTATCACTTAATATTATTTCTCTATACTCTGGTTGAAAATGGTACTGTATTCTTAATTTATCAGTGGGATCATAGAGTAAGATAATCATATAACATTTGCCTTGAAGTTCAGTTTTTAATTTTAAATAATTATAGCTATCTTCAAGATCAAATTTATGTGTTTTTTCATATATTTTAGCTAGAGTAGAACCTTGATAAGTTATCTTCATAATTATCACCCTATTAATTTAGCCCATTAATATTTAATTATTCAGTCTGCCATCTTTATCCCAACCTCGCAGCCTGTAATAGTCATCAAGCATCTGATCCATATCAGATTGAGAAATATAATGGCCACTAGCAGGTCCGTCTGGCAATGGTTCTTTGACAAAACGTTCAGGTAGATAGTCATCGTTGCGTTCAAACCCATGTTGAAGGTTAATTCGCCTTGTTTCATCCCAGATTTTGGCTCCTAGGGTTTGCCAATAATCAGATGGTAAGTTGAAGCCGGTTGCTGTATTGAGCATAATACGGTAGCTTTCTTCTGATATTCCATAAGTACCGAAGTCACATTTCACAAGAGTATCAAGAGCAGCCAACTTATTTTGTAGATAAATAACTAGTTCGGCCTTTTTGTCTACTCCGAGCCTATTCAACTGTTCACCTTGCCATAGATCATCTCCCATCTCATAAGAGACGGGGAAAGCTCTCTGGTGACATCCACCTCTATCGGCTGTCATTAAAGCCAACCCCATACCTGGCGCTCCCCGAGGAGACCAAGCAGGTGTTTCAAGGCCCTTTATATGAACAGAGTATTCTTGACTACCTGGTATATGTTTAGAGGCCCTTTTGACACCTTCAGCCAGTATATTAGAAAGTTCATCTTTACGAGACGCTATATTTTTAACAAGTTCTATAACAGTTTCTGCATTACCAAATTCAAGTCCTTTTTTTTGTAAAATATCTAAATTGGATTTACTAGCAGCCTCAAAAACAAAACCAATACTGCCCCCTGTTGATATTGTGTCAAGACCAAGTTCATCGCATAAATTGGCTATTTTAATTATATGATTAATATTTGATAAACCTAGATTGGCTCCAATTAAACCCAAAGTTTCATATTCAACTGTATCAGAAATAATACCTTTAAATTCGCCTTTAAAAACCCTACCAATTTTACCACAAGCAATTGGGCAGCCACTACAGGCCAAATTACGCATCCATAGACTATTTATTTGAGCCTTACTTTCTAAATTTTCCGATTTCTCAAATTGTCCATATTTATAATTTTTTGTGGGTAACATGCCAATATCCTGAGCATAAGGAATCGAACCGGGTGTGCCATCTTCTTTGAAGGATTTTATTGAAGGTGATTCATTTAGCTCTTGATGTGCTTTTTTAACCGCCTCTAAAAAGCCCTTTTTATCATTGACATTAACAAGATTTGTTCCTCGAACTGCCAGAGCCTTTAGATTTTTAGAGCCCAAGACCGCACCTGCTCCACCCCTTCCGGCCTGCCTCATATGTTCACATGAAACGAGTGCATAACGTACTAAATTTTCACCGGCAGGACCTATACAGGCTATTTTATACTGTCTGCCATGTTTGCTTTTTATCATTTCTGAGGTTTCAGATACTTTTTTACCTTTAAGATTAACAGCGCTATGGAAATTTATGTTATCATTGTTGATTGTGATATAGGTAGGTTCTGTTGCTTTTCCCTTTATAATTACAGCATCGTAACCTGCATATTTGATTTCTTGACCAAAATAACCACCAAAATATGAATCCAACCAGGTTCCCGTTAAAGGCGAACGGGTAATAAGACAACTTCTAAAAGAAGGAGCAAGGGTACCGGTTAAGGGCCCATTAATGAACATAACTACATTTTCAGGACTCAATGGTTTAGTATCTGCTTTAATATACTCTTGATAGAGTTTAACTCCAAAACCCTTACCTCCTATATATTCTTCAATTAAAGATAGAGGGGTTTCTACAATCTCATAGCTATTTTTATTTAGATTTATTATCAACATTTTTTTCATATATGCATTATATTTCACTTTTCATACACCCCCAGAGCATCTTCTGGACAGTAATCAACACAGTATGTCTGACCATCACAGAGCTGACACTTGAAGGCCTTCTTTGAATCAGGGTCAATTGTAATCATATCAAAAGGACAGTTTTCTTCACATTCTCCACAGCCTATACATTTTTCTGTATCTAAACTTACGTAACCCTTTTCTTTATCAATTTCAAGAGCGCTTGTGGGACATACCTTTACACATACCGCATCTTCACACTGCTGACAAAAGGCGGGAGAATTAAACACACCATCTTGGAAATGATTTATTGATAAACAGGCTCGGTGAGGATTAAATCCCCCTGTGTTGACAAATGAACATATCAAAGCACACATCTCACAGCCTGTACATAGTTCTGGATTGACAACAATTTTTTTCATTTAAATTCACCTGCTTTTTATTCAGCTAATTGATATGTGTAGCGGTATATTTTTTCATAGCCTTCACGATCTATATCGCGCGGGTTTCCAATTGTTTGCGGATCATTTTCAGCAGCAACAGCCAGTTTTTCAATATCTTCCTCTTTAACACCTAATTTTTGTAGGGAGGGAATATTTATATCTTCGGCCAGATCAAAAACAGCATCTACAGCTGTTAAAGCTGCTTCCCGGGTTGTTAAACCTCTTACATTTTTACCCATTGCTATTGCTATCCGCTTAAATTTTTCTGGCTCACCCATCCAGTTATATAACATAACAGGTGCCAGTAAAGAACCCACAGCTGCTCCATGCGGAACATCAGGCTTAATACCACCCAGAGTTTGAGTCATAGCATGTACTGCTCCTGCACTCTCACTTCCATAAGAAAAACCAGCCAGGGTTGCAGCCAGCGCCATATAATATCTGGCTTCTATATCTTCACCATTAGCCACAGCTCTCCTTAAAAATTTTGCACAATATTCTATAGCTAAAAGAGCTACAGAATCTGTCAGAGGCTGAGCATAATGGGATGTATAGCATTCTATAGCATGGCAGAGTGCATCCATACCAGTTCCTGCAGTGATATGAGCGGGTAACGAAATATGTAGTTTGGGATCAACAAGTGCAATTTGTGGAGCAATCAAAGGTCCTCCTACATTGTATTTAACTTCCCGTTCATGGTCTGTAATAACGGCCCACATAGTACCCTCACTTCCAGTGCCTGCTGTAGTGGGGATTGCTACTAAAGGTGTAATCCTTTTAGTCAATGGTTTTTTGCCAAACTCGTACTCTAAAATTGATCCACCGTGTTTATTGATAACCCCTATTCCCTTGGCAGTGTCAATAGAACTTCCTCCACCTAAGGCAATTAAACCATCACAATTACAACTATTAAAAAACTCCAGTCCTTTATCAACTGTAGCTACGTCTGGATTAACAATCACCTGATCATAAACACTATATTTATAACCATTATCTTTAAGTAGTCTTTCCAACTTTTCTAAAAGACCGGCTTCTTTGATACCTTTATCTGTGACAATTAAGGGTTTTGTAATTTCAAGATCTTTTAAGATTTCATCAAGTTTTTTAATACTATCTACACCGCTAATAAGTTTAGTTGGTATTTCAAAAGTTTTAATACTATAAATATCTAACAATTTATATCTCCCCCCGAATAATTTTTTAAAAAGCCCCGTACCCAATAGAATACAGGGCTTTTTATCTTTTTAATTACCTAATTCATTATCAAGAGCACGCTGTGCTCTTTTTGCAGCTTGTTCTAAGGCTTCTTTGGCAGAAATGTTTTCAATTTGAACTTGATCAGCTGCATCATTAAGAGCCTGTAATATTTCTCCTCCAGTTGGGTCTATAAATATTGATGAAGCAGTTTCTAATTGTTTTAAAGGAACCATAGCTTGTGGATTATTTTCGAGAAACTCTGAAAATTCTTCCATTTCTTTAGCAGATTCACGAACAGCTAGATAACCAGTCTCCATTTGCCATCTGGCACTCTTAGCTGGACTTGAAAAATAGGCAAGGAATTTATAGGCTGCTGCTTCTTCAATTTCAGAAAGACCCTTGGCTACCACACCATAACGAGCTTCACCCACAGCTTTGGTCGGACCGTGATCTTCCCAACCTGGTTGCACGTGAGCAGAAACAATATCAAAATCTAGATCTCCCTGATCTCCACTAGAGCCAGTATAACCAGCTGCTTTTCCTTCCAATACGTCATCTATTGTATTATACCAGTATTCCCAGCCTACACCACTGTGATGAATAGACATAATTTCATCTTCGTGGATCCATTCCCGGAATTTTTCCCAGGTATCGATCCAGACCTCTGTATCAAGAAGCACTTCTGTACCATCATCACTTAATATTTTGCCACCACGACTAAATACTGCATCCATCATATTAAAACGTCCCCACATTGGTTCCCAACCGTAGCGCTCAACATTTCCTTCTTCATCAAATTTAGTGAGTTTAGTGGCTGCTTCTTCCATACCCTCCCAGGTATTTAATTTGTCAGGAGAAACACCTTCTTCTTCAAAGATATCATGCCTATAATAGAGGATCTGAGTTGTACCAAATAATGGTAAAGCGTATTGATTTCCATCTATTTGAGTTAAGTTAAAAAAGGCCTGCATGTAATCATCGGGGTCTGTATTAGTGTCATTGGCAAGATGATCATTCAGAGAAGCTAATAAACCTCTTTTGGCAAATTCAACTGTTGGGGATGGTTCAAGCATAGTTGCTGCAGGTGGATCACTAGCTGCTACACCTGCTTGAAAAGCCTGTAGGGTTTCTGAGTAGTCTCCATAAGTAATACCCCTTACCGTTATATCAGGATGTTCAGCATTAAAATCTGCGATAAATTCTTCTACCATTTCACCTAAAAAACCACCTAATCCATAGTAAAAATCAATTTCGACTTCTTCAGCATTAACATCTTGCAGACAAAAACTAAAGACCATAAACATTGCCAATACAAAGACAAAGCCTGTTCTCACAACAATATTAGAATCGGACAACAATTTAATTTTCATTTTTTCCCTCCTTTTATATTTAACCCTTTTATAAATGACATTTACCCCTTAATCCCGGTGTCACCAACGCCTCTAATAAACCACTTTTGAGCAATGAAAAATAAGAGCAATAAAGGGGTGACAACAATAGTACTGGCTGCCATTATTAAGGGCCAATTAACTCCATAAGCACCTTGTTCAATAAAGAACTGTCTAAGACCAATTGTAATCAAATACATTTCACGACTGCGGATGATCATCAACGGCCAAAGATAATTGTTGTACATAAGGACAAAATTTATCAAGCCAAAGGTAATAAAGATTGGTTTGGTTAAAGGGAAGAAGATTTTCCATAGTATATGCCAGTGGCCAGCACCATCAACCCGAGCAGCATCAACCATTTCTTCAGGTACCTGCAAAAATGACTGCCGGGCTAAAAATATAGCAAAAACACTAACCGAATTTGAAAAAATAATACCCTGATAACTATCTAACCAGCCCAAGCGGGCCAGTATTATATAACTGGGTACATAAGTAACTGCTACCGGCAGCATATATGTTGCCATAATTAAAGCAAATAAAGGTTTGCGCAGTTTAAAATTAAGCTGAGTTATAGCATAAGCAAACATCGCTGTAGTAATGATATGTAAAATAACTATAGAAGAAGCGGTAAAAAAACTATTGAATATATATCGATCAAAAGGAGCAGAAGCCCAGGTTTCTAAAAAGTTAGACCATTGAGCTATTTCAGGAAATAATTTAGGGGGGAAAGCTTTAATTTCTTTTTGCGTTTTTAAAGCACTCAAAAACATCCATAAAAAAGGTGTTACCATGATGAGACTCACCAAGGCCATAAAAATCTGCCATAAAATTCTGCTTATTTTATATTTCCTAAAAATTGTTTTAATATTACTCGGGCTCATATGTGTTCGCCTCCTTTACTGATAGTGGACATATTTTTTAGATAACCAAAACTGTATTATGGCAAAAACAGAGGCAATCAATAATATAATTATACCAATCGAAGCTGCTTTGCCTGCGTTAAACTGTTGGAAGGCAGTTTGGTAATATTCATAAAGTAAGGTTCTTGTTGCTCCGGCTGGACCTCCCTGTGTAATTATATCTATCTGGTCAAAAGCACGTAAGGCTTGGACGGTTAGAACTACAGATAAAAATAGGGTTGTAGGTGAAACGAGGGGTATCGTTATGTAGCGTAATTTTGACCAAAAATTAACACCGTCAATCTCAGCTGCATCATAAATATCTTCAGGGATATCTTCTAAGGCGACCAGATAAAAAACCATAGCCCAGCCTAAGGTCCTCCAAACACTAACTATAATAACAACCGGCATAGCCCAGGTTGAACTGGAAGCCCAGGGCAGTGCGGGTAAATTTATTAAGGTAAATAAGTAGTTAACTAATCCTCTTGAAGGATTAAACATCCAGGACCAGACAATTGCCATTGCCACCATTGGAGTAATCCAGGGTGAAAAAATTAAAGTTCTATGTACATTTCGTCCAGGTATTTTACGATTTAACATAATTGCTAATAAAAGACCCCCTATAACAGCAGGCAAAACACTACCAACAGTAAAATAAAGGGTATTGCGAAGCGTTCTATAAAAGGCAGGACTTTGTAAAAGAGAAAAGTAATTTCTCAGCCCTACAATATTATAGGAAGCAGACATAAAATCCCAATCAGTTAGACTGAGATAAAAGGCAAAAATCATAGGACCTATCCAAAAGACTATAAGCGGAATTAAAGCTGGTAAACAAAAAATAAAGGCAACCATATTATCATTGCGCAATTTCTCAACAAATTTGGTTTTTATATTTACTTCTTTTTTATTCATTAAAAGTCCTCCTAATATATTTAAATTATAAATAATTTTTAGTCGGTATTTGGAAGTTATTAAAATATTGAGTTTTTATATATATTAAGACAAATAATATTTTATAAAAAAGATTATATTTAAAATGCTTCTTATATTATAATAATTAGATAAGAAAGCTCTCAATACCTGCATATAATAAAAAAAATTAAAAATAACAGTTAATTTATTTAAGATTGTGAACCTATCCCACCAAATCAAAAACAAGATTTTTAAAGGAGCTTCTATTACTTCATATATACCATAGTGGCTATATATTACTAGATAGATTTAAACGAAGTTTTGTAATTAAGTTTCCACCTGTTCGGCTAGGCAACACTTATTCGTTTTGGGGGATCCACAACCCTATTATCCCTAACTTGTTTAATGAGTTCAGGAATACATTTATCATTCAAATGTTTTCTTAATATATTAAGACTACCGTTAATATCACTATTAATGGTGGTCTTTTTATTTTTAAACAAACCTCTATGAACTCTACGAGATTTATTATGATTTGATTTATTAATTTTTTTATAATTCAACAGCACTACATCCACTAGTATAGGCTTCATTAAGCCTAACAACATTAACGCCTTCCAGTTTCGTACTAACATTTTAAGACAGTGATGTCTATTATGTGAATGTAGAAAATCGCAATGCCAATTAGACTTAAATTGTTTCTCTAACTGTGTATATACTGCTTTTACATCTTCATTATTTTAAATTTGATAATTTACTGTATTATACAGTTTGGTCTAGAAGCTACTGTATTGTATCTAATGGAGGTGCAAGTATTGAGGTTATTAAGGAGTATATAGAAAATCAATACCGTTAAAATTTATCTCCCCTCTAAATCAAAATTAAAATTTAGAGGAAGTTTTCTTTTAAAACTTTTGATAAATAAAAAGCAAAAAATATTTTCATATTTAATTTAGCAATTTATATCAAAAACCCTTTTTTTGACCAGACCAGGGAGGCTGTTCATCATTTTCGAATTCTTCTACACTAGGGCCACTCAATTGACGCAGGCGCCAGATTCCATAAATGTAACTAAAGATTAAAATTAAGATTGTAAAAGGCCAGCCTAATAATAAATTAGCCCATGTTAACTGACTGCTTTCACCCAAACGGAATAAGATAATCTGTAAAATCAGTCTCATTAATAAAAAAAATGTCCAAAACCAGGTAACCTCTCGATAGGCTGGTTTAATATCTTTGCGCCAGAACCATTCTAAAGGCCAACCCCTTGTGAGGTGACTAGCCCAGGCAGCTAGTGGTTTCCTGATTATTATACTGATCAGAGAGGCAAGCAATAATAAAGAGCTGCTGATTATAGCCGGGATAAAATAACTGACTGCACTTTTTGTCAAAAAAGCCAGGCTGGAAGCCAGTGCAACTAAAAATAGGCCACCCAGGGCATAGCTAAAACTTTGTTTTAATAAAAGACGTACCAGACCCAATATAACTGCAATGCTCACAGCAGAAATCGCTGCAATTTGAAGGGAGAAGATTATATTACTGATTACAAATATAAGAGGCGGTACTAAAGCATCGATAGTTTTACTGGAAAGAACTGTCTTTAGTTCCTCTATAATTTCTTTAGTTTTAATAGTCATACAAATAACCTCCTAATTTAAGAAAAAATTATAATTTAGATATCTATATTTGATTTAAAAGATCTTTAATAAAATAATATAAAAGTTTTAATTTAAAGACTTTTATTTAGTCTCATTTTTTTCAATTATTTCAACTCTTTTTTCTAGTATTGAGCTATCAATTATTTTTATTTCTTTTAGATATTCTAATAAAATTTCTTTTTCCGTTTTTTGACTGACTGTAATATCAAAATAATCAGCTGCCTCAGCATAAAACTGCCATACATAACTATTGATAGCAAAACTATATTTTTGATTTGCCTTGAGGCGTTCATTATTTAAATATATTTTAATATTTTTTATTTTATCTTCTTTTATTTCTACAGTGTATCTTGCAGAAGATGAAAGGTGGGTCATAATAGGTCCTTCTTTATAATATTTGGCTTGTTTTAATAACATTTTTTCTAAGTTTTTACCTGTTATATTTACCATAGTAACATTATTATGATATGCAAAGCTGGAATATATTAAATCTAGTGACTTTTGGTATAAAGGACTATTTTTTGGATAAACGATATTGGGTGCAAGCTGACTACTTGGATATGCACCAATATCAACATCTAGTACGAAACTTAAAGCATCTGCCATTAAATTAGCAGCGCCAACCGAAGCATGTGCTTTTTTGATTGTAGAGATATCAACTTTAGTTTTGGCAACTTTCTGACCTGTTCCCCCTTTGGTTATCTTTAGGTCTATTCGGTTTAAATCATTTTTTGTATATATTTTTTTTAGTTCATTTGAGCTTATTCTATTTTCTAAATAATTAATGATACAGTCACTTACTTTTAGCTGTATGTTTTCACCTTCATTTTCAGCTGTAAATTTATATGAACTTGCCACATATTGATTGAGAACAACGGTATAAAGTTTATTATTATTTATTTCATTATTATCTAAATCTTTTAGTACTATCTTTTTTAATTTCCCTTTGTAATCAACTATAATTTCATATTTTAACCCAGAAGGAATTAAATCTACTGAATTACCTATTATATAACTAATGGCTAGCATGTTTCTAATCTGCTTAGCAGTCATCTTATAAATAATCACATTATTACCAAAGGGTTCTATTTCATAAACATCCCCGACAGTTATCGCCCCCGGATAAATCTTGTCAGCTCTTATTCCCCCAACATTTTGTAAGGCAATATCGATTTCATAGCCCATCTCTTCTATTTTTAAAGAGTTGCGGAGGGCATCAGTTATTAATGCACCGATATTGTTAACTCCTATTATTGGTTCATTAAGGTGATTTAACTCTCTATTTAAAACATCTTTTAAATCTAATTGATATGAGTTGATAATATCGACTATTTCATCCTTTTTAAATTTTATTTCATCAAGATCTATAAGTTCTCCCATCGAGTCTATTAAATTATTATTTTGATCAAATGTTAATATTATTTTACCCAGATAATCTAGGTTGCTGCCGGCCTGTGTAACTAAGGTGTCTTCAACCTGAGCAGCTTTTTGTACTACTGTATGAGAATGTCCTCCAATAATTACATCTATATTCTTTAAATTACGGGCTAAATTGAGGTTCCAGCTGTGTCCATTATGGCTTAATAGTATAAGAACATCGTTTTTGTCTTTTAGATAGAGGTAGTTTTGGACGGTTTTTGTAGGGCTTAAAAAATCTAGGCCCTCTAAATTGCTAACAAGGGTTGAGGGATATCCATCATTGTTAATCTGAACAATCCCCACAAAAGCTAATTTTACACCTTGCTTTGTTTCAATTATTTTGTAGGGAGGAGGTTGTTTTAAAATTGCTTTATCTTCATCTAATTTTATATTAGCAAGCAGTAAAGGGAAATTTGCAAATTCTATATTTTCATTTAGTCTTTTTTGACCGTAGTCGAATTCATGGTTTCCCAACACAGATAACTGATAACCCGCCTTGTTCATTAAATCTATGATAGGTTTGCCCCTTAAGTCTTTATTATTGATAATATATTGATCAACAACAGGATTGCCGCTAAATGCATCACCAGAACTGACCAAGATTACATCATCATATCGGTCATCATTTTCATATTTTTCTTTTAGTGAGGCTATTTTTGCGAAATTATCAATAGATCCATGTTCATCATTACTGTAAAGGATCATAACATTTTTATTTTTTGAGGTGTGAGCTAATCGATTATTAAAAATAACTATAGATAAAATGACTATAGTTACAGTACAAAATATAATAATATATTTATTATTTCTTAAAAAACTCACAAAATTTCCTCCCGTAATGTACATGCTATAATGTGCATGTTATGTATTATATATTTACAATATAATATCTTTGATTATTACTTACTTCACCATCCAAATACACTCTGTTATTATTACTATCTTTGATTATCGCTGAGCCTCTTTTTACTTCCTTATATTTCTGATATGAATATCTTCTTAAAAGATCTTTGATCTGGGCTCTTTTAAAAATCTTTATAGCCTGATTATTTACCTTAGCTTTCATAAAAAGCACCTTCTTATCAAAAAGAGCAGGCAAATAATTCGCCTGCTCTTATATCAAATTATTTACTTACATCTAATTTATAGACACCCATACCATTTTCATCAGTTCTTAATAATTCTATGCCTCCTATATTAAATTTATCAATATACTGCATGGCTTCTGGATGTGAGCGGAAAGTAACCATACCGGCAGGGTTGAACGGCATTATTTTCCAGTTATAACTTGGATTAGGGTTTACTTTTCCCTGTTCTTGAATATAATTAATAATTTGTTCACGGTTGGTTACACCACTAGGCCCATAGACAGGATCTTCTTCAACACAAGGTGGAAAATTGCCTCCTCCACCTGCTCTATAGTCATTTGTCACAACTAGGAATTCCATATCTTTAGAGAGTGGTTCTCCTTCATAAGTAGCACTAATAATCCTATTTCCAATTGATTTAGTTACATCTATTTGATAATTTATTCCTTCAATTACATCAAAGTTAAAAGCAGGGAATTCTGAGTTTAAAAGTTCTTGTTCTTCTGAGGAAGTGGGATCAATTCTATTATAGTTTTCCGCACTTCTTTCTAACCAATCAATGATTTGTATTCCATTTAAGTGCATTACTCTAATTTCATTATCGTATATATATATATCTGTAACATCACCAATTGTAATATCTCCTTCCCAGACCTCTGTAAAATAATCAGCACTTTCCCTACCTGCTCGGAAAGGAGCTGCTGCTGATAATATGGGAAGATCAGAATATTCGCCTGAGTTAAATACCTTTTCAGCCCACCAGATTTGGGCTTCATTAATGATTTGAGTTACAGAAGAATCCATTACTCTTGATAAGTAGGAAGCAATATCTCTTTCGGCTTTTCCAATAGGGGTTCTCACATATTCAATAGTTGCCATGTGATTTTCTTTAGCTATTTCTTCTATAATGGGGCTTATTTCTGTATCTTCTGTTATATTTTCATGTCTGACATTAAAACCAACTATTTCCCAACTGCCATTTGTTTTTTCTAATTCCATGTCTATGACACCAACAGATCTTCCCCAAGCTCCCGGCATTATAGTAGGAACTCCAAAAAGAGTGCTATTTTCAGAATCTATATGGTCTAAATCTTCATAATCATCAGGGAAAGTTCTATGTTGATGACCCAAGACGAGGGCATCTACCCCATCAATTTGGGCAAGATAATATCCTGCATTTTCTCTTGCATCATAAGAATCCACAGGATCATCACTGATACCTGTATGACCTAATACGACTACAATATCAGATTTTTCTCTTACTTCTGGTATTAATAGTTTTGCCTGTGGAATTATATCCTTTATAATGACATTTCCCTCTAGGTGGTCTTTACCCCAAAGCATAGTCTGTGGTGGAACAAAACCAATTACCCCGACTTTGATGTTTTCTCCGTTTATCATTTTGTCTAGTATTACATAGGGTTTTACATAAAAGTTACTTTCCTTTTCAGCCATTAAAATATTTGCTGATAGAAATGGAAAATTTGCTCCCCGGTTTGCTTTTTCAAAAAAGTCCATACTGTAATCTTGCAATTCATGGTTTCCCAGCGGAGCTGCCAGATAACCTGCCTCATTATAGGCTTTGATAATTGTTTGAGTTTCTCCTTCTTTAAGTGGATTTATTTGATACTCATATAATCCAAGTAAGCTGCCCTGAATCACATCACCGTTTGAAAATAGCAGTGTATTTTTACTATTTTCTTTGACCTCCTGTATTTTGGTATAAGTTTTAGCAAAGCCTACACCTTCTTTCAGACTATCTGTCATGTAATCATAAGGCATTACATATTGATGCATGTCTGAAGTAGCAATTATTGTCAGTGTTTCAGATGCTGTTACAACAAAAGAAACTGATAATAATAAAATAAGTGTCAGTGTCATAAAAATAGATAGATTTCTCTTTTTTAACAAAGTTAATCCCCCCTGAATATGTTTTTTATATTAAAGCAGCCTGAACGGCTAACATTAATACCAATATTTTTTATATAAGAAAGGATTATAAGAATGTAATAATATAAGGAGTAATAAAGCAAGAATTGTTAGATATTAACTTCTTTTTAAAAGAAAAGATCATAGTACAAACATATTTAAATAAAAAGTGGAAGGTTGACTAAAATATAATTCCTTAAATTTATTATATCATAATATCTTAGAAAATAAAATTATGAGTGGGAAGCCTAATTAGGCTTCCCACCGCGGGGTAACTTATTTTGTTTTAAAAACATTTTTAATTTTATAAATCTTCGGTTATTATTATTTTTCTATACCGGTTCTGGCCATTATACCCTTTTGGTAATAATGCTTGATTTCTTTCATTTCGGTAACTAGATCTGCAAATTCAATTAATTTACTGTCTGCCATCCTACCTGTAATAACTACCTCAACATTTTTCGATCTATTTTGAATAGCTTTAATTAGTTCTTCTACTGTAAATAATTCATAAAATGTAGCTATATTCGCTTCGTCAAGAATAACAAGATCGTAATCACCATTTTTTAAAATTTGTTTGATTTTATTGAAACCTTTTTTAGCTGATTTAATGTCATTATCATTTGGACTGTTCTTGATAAAGTATTTTTGCCCATATTGTTGGACTTTAATATTTCCAATTTTTTTTAGACTTTTAAGTTCGCTATATTTTCTTCCTTTGGCAAACTGTCCAATAAATACCTTCAAACCTGCTCCAACCGCGCGTATAGCAAGTCCTAAAGCTGAAGTCGTCTTACCCTTGCCATTACCTGTATATACTTGAACCATACCTTTCATATAATAAACCTCCTAAAATTTATTAAATCATATGATCTAATAATCAAAATATTTTTTACATAAATAAAAAAAGAACTGTTCTTAGATTATGAACAGCTCAATTAACCATTATCTAATATAATATTATTATAAAACAAATTATATTATTACTTAAAATGGTTAACCTCACGGTTCTCTGAGTCGGAGTAAGTGAAGTAAATAATAAAAGCAAGTCTTCTGGCTTACGGTTTTCCAGTAAGATCTTCTTCCCACTAAAAGCAGTGAAAATCTTTTAAAATACCGTTTACAGCTGCGACTACAGCAACGGATTTGCACCGTTTTCCTTTTTAATGTCCCATCTAGAGAGAACTTTTATCAATTATTTATTTAGTTTTTAATAATTATATGCAAATAAAAATAGCTGCCTTCCCGAAATGAAAGGCAGCTTATGGTTTTGAATTTTAATTGTATGATTATATAAACTCATACTATACTCCCATCTGCTTTCTCTAGTTCGGAGAATAAAGATGTAAACAATTGTGGCAAGTCTTCTGGCTTACGATTTCCAACAAGATCTCCTTCCCACTAAAAGCAGTGAAGACCTTTTTAAATACCGCTTACAGCTGCGACTACAGCAACGGATTTGCACCGTTTTCCTTTTTAATTCATCATGAAACCAAAATTGAATTTATCATATTTAATTTTAAATTAGTATAACATAACTTAAAATATTTTACAAGAAATTTTGAAAAGTAATGAATAAAATATCAAATATAAAATAGCCATTGTTTATTTAGGAAGTTATTTATTCAGATTCTTTTTCTTCTTTTTCTTTTGGATGATCTGCTTTTTTCTCTTCTTTTATTTTACTTAATTTTTCAACCAAGGTTGGCATCTTTTCAAAAAGTTTTTCCAAAGAACCTTTTTTCTTGATAGGAACCATTTCTACTTGTCCGTCTTTCACTACTAAGATAGCATCTGGAGTTATCTTACAACCTAGCCCTCCACCAGCACCTTCAGAAGAATCATCTTCATCTTGACCAAACCCTCCACCTAAGCCAAATGATGCTGTGATGATCGGAAGCAATTTAATATCATCTACTACAATTGGTTCACCAACAACAGTTTCAGTTTTCAGAAAGTCATCAAGTTTACTGTACATTGAATCCAGAATATTTTCTGCTTTCCCCATAGTTAAAACACTCCTTTTTGTTATTATTTATTTTTATCTAAAATGTCTCAAGAAAAATTTTTACTAATCTCTGATTAGCTTGGGGATGAATTGAGATGGTTTTAACTCTAACTAACAAAACACTAACCCTTACTATATTTAAAAAGTTCTATGTTTTTAACATTAGAATTTGATGTATTTCCATCACTATCTTTTATTATAATTCAACTGCCATAATTAAACATTCCTTCCATCTCTAAATCTTATTTAAGATTTAGAGATGGAAGTTGATATTTTATAACTTCCCAGAGAACTTTTAAAGTACGAATAGAAAAGATAAAGGTCAATAACCTCAATAAAATTTGTATAGGAAGTATGTAACCAGATATTATTCCTTCTGAATGGAAATATTTTTGTTTCCAGTTAATACTTAAATTTATTGGTAATTTAGGGTAGGCATTTTTAAAGCTGTAATAGTATGCAATTAAAATTCCATTATGGTAAGGATCTTGACAACCGATTATTGTTTTTATGTTTAGACTATCAGGTCTAATCAAATTTATAATATCTTTGACAAATATTATTATATGTATGATATTATTTTTTGTAATGATGTTGAGTGGAAAATCGAATTTTTTTTCTTCTTTTTGTTCATCAACTACATCATCAATTTGTTTTTTTTCTTTTTTATTTTTTAAAGTCTTCTGATAACCGCATATTTTAATATATTTTTGTATTAAGTTATTCTTTTTTGTTTTTACATAAACAAAAGGATAAGTTTTTATAGTAATTATATAAGATAAACCATTGTCATAAACAAATTGATAACTATATTTATAAGGAATTATGAGGAAAAATAAAATAATTAAAAATATGATAAACAAGGCTATAAGGATAATGTTGATGAACATTAAAACTCCTCCTCTAAATGGAGAATAAAGCAATATTATACAGCTTACAAAGTAATAATTATCAAATAATTGAAGCCTTAATTGTATTATAAGCTAAAATGTTTTTTATATCAACGACTGATTTTTTGTCTTTAATACAAGGTCAGTATTAAAGTTTTTCAAGATCCTTATATACGAAAGATTTAAAATCTCGAGCAGCTTTTAAACATTCTTTAGTTTTTAATAAATCCGGATCATGCCAGTGATCAGGGTATCGAGAATCAACAGAAAAAGAATTTAATAATTCAGCTTTTTTATAAAGAGTTTTGCTTATTTCTTTTTTTCTTTTTATTACATTCAAAAGATAGTTTAGATTATGGGATTTTTTGTAATAAAGATTGAGATAGATTATATAAGCCTTAAGAAATTTTTCGGCCGCCTGCTGACAGTGGAAACAGACTAAATCATAGTATTGACCACCATTATCAATTACAAAGTTAGCCAGGCCCAGATCATTATTAGCTTCATAGGTCCATTCTCTAATAAAGTCCTTTTTCTTTCTATCCATTATATAATACAACCCTTCTTCATCTTTAGTTTTAGATAGGATATTTATTCTACAAATTTAAAAACAAGATCATTTAATTTTACATCTAACCAATCAGCGATCAGATCACACTTTGCTTTTAAGAGATAAAATATTGGTCTATCTTCTTCTGATAAGCCTTCTAAGTTGCCCTGACCCTTACTTAAAACAATATCAGCTTTATTGTATAATTTCATAAAATTATCACTGGCTTGTTCAATTAACATACCAGGTGCTTTACAACCACTTGAAATAACATTAGCATATTGTGATAGACCGATCTCTTCTGCTTCTTTAAGGGTGACATCATTGAGAATAGGTATGTCTCTTACTGCATAGGTTATATTAATATCATATTGATTTAACTCTTTTAAAAGCAGCTTATCTAAAACTGCTTCTCCTGTATTATCCCCTATTATGAGTAAAGAATCAGAGTTTTTTAAACGGTCTGCAAACTTTTGATAATGATCAACAGTCAACCCCTTCCTAATTGATTTTAAGATACTATCTTCTACTTCTATCTTTAAACTAATACCTGCATCTATAACATTACCTGTTGCAGAAATAATTAAAGCTTTTTTCAAGGGATTTTTATCTCTTCGGATTAGTTCTTCTAGATCTTTATAAATATTCTGGGCCAACTGCATATTTTTTTCTTTAAATTTTTGATAGGGGTCTGAGTTGTTTGTTTTTTCTCTGATTGATTGTTGTATTTGGCTGACAACTAAAGGAGTTGATACATTGTTTCTAATTTTAGGTATTCTTTTGGCATATTCTTCAATGATTTGATCTATTATTTTTTCATCATCAGTAACCATCTGGGCTGCTTCTATAGCCTGTCTTAATATACAGGGCATACATTCGTACTGTACTTTCATAAAAATGCTCCTCTCTCTTACAAAAACTATATTTAAGTGTTTAAAGTTTATTTTTAGTCGATACTATTCTAATTTAAAAGAACATCCATTATATTTACAAGGAATTTTAAAAAATTAAAGTATAAAATCAGATTGTAAAGTAAATATTTCTAGGTTTTTGTGGTATAATTATTAAGTGTATTTTTAAAATAATAAATTTAAAAAGACAATGATTAAATATTTAATTACTGTTTTTTTTGATAATCCTGTAAGTTTTCAATCACTCTTTTGATTTGTTTTTTACTTAATATTTCAGGTTTTCCAACTGCTTTAGCCCTATAATAAAGTTCTGCACAAAATTCAACCATTTCTGAAATAGTTAGGGCATGTTTAATATCTTTTCCAACTGATATTAATCCATGATTGGCGAGCAAAACAGCATTATATTTACTGCCCATAGCTTTATATACATTTTTGGCTAATTTTTTCGTACCAAATCTGGCATAGCTAGCACAGGGTACTTTAAGGCCGGCAAATGCAATTAAATAATGTATGGGCGGAATTTCTTCTTTAAGACAGGCAATAGTTGTTGCATAAGTAGGGTGGGTATGAACAACAGAATTAATTGCCTTTCTTTTTTCATAGATAATTCTATGCAGTTCATATTCACTGGAAGGCTTATTATCTCCCTCAATTTTCTTTTTATTTAAATCCATTACAACAACTTTTTCAGCTGATATCTTACTGTATGGTATAGCCGATGGAGAAATTGCCATTAATGATTCATTTCGGTTGAATATACTTAAATTACCACCGGTCTGTCTGGTTATGCCCAGTTCAATTAACTTATTCCCGTATTTAGTTATAAGTTGTCTTTCCTTTTCTAATAACATATATACTCATTCCTTAAGTTATTTAATCTACATCAATTTTAATTAACCCAAATAGCTGTGTATTATGGGCAAATTCCTGGACTTTTTCTGTAAAACTGTCAGCCACAATCCAAATCGAATGGTATGTCCTAAATTTATCTTTGATTAACTCAACTATTTTCTCTAGATCTTCATGATTACAGTTTTTGATAAGTATATAAATATGAATCCTGTTTAATAGAACATATACCCTTCTCTTTGCCTTGACACAGTACAGTTCTTTTGGCCATTTGATTTGATGGGGTCGAGCCCTCCAACCATCAGTAGTTAAGTTTTTGATCAGTTCCTGTTCATGTTCTTTTAAAGTAGCCATACTTTCACTCCCCATCGAATTAATTAAGGTTTATACATAAAAGCCCATGGTACTATGATTTCATGGAAAGAGCCTCCTCCATGTAAGTAACGAGGTTCTTCATATTTATTAACTTCTTTAAACCCATGATTAATCTTAAAACCGTGGTCTGAAAAAAGTAAAATAGCTGAACCGGAAGTAATTTTTTCTAAAAAAGGCAGTAAACGGTTTTGATTTAAAAAAACTATTTCTTTTAAGAACTCAATGTAATTATCCTTGAAACTGTGCACTTTATCATCGATAAATGAAAATTTTATTATTTCTTTAGATGTTTTTTTATTTTGAGATAGAGACTGTAAGGAGCCGCTTACTTCTTTTTGGTCGATAAGTTTAATGTTTTGTCCGGCTTTTTTAAGTGCTTCAAATTGTGTTTCTGTATTAGTAGGGCTAAGGGCAAAGATTGAACCTTCTTCAATTAAGCGTAGAGGCAGATTTTTGTTTATCTCGTTTTTGATCAACTTCCAGATATCCCATCTCATACCATCCAAAAGAATTAGGTAGCCTTTTTTTGTATTCATTTTTTTTAATAAGTAAGGATAGCGATCTTTTAGTAGATATATAAGATTATTACCCATAAATTTTTCATAGTCTTCTCCCATTATATCTCGACTGTCGTGGAAGTTGTTGAAAAGATTCTGGTAGTTGTGTAGAGTCTGAATTGTTTTTTTATACTTTATAGATTGTGGTATAATATCTGTGATATCTAGCTGAGATGAAAGCTGGATAATTTTATAATAGTTAAATTCCAGATTTGCTAAATGGTTTACATAGACTTCCTTCCACTCTTTTATATCATTAAAATTATCCTGAGAATCAAGATAAGCAAAACTCTTTTCTAAAGAAAGGTAGTTTAATATCAAATTAAGGGCATCCTTTTTATATTTAGAGAGTGGGCTTTCATCTATTTTTTTATTTATATCTTCAGTTTGTGTAATAAGAGTTTCTTTTGTTTGATAATTAAGGTGAATATTTTCTATCATTTTAACAAACTGGATTAAAACTTTATTGATTACTTTAGTTGATAATTTTTCTATTTCTATAATTTCTATAACTTCATCTAAATTGGCCGGTGAAATTAGATCAATTAGTCGACTGGAAAGATCAATCTGATCAATCTTAGATGTAATTAACTTTTTGATGGCTTGATTTTGATTACTGGTGTATAGACTTTCAAACATTTCGGTGAAAGAATCTTCTAAATTGTGGTTTCTTTGAAGTTCTTCAATAATCAATGTACTGTTTTCAGGTATGATTTTAGTTATCAGACTTTCTAAACCACTATCTATTTTATATATATTTTTCCAAACAACCACAGCTAAAAGTTTAATAAAAATGTTGAAATCAGTATTTTCAATTAAATTTAATAACTCTGGATAATTTTGTTTTATATAATCAATTAATATTAGATTATCCTGGGCTGTTGTCATTTGTTGTGAACCTTGACCGAAATTGCCTTTAACCTTTATATAGGTCTTTTGACCGAGTCCAGTACTGCCTTTCAACCACTCATTAAAGATCTGCCGAATTTGAGTCGGCGAAAAGCTCCTATTGATAAGATTTTCATATAGCTCATCCAGATTTCTTTCGATAAGTGAGATATCGCCTGACAAAACGGAGTTGATCCTTTTTACAACGTTTTGGTTTAATATTTTATCTAAGTTTTTATATAAATTCTTATTAATTTTCACAGCGAGTAGATTACGAATAGGTCGGGCAAACCTCTTATTACCAGCAGCCTCCATATTATCTAAATAATTTTCTAATCTCTGCTTATGTTCTTTCTCTTTTAGACTGTTAATATACTGTTGAACACCGGAGTCGATAATTTTTTGGAGATTATTTTTAGAGGGTAATTCAATTTTATGACCGAGTTTAAACTTGCATTCACAGATCGGTATATCCTGTAATCTGCTTTGTGGATTTATACTGCAACTTTTACTTAGAGCCTTTGCTATTAGTCGATCTATCTTAACTAAGTCATCTTTAACAGAGATAAGTTCAATACCAGCCAGTGATTTTAAAACCTGGTAACTTCTTGTTGTACGCATTTCCGTTATACTTTTAAAATGGTCACTGCCTTTTTGTTTGGCGTGTTCATCAATATATATTTCGATATATCTCTGTTTGAATTCTATAAATTTATTATTAAGTTCATCAAAGAATTTTTTATCATAGATAACAGCTCGGTCATTCATTGCTTTTACTAGATTCTTTTTCAGTTCTAAAAGATCGCTATATTTTTGATTTGAGGGCATATCAAACTCGGGGTGTTTTAGGTAGTTCAGTATCTTTTTGTATTTGTTCAAATTATTTGATAAAAAATATTCGAGTTGTTCAAACTTTTCAAGATATGAATCGATATTGGGCATATTCCTATATTTAGCCGCAAATCTCTCCAAACCCTCTTCTGAAGAATAGCTGACCATAATTTCTGAGAGCAAATTTTCTACTTTGTTTATATAATTTATCATATTAGCAAAATCAAATTCAGTAAAATCATCATCACTTTCTAATCTTTCAACTTGATACCTCATATTATTCAGTCTTTGGTTAAGTTCTTTTTTCTTATCGATTAAATGCTGCCAGATGCTGTGCTGCAGCGGAAGAGTGAAATGCCTTTTTTGATAACGAGGTGGAAGCAACGAACAACTACTTAATACCATTTGGAAATCTTCATCAATTAATTCGCCATAACCAATGTATTTTATTCTCTTAAAGTTACGGGCATTTAAATTTTTTAAACTTATTTTTTTATGATCACTATATGCACTGAGATAACCAGAATAAAGTAGTGAATAAACAAGCAGCTTAAACTGGTTATTACTCATACCATAGCTGCCCTTTCTTAACTTATAATAAATATCATCAATAGCTGTTTTGTCTTCCTCAACAAGCTCAAATAATTTCTTGATCAATGGATTTTTATGTGGTTTTATATTTAACCTTATGCCACTTTTCCTTTTTTTGATCAGACCCATTGGTTTCATAAAGGCATCAATTACATTTAAGACCTGACCGTCTATATTTTTAAGATTTTCAATTTCTCCCACACTGATAAAATCCTCTAAAACAGCCTCTAGTTGGGCTGTGGATAAAATAGATTGGTAAGGAGAGATTTTTTTATGGTCAGGAAATTTGTCTTCCAAAAGTCCAGCAACAATTTTATCAATCAATCTGTGAAAAGGTAGAAAACCTAGATCAGCCAGATTAATTACTTTTTCCTTGAAACCATTGATAATTTCTCCTCTAAAATATACATCCCTAAAAATTTTACTGATTCTGTCCTTCTCTTCTTTAATCTGTTTGGTAAGTTGTGTTTTAATTTTTTCTCCTGTTTTGGAACTATCTTTTTCATATTTCTCCAGCAAAATAATTCTGGCCAAAGCATCTTTTAAAAATTCTTTATCTTTTATTTTTTGAGGAATCCAAAAGACAAAAGATGCCTTTTCTGCTTCGTTTAGTTCCGGTAGGAGCACTTTATTTAAGTATTCTTTGTCGTCTTCTATGTTCATGGCGTAACTCATTATAAGCATAAAATCTTTTTCTCCATGAGTCAAATGTTGAGCAGTTTGGTTGATATTATCGATCGAAATATCCCTGATAGGCAAAAAATATAAAAAGCCTTTTCTATCAGTATTTTGCCAGCTGACAGTTCTCTGTTGTTTATTGTTAGAAAAAAGGTTATTTAGGGGTAAGAATTTTTCTCTTACCTGTCTACCCAATTTTGTAAATATTCTATTATCATTTTTAAAAAGATTGGACTTAATATATTCGGTCCGCCGTTTTATTATTAAGTTTACATCGGCTTTAAGGTCAATAAAATACACATTCGATCTTTTTTGTTTAGCCTCTTTTTTTATCAGATAGGCTCCCCGCTGATATAATCTGTTTAAAATATCATCTATATATTCATAATTAATGGCAGGATCGAGGTCTGTAATCTTATAAAAGAGCATATTGGCAATTTCCTCGACATTGTATTTTTTATCTATGGGAGATATGGCAAATAAAATTAATAGTTTGATTATTTTTAAACCTGTATTTTTCTCTCCCTCTTCTAATAATGAACCTATTTCCTGTTCGTAATACTTATATACTTTGGTATAAAAGGGACTTGTCTCCATCATTTCTCTGATCCTATCTACAAAATGATCGAATATTTTATCAGCTGTTAAAAGATTTTCGGCAGAGAGGTCCATCATGCCTTCTATTGAACGACCGGGGTCTCCTTTTAACTGGTAGTGGATAAAGTCTATTATACCACGGTGCTGAGAAAAAAGCGGTTTTAGATTGTCTAATAGATCGATGGCCTGAGGATGAACCGGGTACAGTTTAATAAATTCTTTTTTTTGAAAAGGCAGATGGGGGAAAGATTCCTGATAATCTTGATAGATTTTTTCAACAAAAGCTTTTTTATCTTCTTTTAATTCGATTAATCGTTTGTCTATCAACTCTTTGATATGCTGGCCGGTAAGATAAAAGCGGGTTGGATAGCGATCTTTTATCTTATTAAAAGCCTCCGGAGTGGTTTCACCGGTTTTTTCTATTTCTTCCTGTAGACTGGCTAAAACCCAACAGGGCTTACGTTTGGCATATTCACCTAAAAACTGCATGAACCTGATGTCCTCATTAAATCGTCTTCCATCCGGTTTTGATCGCAGAAATTCAGAGAGCTCGTCAATCAAGATAATTAGACCATCATATTTGTTGTTATCTATGATAGTAGAAATTTGAGCAAAGATCTGCTGTCTGTTGTAATTAAACCTATATGGTAGGTTCAATCTATTAAGTAATTTTTCTATTAAATAGAGCTGGCCGGGTTGAAAGAGTTCCGACTTTGTTATTTTGTTTTCTCTTAAAAAACTTTTGAGCCGATTGGCATGTTCATTGATAATAATGGTGGAAATCTTTTCTATAAATTCAGATTCTCCCTTAAAATCAAAATCAGTCAGTCTATTATCTTCATTTATAAAGTTGATAAGCTCTTCAATTACAATATCCTCTAAATATTCCTTGTTGGAGTGTTCAACTAAGGAAAGGTTGATAGTTATGTATTTTTTACCTATGATTTTTTCTGAGAGTTTTTTAAGGCTGTTGGTATTACTTTTTTGTTTTAAAATATGCTCCCAGGATTTATTATAACTGGTCAATAGGCTGATTACACTTAAAAGATGAGATTTACCAGAACCAAAGTTACCCTCGATAAAGTATCCTTTACCATGATTAGCGGTCAGGTCTTTGAAAAATGAAAGCAGAATCTTTTCTACCTCATCAGTTATTACAAAACTTTCAGTTAAGAAGTCCCTTAACTTAGGATCCAAAATATCTGCTATCTGAACAACGGTTCGTACATCTTTTACATTAACAAGATTTTTAATTCTCATCTTAATCATCACCCAATGATTTATTCATTTTTTTAATTGTTCCCCAAAGTTTATTATAACCCTGATTATTTTTTATAATATCTTTGAAAAATATAATACCTTTTTCAATCAGGCCTGTATTCTTATAGATACTGACTAAGGTAGTCTTAATATAGTAATCAGAGGGGTCATCTCGGAAGGCTTCTTCTAAATAATCAAGGGCCCTTTCATATTCACCCATTCTATAAAGACAAAAACCGGCCTGTTTAACCGCAAAATCATTGCCGGGTTCAATTTCTAAAGATTTTTTGTATTGTAAAAAAGCCTCTTCATCATTATGTGTTTCTTCTAATTTTTCTGCTAGAAGATGGTGTAAAAATACATTATTGGATTTATTTTTAATTTTGAGTAGGGCTTTTAGTTCTTTGACTGCTCTGGCAGGTTCTTTATCTTTCATCTTCAATTTTAATTTTTCTTTATAGGCAAAGTCATCTTTCGGTTTCTTATCCAGATATTTATCATAATATTGGGCTGCTTTGTTGGTTTCGCCCATTTTTTCATAAATAGCTGCCATTAATTTTTGAAAAGGAAGATTTTTTTGAGACTGCTCTAATTTTTTTGAGCAGATGCTGCGTGCTTCTTCAAATTTTTCAAGTTTTAGATAGGTCCTGATTAAGCGAGATGTTAAATAATCACTCTTGTTATTTAACTGAGCTTGTTCGAATAATTCAAGGGCTTTTTCATATTCCCTTTTGGCAAAACTAATATTGCCTTTAACTATTAGAGCACGTGAATTGTTAGGTTTTGCTTCAAGTACTTTATCCGCTAGCTGTAAAGCTTTTTCGGTTTCTCCCAGTCTTGATAAGGTATCAGCCAGGCTGGCTTCAACATATATATTTCCTGGATTATTTACTAAAGCCTCATTTAAGACTGCTTTGGCCTCTTGGTATTTATTGGTTTTTTTAAGTTCAATTGCTTTACTTAAGATATCTTTAACCTGCATATATTGATTTTGAGCCATTTTTAAAACCCCATTTATATTAATACTAAATGTATAATTTCTTTGTTATTATTATATATATAAAAAGCTATAATATCAATAAATATATAAGAGAGTTTAATTAAGGGATGGTTTGCAGCCAGGCTAGTTAAGATTTAGCTGATAAAAAAATATTTTTAAAAAACTGCAAAGATGGATTAATTTTTGATTAATAATTAAAAAAATCTAAAATTACCGCAAGTTATATAAAGGATAATACAGTTTTTAAATAATGATATTTATATGTTTTAGTCCATTACAAACTTAAAATATCTTTGATTTCCTCTTTAATATCTTTAAGATTAATCTTTTTTTTATGTTGAATCTTTTTTGTTTCTAAATCAGCTAATCCACGGTGAACTTTCATTTTTGTTAGTTCATTTAACCTATCAATTAATTCGTATTGATTTTTTTCATTCAAATCTTTTTTTATAGAATGTAAAACAGCCTTGCTGAATTTATAGGGATTTGCAGTAGATGCAAGCACAGTTATATTTAAATCTCCGCTATTATTTCTGTATTTATTTAATGAACTAAGGCCAACCCCTGTATGAGGATCTATTAAGTAGTCATAATAGTGATATGTATTTTTAATAGTTTTTTTGACTTCTTTTTCTTTAGCGTAGTAACCAACAAATAAATTCTGTATTTTAGTAAGGGTCTTTTGATCAACTGTAAAGCTTTTTTTATCCGCAAGTTGGTGATACCATCTTTTTATTTTAGTACTATCATGACCAGTTATTTCAAAGAGAAAGCGTTCCAGATTGGAGGATATTAAAATATCCATTGAGGGGCTTATCGTTTTTTTAAAATCACGTTTTATATCGTATCTTCCAGTTTTTATAAAATCAGTTAAAACATTATTTTCATTAGAGGCACAGATTAACTTATTAACAGGCAGTCCCATTTTATAGCTATAAAAAGCGGCTAAAATATTACCAAAATTTCCTGTAGGAACAGCAATATTAAAATTTTCACCTTTTTTAATATTATTATTTCTTAACAGTTTTAAATAAGCGGCAAAATAATATACAATCTGGGGGAGTAATCTTCCCCAGTTAATAGAATTAGCAGATGAAAATTGATAGCCGTTTATTTTCAATAATTTGTTAAAGTCCTGATCTGCGAAGAGTTCTTTGACAGCACTTTGACAGTCATCAAAGTTCCCCTGGATAGCTACAACTGAGGTATTTTGGCCACCAGTGGTCAGCATCTGATCCTTTTGTATTTTACTTACCCCTTGGTCTGGAAAAAATACGATAATTCTTATACCTTCAACATCCTTAAAGCCTTCTAAAGCGGCTTTGCCGGTATCACCTGAGGTGGCTACAAGAATAACTATTTCTTTATTTAAAGCTGTTTTTAAAACAGCTTGTTTTAATAGATAAGGGAGCAACTGTAAGGCGAGGTCTTTAAAAGCAGCTGTTGGTCCCTTCCATAATATTAATAAATATGTATACTTATTTAACCTGACTAAGGGTGTAATCTGTTTAGAAGGAAAGTTATTTTTACAATAAGCCTGATTGACTATCTCTTTTATTGTTTTTGATTTAAAATCTTTTAAAAATAAATTTAAAATCCAGACAGCTAAATCCTGATAACTATTATTTTTTTTAGCAAAAATATCTTCCTCTTTTAGGGTTGGAATATGAGAGGGAACAAATAATCCACCTTCAGGTACCATGCCCAATTTTATTGCTTCTGCTGCACTAATCGGTGAATGATTATCTCTTGTGCTAATATAATTCATATTTATAATTCTCCTAAGTTAAACTGGTTATGGATAGATTCAACTGCTTTTTTTGCACCATCTTCTTTGATCAAACAGGATATCTTTATCTCGGATTTTGTTATCATTTGAATATTTACATCAACTTTTCCCATCGCTTGAAACATTTCTGCTGCGATACCAGGAGTTGAGATCATACCAGCCCCTACAATTGAAACTTTGGCCACATCTTGATCTATTTCTACCCCTCTGGAATCCACATTTTTAGCAATATTATAAATGATCTCTTTAACTTTTTTAAAGTCACTATTGTGGATAGTAAAACTTATATCATTAAGATTATTATATTGAAGATTTTGGATAATCATATCAATATTGATTCTATGTTCAGCCAGTCTTGTAAATATATTGCCAGCAATCCCTGGTTTGTCAGGTACTTTTTTGATTGTTATCTTAATTACGTCAGAATCACAGGCCACCCCTGTAACATTTCTTTTTTTTTCCATTTTTTTAACACCTCTTACAATTGTACCATTATTGTTATTAAAACTGGAAGCTATGTAAAGTTTTAAATTATATAGTTTCGCTAGTTCTACAGCGTGTGGATGTAAGACTTCTGCTCCTAGACTGGACAGCTCCAGCATCTCATCATAGGAAATAAAATTAAGTTTCTTTGCATTGGGCAGTATTCTGGGATCTGTTGTATAGATACCATCTACATCAGAATATATTTCACAACGATCTGCCTTTAGAGAAGCCATTAAAGCAATCGTAGTTGTATCAGATCCCCCTCTTCCCAGAGTTGTGAAGTCCTCTTTTGAGTTAATACCCTGAAATCCTGCAATAACGGCTATTTTGCCTTTTTTTAATTCTTTTTTAATCCTTTTATTATCTATATCTTTTATAACTGCTCGATTATGTTTGTCGTCAGTTTTGATACAAGCTTGACTACCGGTCAAAGAAATAGCCGGGCAACCGTAATTTTGAATGGCCATTGTCAAAAGAGCAATTGAGATTTGTTCACCTGTTGTTAAGAGCATATCAGCCTCTCTTGGCGTAGGATTATCTGAAACCATATTCATTTTTTTTACCAGCTGATTAGTAGTATCTCCCATGGCTGATGCTACGATTATCAGCTGATTACCTTCGTTATATTTTTTAACAATCCGCTCTGCTACATTTATTATTCTTTCAACTGTAGCAAGTGAAGTGCCGCCATATTTTTGTACTACTAAACTCATATAAAAAAACAACTCCATCAGCTAATATATTTATGTTGTTATTATCCTCATTGCATATTCATAATTTAGTTCTTATCATTTTCTTAATTTTACCTAAAAATATTTTTAAAATCAAGCGATAAAATTATATAAATGTTAATTTTAAAATAGATATTTATTAAACAATTGTTTTCTATATAAAAAATACATATGATCTATCAAAGAAGTTGTCTGTAAAAATGGTCTATCTTTTTGACCATCTGTTGATAACTCCATTTTTCTTTAATATCGAAAACTTGATTTTCACCCATTATTTTTCGAAGGTTTGGATCTTTGATCAAAGCTGATAATTTTTCATAAAAATCTTTTGTATCATAGATATCTATAATATAACCGTTTTTACCGTCTTTAACGATCTCACTGACCCCTTCTACTGCAAAACTGACTATCGGTATTTTCATTGCGGCGGCTTGTATTAAAACACGGGGTAAACCTTCCCAAAAAGAAGTGAGTACCTTTATATCAATAACAGCAAAGATATTTTCTATATTATTTCTGTACCCGGTAAAGACTATATCTTTAGTTAAGCCCAATTCGTTGGCCAGATTACTTAAATATTCTTTTCTTTCTCCTCTTCCCACAACTAAGAGCATTATATTATCATGTTTTTCCTTAAGTCTTTTAAATACTTTAAACAAATATTGATGCCCTTTCCGTTTCTCCAGGGCAGCAACACATCCGATTATCAATTTATCGTGGTCAATAGAGAATTCATCTTTTATTTTATTTATCATCTTCTGTTCATAATTAGCTGCTCTAATAAATTTATCCAGATCCATACCACTATATATAACCCTGTATTGATTGGGTTTACCTACCTTAGCTTTGATGTATTTTTCTTTTATATCATCTCCTACAGCTAAAAAATAATCTGTATAAAGGGCACAAAAACGTTCAACAAGTAAGTAAAAAATTCTTTTAAAAGGGTGAATAGTCTTAGGGAAAGTGATACCGTGTAAACTGTGTATGATATGAGGCACAGCGGCCAATTTAGCAGCAGTTCTTCCCAATACACCTGCCTTTGCGATATGGGTATGAACTATATCATAATTATTCATCTTGATAATTTTATAGATTTGATTAAGGGCTAAAATGTCTTTTAAAGGCGAAACATTTCTAACCATCTTATCAATCACATACAGTTTTGAATCTTCATTTAACTTAAGATTATCAATCATAATATCTAAGTTTTCTATACCTGTCATCAGATCAACCCTGTATCTTTTTTTGTTTAGTTCTTGAACTGTATATATGGTGTTTTCATCTGCTCCACCGCCGGCCAACCGAGTTATAATATGAAGTACTCTTATCTTTTTATTCATCCTTTTCACCCTGGTCTTTTTGATAATGATTTATAAAAAAGTTATTTAAGATTAGTTCCTGAAGCCAGAACTTACCCTCTTTGAATTCCAGGCGGTCTTCTTTTTGATTAAAGATATAACGGCCTGCTATATCTTCTTTTTCGGCCTGGATACAGGTTATCACGTCTACAAAAAAGGACAACTCTGATATATAATAATTATCATCTTTTTTTGCTTTGAGGAAATCTACAGCTATAATATTGAAATCAAGGTCTTTGAATAATTGGAATGCTATTTCCACGGCCTTGATAGGTAAAACTTGTTTGATGATAATACCTGATCCGGATGCCCTGAAATCACCTTTTTTTGGATGTCGGTAATACCCGAAAATATGTTGACTATCTATGACAATAATCCTGAGATCATAGCCATAATTTTTTAAATAATCTTGAAATATAATATAATTTTTCTGTTTTAAAAAGGGCCAGTATGTGCTTTGGCCTGTCTTAAACACCTTATTAATTAGTCTTTTTGCCCCGCTTTTATTTTTCAGCAGAGTAATATCACTGGAACCAGAACTCAATTTTGTTTTGGAAACAAGTGGATAATCGCAACTTTCAATATATTTAAGGCATTCATCATAATCATACGAGTTAAAGGTATTAATCAGAGGGTAACCCTTATTTTTTAATAAATAATACTGGATGGCTTTATTTTCATAAAGCATGATTTCTGGTAAGGAAGGCATTGTTATTTTATTTAAAAAATGATTTAAAAAAAATATTTTTTCTCTGGCTGACTGAATTTCCCAGTAATATGACATTGGTCTCCAGATAATAATATCAAATTGATCAGCTTTTTTTTGCCAGGTGGAATCGAATATATTATAATATTCAAAATCAAGATCATTATTTTTTAAAAATCTTTCAAATTTGGTGTAATAAGGTTTGGGATCTGTATCTTTAACCAAAGCTATTTTATATTTTTTGAAATATCTTTTTACTTCTGTTGGTAGTATTATAGGAGTGGCTTCTTTAAGATCTTTTTTTTCCAGGTTAGTATTAATACGATTTGGCTTTAAAAGATATCTAAAATAATTTAATTTTTTATTGAGCCAATTATTTTTAAATTTCATAGATTTTCTCCTTTTTATTAACCCAATAGTTTTCTTTTAATTGCTTTAAATATCATTTTATCAGCCTCTTCTAATCCAAAAATATAATTTAAAGTAGTAAAGATCAATAAAAATATTAATCCAACTGTGATAATCATAATCAAATAATTGAGAGAGATATATTTCTTTATTACAAAACAGATAAGATAAGCAGCAAAGGCTGAATATATTACGTTCAAATAACCCCTTGTATAGGGGAGGAATTTTAGCCTGAGATAGAGTATAGATAGTCGGGCTAAGTTCATAACGCTGACTGAAATTAGGGAAGCAAAAGCAGCTCCGTTTATTCCATAACGCGGTATTAAATAATAATTCAGAGAGATATTTAAAACAAATACAATGATACTGATATATAGTTCTGATTTTGGATAACCGGTCATCACGTTAACTGAACCGGCAGTTCCCACTGCAGCATTGAATAACTGGCCGATGGAGATCAAAATTAGAGCAGCTGAACCAATAATAAATTCAGATCCAAACACAGTCATAATTTCTTTGCTTAATAAGAGAATTAATGCAAATACGAAAATGTTTAGAGTAAATATCCACTTGGTGATAACCTGGTATAAGCTCTTTAATTTTTCTAATTGGTTATTATAAAATAAAGAGGCGATGTTTGGAGCAAAGATTGTGTTAAAAGAAAAAAGCATAAAGTTAATTAATGTACCCACCTTTAAAGCGATCGTATATATTCCTACATCAGAAGAATTCAAAAAATATCCGATCATAAATATATCAATTCTGGCAATAAAAAAATGGAGCAAACCGGACATAAAAAGAGGATATGAAAAGATAAGTAAATTTTTATATGAGCTTATTTCTTTTTTTGATATAGTTCCTAAAAGATTTAGTTTATAGATTTTATAATAGAGATAAATTAAGGCAAATGTAAATGAGATATAATAGCTGAAAATTAAACCGTTAATTCTATAACCGAGATAACCTGTAATAATCAAGGAAATGAGTTTTAAGGAGGTCAGTATAAGGCTGTTACCTATTACATGGTGCCTTATAACTTTTATACCCCTATAAATACCCGGAGAAAGTTCAACTAAGGAGAATATGATCAAAAAAGGACTCATTATTTTAAGCAGATTAGAAAGCTGACTCTTATTTAAAATATTTAAGGCAATAAAATCACTGAAAATAAAGATAAAAATTGCGATAAAAGATGATGAAATAACTACCGTGAGTATTGAAAAACTGATCAGACTATTTCTTCTTTTTAATTTACCGGCAGTAGTTAATTTTGAAATATTTTGAACCAAGCCTTCCGATAAACCCAGTTTTGTAATAACAGTCAGCAAAATAATAATTGTCATTACATATACTATCTGACCATAAACAGCTGCCCCCATCAGTCGGGCTGCAATCAGGCTGAAGAAAAACCCCATAATTGAGCCGAAGATTCTCCCCAAAAAAACAAAAGCTGATTTTTTTGTGATGTCTTTTAACTCTCTATCTATCATTTCACCACCACTTTTTTTACCAGAAAGGATTTAATATAACTTATAGCTACCATAATAAATTAGTATTTGAAATTATCTTAAAGATAAATATATCTTTTCATATTCAAAAATTTTATCCTTTAATTGATAGTAATTTTCTATTGTTTTTTGAGCATTTTTACCCATTTTTATTAACTCTGGACTATCTTTTTTAAAGACTTCTAAAAAAGTTTCCGCCATTTTCTTAGGTGAGTTGGGTTGGATTAATATACCATTATCGTAATTTTTGATGACTTCACTTATGCCTCCAACAGCTGTTGAGATTATAACTGAACCGGATGCCATTGCTTCTAGGAGAGCAATGGGTAGCCCTTCCCAAAGCGAGCTCATCACAAAGAGATCACTAATTTTAAGTAATTGATCGACATCATCTCTTTGACCGAGGAGTTTAACATTGTTTTTAATATTATGTGTTTCAATTTGTTTTTCAATTATTTCACGGTCTTTACCTTCACCAGCAATTAACAAAATAAAATTATTATAGTGTTTTTTTAAGAGGGCAACCGATTTAAGTAAATTTTGATAACCTTTCGGTTTCTCTAACCGGCCTACTGTTAATAAGACTTTATCATATCGCTTGATATTTAGTTTCTTCATTAGTTTTTCTTTTTCTTTTTTTAATAACTTGGTTCGAAATTGTTTTAAATCTACCCCATTTGAGATAACAATAATTTTATCATTCCGACTGATTTTTTCATCTATCATAATGTTTTTGATTTTATGACATATAACAATATTAAGATCAGTTAAAAAATCAGTTATCTTGATTAGAAATTTCTTTATCTTTCCATAATGAAGTGTATTATGAATTGTATTGATAGTTTTAAATTCAAAGCATATAGAAACCAATCGGCCCATCAAATGAGCATAAAATAGATGGGTATGTAAAATATCAGGACTTATTATTTTTAATAATTTATATAATCTAAATATTGAAAGGAGGTCCATTTTGCTGTTCACATTTAATGAATAAACAGTAATCGGCATTTTTTTAAATTTTTTATAAAGAGGGCCTTCTTTTTTAATAGAAATCACAGTAACAGTAAAGTGCTTTTTATCCAAATTTTTAATGAGATTGTATAAAAAAGTTTGTGCTCCCCCCAGGCTAAAGCAGTTAATCAAGAAACATATTTTAATTTTTTTAAGTTTTGTACGATTATTTTTCATTATAGTTAGCTCCGTATTTCAACCAATTATTTTAATCCAGTCCTTTAAAATATTTTGCTTTGAGAAATTTTTAATCCTAAGTTTAGACTGTTTTTGATAATGGTCGTATAGATTTTTGTCATCTAAAAGGGAGATGACCGCTTTAGCCAGTTTCTTTTCTGATCTATCTGTATCTTTTTTGTTATAAAAACCATCTGTGACGATACCATATTCAGCAAATTTATAATCATCTTCTATATTAATCTTTTTAAAATTGGTTTTTAAAATTTCCTTAATCCCACCTGGACAGTTAGAAGTTATAATTGGCAGACCACAGGCCATTGCTTCTAATACGGCATTGGCCAAACCTTCATATAATGAACTGCTTATATATAATTTAGCTCGATTTAGATAAGGAAAGGGATTTTCTTTAAATGGTATAAAAAAGATACTCTTATCTAGACCTAGACTTTTAACGAGATCTTGATAACTATTATAAAGCGGACCCTCTC
>JAGXLU010000060.1 GCA_018334565.1 Halanaerobiales bacterium | reverse complement strand
TTCGTTCATAGTTGCCGACATTATATAATCTTGCACTTGCATATCCTAGACAGCCAAGTGTAATCTGTTGCGTTTTGTTTGGCTTGAAGATAAAATTTTCAGCTAGTTTCATCGCTCTTACACCTCCTTTCTTATAGCAATTTCAGAGCTCCTAATATTTGCAATTTTCTTTTTGTGCAAAAAATACTTATTGACTACTCTTTTTAGATGATAAAACACAATATATGAAACTTTATATGAGTCTCTAGTTTAAAATCTGCACATAAAGTATCATTTTGAAGTTTAATATATTTTTTAGAAAATATTGATATAGTAGGGAACCTATTAATATTATATAGGTAAAATATTATACTTCAGGAGCTCTGAATTTAAAAAGATTAATTGTCTTTTTGATTTTCGATATACTGTTTGACAGACTCTTTAGAGATATTGCCAACGGTTTCAACATAGTAAGACTTGTTCCACAAGTGGCCTTCGTATAGTTGTTGTTTTAAACTATCAAACTCTTTTAAAAGCAATCGCCCAGTAATTCCTTTAGCCATTTTGACTATATAGCTAGGAGAAATTTTAGGGTGAGCTGTTGCAAACAGATGAACATGATCTGGCATTATTTCCATCGTTTCGATAATAAACTCTTTATCATCGGCTACTTGATATAAGATATCTTTAAGTCTAGATTCAATCTCGCCTTTGAAAACTTTTTTCGGTATTTGGTTGTAAAGATAATGTGATATCCGACATTATAAACACAAGTTCGTGCGTGAACCAAGTTATTTTTGTTGCCCATAGCCATCACCTTTCTTACATATAGTATATAATCAAAAAGTTATGAAGTCAATTGTAATATCAGTTTGTTGATGTTACAAATGGTATGACATAATCAAAACCGAGCAAATTCATCACCCATTTGAAAAAAGGGTGGGTTCTTTGCTCTTTATTCCTAAAACTAGACATGTTTTCAATTATGACAAATTTCAAAAAAGGCGGATCACTTTTTAATATACTGGGAACTTTTTTTAAAAAAGTTGAAAGTCTTAAGTTGTTGTTATTTACCACAGAAGGTTCTTCATCTATAAACCAAAATGAAAAGGCTGCAATAATAAGTCCTGCAAAACCAATGATAAGTAATATACTGTAATTACTGGGAAATGTTAATTTCCCTGGACTAAAAATATATTTAACAATAAGTCCTCCAGTAAAAGCCATAATACTAGCCACAAATTGTTTGGCTGCAAATATTTTTTCTCTATCTCCTTTTGTAGTTAATTTAGCAATTATTTCATTGTATGATAAAGAAGCAAAACCCCCACTTATTGAAAATATGAATATTAATACAAAAAAGAAGAAAACAACCATTAGGGGATTGCTTTTGCCATAATAGTAAGTAGTTAATGCTAAACCAAAAAACGAAAAGGCCCTTAGATATATACCCGTGATTAATATTTTCTTTTTATATTTAACATAGCTTAAATAATGACTAAATATTATATTAAATAATCGCGGTACACCTAATATCATTGAATATAGTAATCCGAAAATTATTTTAGAATCTATCAGTTCAGCTATCAAAGAGGGTAATACAGTATCTAAATCAATCATTGACATGGTTAAGGCTAAGAAAGCCCCATGCCATAGGAAAATAAGATAAACTTTTTTATGATTTATTTTGGTATTATCCCCCCCTGTAATTATTTAAATCAAATCATATCAAATATGTATATCTGCTTCAGTAAAACGCTTACATAATGTCGATTAATTTTAAGTAAATTACTTTTTAAAAAATATCGAGTCAATATCTATAATGGAATCATAGATGATGGACTAATTCAATGTACGGGCTTTTAATATATGTTTTTATAATTATATAGACCTTTAAATTGATGAATAAAATGTTATATGATAATATTAATTTATTAGGAAAAGCAACTTATGAAAGGACTTTTATATGAATAAATTAATAAAAACAAAATCAGTCGGAAAAAATAATAAGTTGGCTTATACCGGTTGGATTCTAATATGCTTACTTTTTTCCTGGGGAAATACATCATTAGGCTTTATTTTTCTTATGATCCATTCCTTGATCTATTTATATAAAAATAGGAAATCACTCAAATTTAAAAAAATAATCAATAAAAAAATATATCTTTTTTTAGTTTTATTTATTATTTGGAGTTTAATTTCTTCACTTTTTGCCTATGATAAAAAACTCGCTTTTACTTCTACAATAGTTTTTGCAATATTATTATTAGTTACAATTTTTGAAACACAAATTTTGATCACTCTGAAAAAAAATAATTATAAAATACTATTGCCAACTATTTCTATAGGAATTACTATTTCTGTCCTTTATATTATTTACAATTACTTTAGCACAAATATTTCACGTGCTACTGGTATCTTTTCTAATATCAATGATACAGGCACTTTATTAATGGTTTCTTTGATATTTGTTATTTCATACTTTGAATTTTTAAAAAACAAATATAGATATTTAATGCTAATACCTGGCATTTTAGGTTCTTTAGCAATATTATTGACCCTATCAAGAGGCTCATTTATAGGGCTTATAGCCGGCTTAACAACATACAGCTTAAGATCAAAAAAACATATAGTGGTTTTTGTTATCATAATATTATTGATGTCTACTGTGATTTATTCTAATCCAAAATTGAATAATAGATTTTTTGATTCAATAACAATAAGAGAAAATATGGATAGAATATATATTTGGCTTTCGTCAGTTGAAATGATTAAGGATTATCCCATTAAAGGTGTAGGACCCGGCAATTTTCCAATAATCTATCCTTTATATAAACACGATTATGATCAAAAAACTCATACCATGTCTTATGCGCACAATATATTCCTGAATATAGCTGTTGAAACAGGATTAATAGGTTTTATATTATTTTCAGCTATAATAATTATAATATTAATTATGGCTATAAAAATTTATAATAAAAACGCATTAAGTAGGGGGGTTGTAGCTGCCTTTCTGTCTGTTTTAATACATAATCAATTTGATTGTACTATTTTAAAATTTGAAATCGGAGTAGTATTTTGGATATTAACAGGTCTAATTATCGCTATTTGCTTTTCAGATAAGAATCATAAAGTAACTTAGCCACTTTTTTGATAGCTCCTCTATCTCCCATCCTCTTTTTGCCGGCTTCACTCCTTTTTTGATATTCATTATTATCTTCTAATAGTTCAATTATAGAATATGCTACATTTTTAAAATTCCTTTCTACAAATTTCACACCTTCACCAAGCAATCTTTTCTGATCTACGGCAAATGCATAATCATACTGAGCACCTGTCCCGGGAAATATTATAACCGGTTTACCCATGCCAGCAGCCTGTTCGTTAGCAGTACCAGCCATTCCTATAAATAATTGAGCCTGATCTAATACATCACCAAAACCATTATAAATTATATTGACATTACTATATCCATTTTTAGATTGCATCTTTAATCGTACATGCTCATTTGTAGATTTGATAACTTTCCAGTTTAATGTCAATAATTTTTTTCTAAATTTATCATTAGAAAAATTATTCGTAACAGCAGTTAAAAATTCATATTTATCCTTTTTCAATTTCTCTAATTCCTCTATAACATTAATAAAATCCATCATATTTTGATGGGCTTCTCTCCTACTGCCCGGCAAAATTCCAATTTTAATACTATTTTTTTCTAAATTAAAGTCAAGCTTTTTAATAGCAAAACAGTCCATCATCAGATTTCCAAAAAAATCTGCTTTAACTCCATGTTTGACTAAATCTTCTTTTGTTTTCTGATCCCTTGGTAAAACTATATCTGCATACTTTTTCATTATCTGTTTCTCTACTTTATAATGACTATTTATATATTCTGATTTGGCAGTAGGTAAAAAAATTATATCTCCACCTTTAAAAAACCCAGTTAATAAAAGAATATAAACATCACCTACTACTACTGAAAGATCATATTTGTTTTTACTCATCTTTAAGATTTTAATTTGCTTATATATATTGCTTAAAAGACCTGCCCTTAGATCATTTAATAAATTAATAAAGCTATTGCGAGCAAAACCGCCACTGGGTAACTCGTTTTGAGGACCGAGTATATCAACAGCTAAATTTTGAAAATGATCACCCTTGCCTACAATAGGTAAAGCCCCAATATTAATCTTCTTATTTTTTGCTTTTTTTAATACTTCTTCAACTAGATTGGCGGCAATAAGATCTTCTCCATGGCCATTGCTGATTATCAATATATTTTTTTGTTTTATCATCTACATCATCCCTGTTTGAATTGAGATTTATAAAGATTATAGTAATATCCTTTTTTGTCATACAATTCTTTATGTTTACCTTTCTCTACTATACTGCCACTTTCTAATACTATTATCTTATCTGCATTGATAACAGTGGATAAGCGGTGGGCAATTATGAAGGTCGTCCTGTCCTTCATAAGCCGTTCCAGAGCCTCCTGAATCAAGGCTTCTGATTGCAAATCTAATGATGAAGTGGCCTCATCTAAGATCAATATTTTATGATCTGTAAGCAGGGTTCTAGCGATTGAAATCCTCTGTTTTTGCCCGCCTGAAAGAGATACTCCTCTTTCACCCACTTCTGTTTGATAACCCCTATCAAAGTCCATTATGAACTGATGTGCATTGGCTTTGCGAGCTGCCTCTTCGATTTCCTTGATTGATTTTTGTTCAGCACCATAAGCAATATTTTCAGCTATAGTTCCCTTAAATAAAACTGTTTCCTGGGGAACAATGCCGATCTGTTTCCTCAAAGAATTTATCTTGACATCTTTTATATTAACCCCATCAATTAATATTTCTCCTTGTTCTGCATCATAAAACCTGGGGAGAAGATTAACTAAAGTAGTTTTGCCTGCTCCGCTATGGCCAACCAGCGCAACCATTTCACCAGGTCTTACAGTTAAATCTATATCTTTTAAGACCTTTTCGCTCTCCTTATAACTGAAGCTGACTTTGTTGAAGTCAACCTGCCCTTGAATTGTGTCCACCTCAACTGCATTTTCTTTTTCTTCTACCTTTTCTTCCACATTTAAAAGCTTAAAAATCCTTTCTGAAGCACCAACAGCTTTCTGCATCAAGTTATAACTTTTACTTAAAATATTAATGGGGCTGACTAAAAGACCTATATATCCTATGAAGGTAATCAGCTCTCCTGTAGTCATCTCTCCCCTTAATACTTTATGACCACCGTACCAGAGAAAAGCCGCTGCTCCGAAAGCAATAATTATTTCAACTACAGGTGTGATAGTAGCTTCCACCTGTACCCCTTTTAAATTTTCTTCTAGAGTCCTATCATTTGCTCGGTTAAATTTCTTGATCTCCTTATCTTCATTATTAAAAGCTTTGACAATTCTAACTGCTGAAAGAGTTTCCTGTAATATATTAGTAACATTGCTCATTTCATTTTGTATTCTGGTACTTATAGATCTCATTTTAAAACCAAATTTACTGATCGCCACCGAAACCAGTGGGATAATCAAAAATGAAACCAGAGCTAGTTTCCAATCAATATATATCAAAAAACCAACAATTCCAATAATCATAATGGGCTGTAAAACAATATTTGATAACCCTGTTGTTAGACTTGTTTGAATAACATTTACATCATTTGTTATACGGGACATCAAATCACCGGTTCTTTGCCTTTCAAAAAAGCTTAAAGATAACTTTTGCAAATGCTGATAGAGGTCATTCCTTAAATCAACTATCACATGTTGACTTAATCCTGATATTAAATATTTCTGCGCATAATTAAATATGCCTTTAAGAAGATAGAGTAAAACAGCCCCTGCCGCAATATAATTTAAAATAACTGGATTGCCAGCAATTAAAACATCATCTATCAAGAATTTAAATAACCAGGGGATTAATAAGCCAGTTATACCCACCAATATTAGACAAATCAGACCAGCAATTAAATTAGCGGTATACGGCTTCATATATTTAAAAATTTTTTTGTAGTCTTTCAATTTAAATACCTCCAAAAGATATTATATAATATATGGGGTATAACCTCAATCCAATATTGAATTTGAAAGTTTATTGCTATATAATAAATTAAACATATACACAAAAACTGGAGTGTTAATATATGACCGATGATATAAAAGTAAGCGTTATTATTCCAACTAAGAACAGAAAAAAAATACTTCGAAAGTCCCTTCAAGCTTTAAATAACCAAAGTTATGATCACAATAAATTCGAAATCATAATCATTGATGATGGATCAAGTGAAGACAATAAAACAATGATAGAAAAAATAAATTTAAAACCTGAAGTTAACTACATATACCAAGAAAACACCGGGCCGGCTCAAGCCAGAAATAGAGGTATAAAATTAGCCAAAGGTGAGTATGTTGTTTTTATTGACGATGACATAATAGTAAATAGAAATTTCCTTAAAAACCACATGAAAAATCACAAAAGTAATGACAATGTTATAGTTCATGGCCCCGTCATCTATACTAATGATTTAGAAAACCCTCGAAATACTGAAAAAAAAATGAGGGACTTTTCCAACGCCTACTTTGCAACTGGCAATGCATCAATTAAAAAAGATCACCTCAAAAAAGTCGGACTTTTTGATAGTAGGTTTAATGAATATGGATGGGAAGATCTGGAATTAGGGACAAGATTGAAAAAACTCAATTTAAAACCCGTTCAAGAAAAAGAGGCACGGGGCTATCATCTTAAACATGAATTCTCCCCCCAAGATATACCGAATATAAAAAACAGGGAACGGCAGAGAGGCAGAATGGCAGTCCTTTACCATGAAATTAATTCTTCTTTTGCAGTCAAGGCCTCTACCCTATATTGGAAACCATTTATGGTCATATTAAAAATATTAACCATCGGTAAATGGCCTCAAAAAAAAGCAGTGAATAAATTAATTACCTATCTACATGAAAAAAATATATATTCTTTGAGAAATTTCTTTTTGTATTTTGTCAGACTAGATTCATATCTGCTAGGATTAAAAGAAGGATATAAAAATAATTAATAGATATATTTAATAGTCATCCAATCTTTTATTTTTCATTCAAAATTTTAATGTTAATGTTGATAAAGAAAACACGAACTGAATAGAACAAAACCCCATACTCTTTTTGGGATAGAACTTTTATATTTACTTTTTCCACCTGACTGTTTTATAATTAGTTATTAATCAAAGTGCAATTTTTTTGAACTTTTCTTTATATTTTTATATATTTCTTATTTAAATTATTTCTTGTAATTTAATTATTCTCCTCTTTTAGATTAAGATTCTGCAAAATATCATTAATGATATGATCGGCAGCTCCCCCTTCTAATCTGAGGTTCTGCAGCCTTTTCTTCATTACCTTTATGCCCTCACCTTCTAAGAGATCAAGGATTTTTGCCGTTAGGTCTTGATTGTTAATTAAACCCCTCATTTCAGGTACTATTTCTTTTTCTTGGAGCAGGTTAATTAAAGAAATATACTTCCTATTGCGAGACATCTTTGGTATAATGACCCTCTTTAAAAACTTACCTAACAGGGGGATTTCCCCTAATAAACCGATTAAACCTGGTAGAGGGATTAATTCTGGCTTATTCAAAGGTAGGATAACCAACATTGGGGTTTCCAATACAGCTAATTCTAAATTATTGGTACCAGGAATAGTTAAAGCGAAATCAGCTTCTCTCATAATGCTGTAAGGATCTTCCTCATAAATTTCAATTACAAAATCATCAATGCTTAAGCGGTTTTCTTCTTTATTATATACTGTATCAGAATTTATCCTCTTATCTCTTAAACTCCGCTTTATTTCCTTCTCATTAATAAAAGGTGCTTTTGTTAAAACGAATCTGTATTTACTTTTCTTTTGCTTAATCTCAGTGGCAGTATTTAAAAATAGAGGCAGAATGTATTCGAACTCCCGCGGTCTGCTGCCCGGCATTAAGTTTATTATTATTTGATCATCCTTCTTATTTAATTTAGCCTTGGCTTGTTTGCCGTTTAAACCTGGTTGAACTGAATCAATAATCAGATTTCCCACAACCTTCAATTTGGCAGGATCAGCACCCTTTTTTAACAATCTCTGATATATTTTTTGGTCCGATACATAGAATTTTTTTATACTTTTAATAAATCCATAATCTCTTTCTGTATAAGAATAAACAGGATAATTTAATCTCTTAGCCAAAAAAACCGCATGCATAAGATCTCCGCCTAAAAAAAGGACAAATCCTTTTTTAGCTGCTTTGAAATTGCTAGGCTTTATATTGAAAAGAATAAACTTTAGATAATCCTTGCTGTTATATACTGCCTCAACCCCCTTTAATCCCAATAATACTTTGGCTTCCTTTCCACTAGAAAAAACGCAGGGTGGAATAAATATATATATGTTTATTTTAATATTCTTTTCATTTAATTTTTTTACCACAGGCTTAACCCAGGCAGATACCTCGCCAGGACTATTTGTTGTTAATATAATATTCATCTAAGATGTAGCAAGGAAGCTCCAGCTAAATCCTTTCTTTGATTTAGGTGAAGGGGAATTGCTACGATCTTCACCCCTCTTTCCATTTTATTCTATTATTTCTTGATACTTCTAATTATATAATAAATAATTAATATAGAGTTGATATACAAGTCGAAAGCACACAATCTACTTTCAAATGAATGATTGAATTAATTGGCATCAATACTATAATCAAATGTAGGTG
>JAGXLU010000059.1 GCA_018334565.1 Halanaerobiales bacterium | reverse complement strand
GGAATTTAACGAAGTGATGAATTCCATAAACAAGATTATTAATGGATATATCTCCGGCCAGGCTGAAGAGAAAAATGAACCCGAACAGAGTTCCAGTAATATTATAACTTAATTAGTTAAAACATCTCATATCAAATAAAGGTTCCCAGTTGGGAACCTTATTTTTTTGCAAATATTTAACAATTAAGACCTGCTAAATAACCTGTCGAAAAAGCAATATGAAGATTATAACCCCCTGTTAAGGCATCTACATCTATTATCTCTCCCGCAAAATATAGTCCCTCGATGATTTTTGATTGCATAGTTTGAGGATTAATTTGATCTACTTTAATACCACCACTTGTTATTATAGCTTGATCAAAAGAATTGTAATCTTTAATAGTAAAGTTGAACTGTTTAAAAAGGCTGATAATCTTCTGCCGTTCCTCTTGTGTAATTTGATTTACTTTTTTTCTGAGATCTATGCCTATTCTCCTTAAAAATATCGGAATTATTTTTTGGGGCAACAGATCATCTAAGGAATTTTTAAAGTCTTTATTAGCATATTTACTAAAATCTCTTTGGAGTCTTCTGTCCAGTTTGTTTTTGTCCAGCGCTGGTTTTAAATCAATTGAAAGAATATAGTTTTTATCTTTAATATTTTTAAATTGAGAACTAGCTGATAAAATGATCGGACCAGAAACACCGGTATTTGTAAAGATAAGATCACCGAAATCTTGATAAATAACTTCATTTGAACTGGTTTTTATCTTTATCTTAACCATTTTTAAGCTAAGACCCTCTAGGTGTTTTGTCTCATAGCTTTCATGAAGATCAAGCCCAACCAAGGAGGGATATAGTTCTTTGATCTCATGCCCCAGTTTTTCAGCCATCTTATAGGCTTGTCCTGTTGATCCGGTAGCCTGGTAAGTAGATCCACCGGCTGCCAAAATAAGCGAATTACATTTATACTCTTGTTGATCAGCTGTTAAAACTTTAACTACTTTATTATTTTTGCTTATAATATCTATAATTTCTTTATGAATTATCTTAACTTCATTTTGCCTTAAATATTTTTTCAATGCCTTATTTACATCACTGGCTTTATCAGATTTAGTGAAAACACGACTGCCTCTTTCCACTTTTGTTTTTAATCCCAGATCTTCAAAAAATTTGATCAGCCTCTGACTGTCCATCGTATAAAAAGCACTGTATAAAAAACTGCGGTTGTTAACCACATGATCGAGCAGATTTTTGACATCAGATTTGTTAGTTAAATTACATCTGCCCTTTCCGGTTATATATAATTTTTTACCCAACTTTTTATTTTTTTCAAATAGTATTACTTCTTTTTTTCTTTCAGCAGCAGTTCCAGCAGCCATCATACCGGCTGGACCACCACCAATTATAATTACATCACTCATTTTTTCACTCCAATTAGCGGGCGTATTTGTCAAGATACTTTTCTATGCCCTTCAAAGCCTTCTTGATATTTTTTCTGGGGGTGGCTATGTTCATTCTCAAAAACCCTTCCCCGTTTTCTCCGAACCAATTACCCGGTTCTAGGGCAATGTCAAATTTTTTAACTAATTTATCATTAATGTCCTCAGAATATTTATTTACATCTCGTAAATCCAGCCAAAATAAATAGGTTCCCTCCGGCTTATAATATTTTATCTCCGGCATATTCTTATTTAAATAATCAGCTGTATAATCAATATTTTCTTCAAGATACTTTAATTGTGCTCTCAACCATGGCTCTCCCTTATTATAGGCTGCCTGCATTGCTATTAATCCAAATATATTTCCTGTACCAACCAGGTGATTTTTCACATTAATAAATTTCTTTTTTATCTTTTGATTGGGAATAATAGCAAAAGAGGTCTTCAGTCCCGCTATATTGAAGGTCTTAGAAGGAGCCATTAAAGTAATGCTTTGCATCTCAATCTCTGGGGACAAACTGGCTGCCGGAATATGTTGATTATCTGCAAAAATAAAGTCGGCATGAATTTCATCTGAAATTAAAATCATCTCATTTTCTAATACAACTTGATTAATCTCAGACAACTCCTTTTTGTTCCAAACCCGCCCAACCGGATTATGTGGGTTACAAAACAAAAACAGTTCAGTCCTTTTACAGCCTTCTTCACTATCAGATGATAAAATATTTTTCAATCCTTTGAAATTAATTTCGTAATAATTTTCTTTATTAAGCAGCTGGTTATTGACAATCTGTCGTCCTGTATTTTTAATTGTTGAGCTAAAAGGATAATAAACCGGGGGCTGGATGATAACACCATCACCTGGAACGCTGAAGGCACGTATTGCAATATTAATAGATGGAACTACTCCGTTGGAATAAACTATCCATTCCTTTTTAATCTGCCAGTTATAATGCTTTTTTACCCAGTTTATGATAATCTCAGATAGTTCTTTAGAAGGGAACGTATAACCGAAAACCCCGTGATCTAATCGACTTTTGAGTGCTTCTTTAATCTCAGGGGCGGTCTCCCAATCGGCATCCGCTACCCAAAGAGGCAGACAATCTTCTTTACCAAAAAAATTTTCGGTCAAATCCCATTTTATAGAATTACTACCGGTTCTATCAATTTTTTTATCAAATATATACTCCATTGAAAATTTCCTCCTCAAATCATTTAATCATTGTAAAAAGCCGTCATTAGTTTTATAGATGATTCATGATCACCTAATCCATATAACTCTCTGATTGAATGCATCGATAAAATAGGATTCCCAATATCAACTGATTCTATGCCCAGCTGTCTGACATTAAGAGGACCTATTGTAGATCCACCCTTTTGATTGGAATTATTAACAAAACTTTGATATTCAATATCATTTTCAAAGCATAATTTTTTTATATATGCCCCTGAAGAACTATTTGTTGTATAACTGCGGTTGCTGCTTACCTTAATGACCAAACCTGAATTTATAATAGGTTTATTGGTTGGATCATGTTTATCAGCATAAGCTGGATGAAAAGCGTGAGCCATATCAGCGGAAACCATAAAACTATTCTCAATGATTTGCAGATAGTCTTCTCTACCACCTTCTAGGCCATATACGATCCTTTCCAATAAATTATTGAGCAAAGGTGAATCTGCTCCCACCTCAGTATGGCTGCCAACCTCCTCATTATCAAACAATGTTAGCAATTTAAATTTGTTATCACTACTTTTTAAAAAAGCCTGCAGTCCGGCGTGTACCATACCCAGATCATCAATCTGTCCTGCACTTAAAAATTCCTCTTTACTTCCCATAATTTTGGGTTGGGCTGTATCTCTTAAATAAAGATCAAAATCTAAAATTTGTTCTTTCTTAAGAGCTAACTTTTCGGCTATTAGTTTAAGCAGATAGTCTTCTTTTTTTTGATCATTATCTACAGTCATAATAAAAGGTAGCAGCTCTTTTTGTTTATCTATTTTTTGCCCTTCATTAACCTTTCTATTAAGGTGAATGGCTAGATTAGGAATAATCATTAGCGGCCTTACAAAGTTTATATTTGTATTTTTTATTTCTCCCTCTTTTAAAAAACTTATTCTACCGGCCAAAGTCAAAGGTCTGTCAAACCAGGTATTTAAAATAGGGCCACCATAAACCTCTGTATTTAACCGCAGGTATTTTTCTTCATCTTTAAATTCGGGTTGTGGTTTGATCTTGATTGAGGGGCTGTCAGTATGAGCACCGATAATTTTAAACCCATTTTTTAATGCTTTAAGATCACCTGTGGTAAATGCAATTATAGCTGAATCATTTTTAATAACATAGTACTTTTGATTAGCTTCAATCTTAAAACTTTTTTTGATATCTAAAACCTTAAAACCGTTTGCTTTTAAGATATTTGTTATATTATCGGTTACATGAAAGGGTGTCAGTCCGTTTTTTAAAAAGCTTATTAGTGATTTCGCATGTTTATAAGTCATTTTGATTACTTTCCTCCTCTTCTCTCCGTACAGCAACAACTCCATTTAAAATTGAATCCGAGACTGCATCTGCGGTTAAAATTCCTGTTATATTTAAATCTGCTTGCACTTGATTGGTTGAAAAGACAAAAATTGTATCACCATCATACATCGTATGAACCGGATTTACTGTTCTGGCCAGACCATCATGGGCCATATCAGCTATCTTTTTCAGCTCGACTTTATTCAACTTTACATTTGTAACCACAACACCTAGGGTTGTATTTGTCTTTAATAAACCCTCCATATTTTCATCGATTACAGCCCGGTGGGAAATATAACCATCTTCTGCCTGAATGCCAGCCACAATTTCACCATTCTTTGGATCAATTATATTACCCACAGCATTACAAACCGTTAAAACAGAAACCTTAATCTTTTCTGAGTTATTTTCCGCATAACCCAGACCTGTTTTTGAAGATTTTTCCATACCAATCAGTTTTCCACAATTAGCCCCTGTCCCGACACCCTTTGAGCCTATCTCGAATTCGTTTTTAGCTTCAGAAGATGCGAAGTATCCTTCATTACTACCTGGTCTGATCTGAGAGTGCTTATAGTTTAAATCATAGATCACAGCTGAAGGCACAATAGGTATTTTAGCAGTATCGGTTTTATAACCTATATCCTTTTCTTCTAAGTATTTCATTACCCCTTCAGCAGCAGCTAATCCGAAGGCACTACCTCCTGTTAATAAGACTGCATTAATTTGATTCATATTTGTAGAAGGATCGAGCAAGGCCAATTCTCTACTGCCCGGTCCACCCCCTCTTACACTAACAGAACCTAAAAGGGGTTGTTCAAATAGGACCACAGTACAGCCTGTTCCGGCTGATTGATCTGTATAGTTTCCCACCCTTACTTCGGGAAAATTATTAAATTTAACTAACATCCAGATCCCTCCTATTAGTCTTGCGCTAATTCTTGGACTGCAGAAGCGATGATCAGAGTATTTTTATGCAGGCTATCTAAATTAATATATTCATCCTTTTGATGGGCCAGTTCTTCTTCACCGGGGAAAAGTGATCCAAAAGCAACTCCTTTTTTAACTGCTCTGGCATAAGTTCCTCCTCCAATAGCAATCGGTTCACTTTTATTATCACCTGAAATCTCTCTATATACTTTCATTAAAGTCTGAACCAGAGGGTCATCTTTCGGCACATAAAGCGGTTTTTGGAAATTCTTCATTTCGAGATATACGTCATATTGATCAATAGAATCTTTAATTGCCTCCACTACATCTTCTTTTTTCATGGTAACAGGATATCGGATATTAATGGTAGTTTTAATTACGCCTTCTCTATAGTTTATTTGCCCGACATTAAAAACCAATTTCCCTGAAACCTGATCTGAAAAATCACAGCCTATGTTTTCTCCATAATAGTTCATACCAATCTTGTTATTATAGAAATCCACAAATTCACCCAAGTTTATCTTGTCTAACTTTTGTAAAAATTTGATCATAATTGAAATTGCATTAACTCCCTTATCAGGTCGACTACCATGGGCAGATACACCGCTGCTTATCAATTTAAACCTCTTATTTTTTAAGGACTCCATCTCTAGTTCAAGATTATTTTCATTTTGAAATTCATATAATTTTTTTTCAAGGGTTTTACCATGTTCTGTTCGCATTAAAAGTTCACAACTGTCAGGCACCATATTAGGAGCATTTCCACCTTTTAAAGACAGTACTTCATATTTGAAATTAGAGCGGTTGTCAGTAACTCTATCATCTTCATTAAGTTCATAATTTAAATCAAATATCAATATTCCCTTTTCAGCGTGGATTACTGGATATCCCGCATCTGGACTAAATGCAATATCCGGCTGTTCTTCTTTTTTAAAATAATACTTTAGACCCTCCCAACCGCTTTCTTCATCTGTACCAACAATCAGGCGCACCCGTTTATTTAGTTTTACTTCACTTTCTTTTATGGCCTTTAGGGCATAAAGTGAAGCCACGGCTGGGCCCTTGTCATCTATTGTCCCTCTCCCGTACATCTTATTATCATGAATCTCGGCTGCATAGGGTGGGTGCTTCCAGTTCGAACCCTCAGGAACAACATCTAGATGACATAGTAAAGCCAGCAACTCATCTCCCTTGCCTATTTCCACATGACCAGCATAACCATCTACATTTTTTGTCTTTAAACCCAGTTGTTCGGCAGTTTTTAAAAACTCATGGAGAGTCTCATTAATACCTTCACCAAAAGGCATACCTTCTTTTGCTTTTGCTTCTACACTTTTTATCTTAATTAATTTTTGTAAAGTTTGTACAGTATCTTTTTGATAACTGTCCACAATATCCTTTAAATTATTATTCATCCTTATTTCCTCCTCTTTTTATTATATTAACCATTATTAATCCTGTGATGGGAACTAAAATTGGAAAAAACGTATATTTAAAGTACTGAAGGGTTGGAACTCCCAGGATCCCAACCATCATTAAAGCGTTAATATTCCAAGGTATTAAGGGTGATAAGATCAGGCCTGAATCACCCAAGGATCTTCCCAATATGCTGCGTGGTACTTTTAACTCATCATATTTTTCAGCCAGCATCTTACCCGGCAAAAATACTGCCAGAAGTTGATTACAGCTTAATATAGCTGATATGAAAGAAGAAATCATCGTTACTGAAATAAGTTGACTCTCGTTGTGAATAGCTTTGATAATTTTATTTAAAATAGTATTCAATATACCCAACCTTTCCAATAACCCTCCTAAAACAACAGCTAAAATGATCAGGGCTATCAGATCAAACATGCTTTCTAAGCCACCCCTTGTTAAAAGTTCATTTAACAGTTCAAGTTTTGTATTACCCAAAGCACCTCTATAGATAGTATTTAAAATAGCTTTGATCGATAGGCCGCTAAAAAAATATGCTATAACAGAGCTTATTAAGAGATTGATCATTAGATTAAGAATAGTTGGTATTTTTTTAACAGCTAAGATTATAACCAACAGGGGGGGGATCAGCATTAAAATTGAGATCAAATAATTTTCAACCAAACCATTTAATAAAATACTGATCTCAGCTGTATCATAGATGAAGCCATTATAGCTGAAACCCAGTATTAAATAGATAATTATTGATAGTGCATAAGGAAGCCAAAAGGTCTTCAACATTTCTTTTATCATCTTATGCAAATCACTTCCTGCGCTGTGGGCGGTTATGATCGCAATCGAAGATAGGGGTGACATTCTATCACCAACATAGGCTCCCGAAATTATTGAACCAGCTGCCAGGGGTAGGGAAACACCCATACCTTGCGCAATACTGATTAAAGCCAGACCAACAGTACTGACTGTCCCAAAGGCAGTTCCAATAGAAATAGAAACAAAAGAAGCAAAGATAAAACTTATTACATAAAAAAATTGAGGCCGAAGAAACTTAAGCCCATAATAGATCATAGTCGGCACAGTTCCGCTTTCGATCCAGATTCCAATAATCATACCAATTAGCATTAATATAATCAAAACATTACCTATTTTAGCAAAACTGGAAAACATCATTGTCTCTAAATCACTAAACTTATATCCCCAAAAAAGAGCTAGAAATATTGTAAATAACAGTTCCATCAAAAGGGGGATATGAATGGGTATGTTTAATACTATAACCGATATGATTAAAAAAAAGGCCATTGATATTACGGGTATAATTGCCTGTTTAAAGCTTAAATTTTTCTTCTGCATAATAAAACACCAAGTTTTTTTATTTTTTAAAAGGATTCTTAATAATTTTAACGAACATATGATATTAATAATGTAATTATATTAGGAGGAGAAATGATGTTTGATATAATTGATCACAAACCACAGCTAAATCCTTTAGCACACCCGATCAAATTGGAAGGGGATTTTGATCATCTTTTAATACTTATCCACGGTTACACAGGTATTCCCAGGGATTTTAATGAACTTGGAAAACTTCTTAATGATAAGTATAATTTTTCTATTATAATTCCGCGTTTACCAGGTCATGGTACTGATTCTAAGGATTTTAGAAAAACTGGTCGAGATGACTGGCTTAGATCTATATATGATTTAATTATTAACATGGAAAAAGACTTTGATAACATTCATTTAATAGGTCTCTCAATGGGGGCCTTAATTGCATTACTATCATCTATTCACTTTAATATAAAAAGCCTACTATTAATTTCACCGGCCCTTTATTCAAAAAATAAAAATATTATATTTAGCCATATATTAAAATATGTAAGACCCAGCATAGATTACAACCAAAAAATTGATAGTTCTATAAAAAATCCTGACCTTATTGATTTATACGAAAATTATAATCGTTATGAATATACTGCCCAGTTAGCGGAACTTCATAAGTTAATGCTTGAATGCCGCCGCAAGATTAAAAAGGTAGATACAAAAATTAAAATTATACATTCTAAAAAAGATGAACTGATCCCTCTTAAATCTGCCTATAAGATCTATGAAAATGTAAAATCAAAAGATAAAGATATTACTATATTTGACGATTCACCTCATGTTATTAACTATGGACCTGAAAAAGAAAGACTGTTTAAAGAGGCCGTAGAATTTTTTGATTAATTTAACTGCTTTCTATTTCAAGCAGCATCTTCTTTCGCCATTTTCCTCCCGTGTATTTGCCAATCGAACCATCTGATCTTATTACACGGTGACAGGGAATAATTATAGGAATCTTATTCTTGCTGAGGGCAGTACCAACTGCCCGATAAGCATTTGGATAACCACTTCTTTTAGCCAGCTCCTTATATGAAATAGTTTGACCGTATTTTACTCCTAATAGATTAGTATAAACATCTTTTTGTAGACGGGAACCTTCAATTTTGATAGGAACTGTAATATTTTTTCTCTGTCCCGATAAATATTCCTTAAGCTGTTCTTTTATCAATTCAGTCTTTTTTAAATATTGAGGTTCTATGTCATTTTCATTTTGATCAGTTAAATATCTAATTGATATTAACTTATCATCTTTGATTGTTAATTGCAATACTCCGAGCCTTGTTTTCATATA
>JAGXLU010000058.1 GCA_018334565.1 Halanaerobiales bacterium | reverse complement strand
GGAGGTAAATATGGCTACTAAATTTTCGAGTATTTTTAATAATGTTATTGGTCCAGTTATGAGAGGACCATCCAGTTCTCATCTGGCTGGTGCAGCCAGGATTGGTTTGATGTCTAGAGAATTAATAGATGGAAAGTTAGAGAAAGTCATAACTAAGTTTGATCCACAAGGTTCACTGGCCACCACATATAATGGTCATGGTTCAGATATTGGACTTTTGGGTGGTTTGCTGGGCTGGAAACCTGATAACAAAAATATTGTAAACTCTCTAAAAGAAGCTAAAAATAAAGGAATAAGAGTGGTCTTTAAAGTAGAAGACTATGATGCTAATCACCCCAACACATATAAGTTAACTTTAATCAATGATAAAGAATTATCAACAAATATAACTGCTTTGTCCCTCGGTGGTGGTATGGTTGAAATAGTTAATATTGATGGAATTAATACTTCCATAAAGGGGGACTTTTATGAGACTTTAGTTTTTATTAAAGATATAGACGAAGAGCATATTGATAAATACATTATAAAAATAAAAAAACTTATAAAAAATGTAGAAAAAATATTTTATAACAAAGAAGAAAATAAATATTTAATAAATGTGAAAACAGGTCAAAAAGTTAGCTCCAGTATTATTAATGATTTATTGAAGGCGGAAAATATATTTGATGTTAAACAAATAGATCCTGTCCTACCAATATTGACAAAACAAAATACTGAAATACCATTTAAAACGGCAGAAGAGATACTTGAAATAAGTAAAAAAGAAAATCTTGATATGTGGGAATTAGCTACATTATATGAAAGTATGAGAGGAGATATACAGAAAAAATTAGTATTTAAGAAGATGGAAGAGATAGCGGGAATTATGAATGATTCAATAAAGAATGGACTTAAAGGTACTCAATATTCAGACCGTATTTTAGGGCCTCAAGCATGGATGATAAAAGAAGCGGAAAATAATAATAAGCTCATACCTACAAATATATTAAATAATGTAATTACTTATACAATGGCAGTGATGGAAGTAAAAAGTTCTATGGGATTAATTGTAGCTGCGCCAACTGCTGGTTCTTGTGGTGTAATACCTGGGACAATAATTGGGGTCTATGACTCGCTTAATTTAGATAAAGATAAATTAATTAAAGCTATGTTATCGTCTGCAATAATAGGAATATTAATTTCCGAAAACGCTACTTTTGCTGGTGAAGAAGCAGGCTGTCAAGCGGAGTGTGGTTCTGCTTCAAGTATGGCTTCTGCTGGTCTGGTTCAATTGATGGGTGGAACAGTCAATCAGGGATTAAAAGCTGCTTCTATTGCTTTGCAGAATGTTTTAGGATTGATATGTGACCCTGTTGCAAATAGAGTTGAAGTTCCATGTTTAGGTAGGAATGTAATGGCAGCTACTAATGCTATTGCATCAGCGAACATGGCTCTGGCGGGAGTAGATGATGTTATACCATTAGATGAGGTAATAAATTCAATGCATCGCATTGCTGAGATGTTACCATCTGAATTATGTTGTACAGGTCTGGGAGGATTATCGGTGACAGATACAGCAAAACATTTAGAAAAGAACTTAAAATAGTATAATATTATGAGATTTAAGGTAATAAATTATGAATATTTATTTTCCCAAGTAATATTAAGATAAATGGATAATTCAAATGTAATTATCATATAAAAATATAAATATATTATTAAAAAGTTTTTAGTATAAATAAGAAAGGGAGAATTCAAAGTGGAAAAATTAGAAGGAACATTTGCAGTATTAGCAACACCTTTTGATGAAAATGATCAAATTAATTTTAATGGACTAGAAGAAAATATTAACTGGTATATTCAAGAAGGCATACATGGTATAATACCTTTAGGGAGCACTGGCGAATTCACAACACTTAGCACAAAGGAAAAAAAAGACATTTTAAGTTTTGTAGTAGATAAAGTAAATAAAAGAGTACCAATATGTACTGGTGCTAGTGCTGATAGCACCGCTCAAGTTATTAAGTTTGCTAATTTTGCACAATCAGTTGGAGTAAATGGATTATTAATTCTTCCACCATATTATTTTAATCCTCTACAGGAAGAAATCATAAGACATTTCAAATTGATTAACAAATCAGTAAATATACCAGTAATGGTATATAATAATCCAGGAGTTTCTGGAGTAGATATACAGTTAGATACTGTTTTAAAAATAGCGAAAGAAGTCAATATTGAATATATTAAAGAATCTACCGGAGATATAACAAGGCTGAGAGAAATTGAAAGAAATCAAGACGGGGAAATTAAAACATTTTGTGGTTGTGATGAATTAGCATTGGAATCATTTTTCTTTGGAGCGAAAGGATGGGTTTCAGTAATATCAAATGCTTTTCCTAAAGAAGCTTCCAAATTATTTGAATTAGTAACATATGATCAAAACTATAAGGAAGCAAGGAAATTGTATAACAAATTATTACCATTTTGCATAGAGTTAGAAAAATCTGGAAAACTAGTACAAGTTATTAAATATCTAATGGATAAATGTGGTGCTTGTGGTGGCAAATCAAGAGAACCAAAGTTAACTTTAACAAAAAAGCATAAGAATAAATTAGATAAAATGTTGGATAATTCAGGTTTATTATAACAAATGGAGGTATTTTAAATGCCTAATAAATTATTTGGTTATGCAGGAAAACAGCTTAGAATTAAATTAAATGATCAAAATATTATAAAAGAAAAATTAGATACTGATTTAATGAAAAAGTATCTTGGAGGTTCTGGTTATGGTATCAAAGTATTATATGACGAATTAGAAGCTAATATTGATCCTTTAAGTGAAGAAAACATTTTATTTCTTGGTACAAGTCCACTAACAAATAGAAAAGTACCCGGTGGAGGCAGTCTAGAAATTTGCTTTAAATCACCTTTAACAGGTACTTGGGGAGAAGCTAGGGTTGGCGATGAATTTGGCTTCCAAATGAGGCATGCTGGTTTTGATTTTATAATAATTGAAGGCCAATTAGAAAAACCAAGTTATATAGTAATAAATGGTGGAGATATAGAGATTAAAGATGGTAAGGGGTTACAAGGTTTATCTGCATCTAATAAGGCAAATAAAATCAAAGAAAAAGATGGTGAAGATTTTTCTGTATTAGCCATTGGACAAGGTGGAGAAAATGAAGTATTATACTCTTCAATAATGATTAATCATAGAGCTGCAGGTCGGGGTGGAGCTGGAGCTGTTATGGGATCTAAGAATTTATTGGCTATTGCTTGTAAGGGTGAAAATGAAGTAGAGATTGCTAACAGCAGTCAATACATAAAAGCAGTTAGGAAAGCCCATAAAAAAATAAGGGAGAATCCAGACACTTCCGAATTTAGAGAACATGGTACAACTGGTGATATGGGTGCTTGTGATGCCGCAGGAGATTTTCCTACAAAAAACTGGCAATCAAATTCTTGGGGAAAGGGTGAAGAGCTCTATGACTATTTTTATGAAAATAACTTAGTAGATAATAGACAATGTTATAAGGGTTGTCCAATAGGTTGTGGTCGAATTGCTGAAGTGAAAGAAGGCAAGTATAAGACACCTAGTCATGAAGGTGCTGAATATGAAACAATAAGTGCTTTTACTGCTTTTGTCCTAAGTGAAGATGTTGATGTGGCTGTTCATTGTGATTACCTATGTAATGAATATGGTATAGACACTATTTCAACAGGAGCTGTAATAGCTTTTGCTATGGAATGCTATGAAAATGGAATTTTAAATAATGAAGATACCAATGGGTTAGATTTAAGTTGGGGAAATTCCGAGGTTTTACCTGAATTAGTGAAAAAAATAGCTTATAGAGAAGAAATTGGTGATCTATTAGCTGACGGCGTTAAAAGAGCTTCAGAAAAACTAGGGGATAACACTTATGAATATGCTGTACAAGTTAAAGGTTTGGAAGCGCCTGCTCATGATCCGCGTGGAGGGAAAGCTTTAGCTGTTACCTATGGTACTGGCAATAGGGGATCATGCCATATACACCCTGTTGAGGCAATGGGTTATGATGCAGGTAAAATGGAGTTTGGTTTATCAGAGTTTGGGCTACCTGATCCACATAAGGTAGATCGCTGGGATGAAAAAGGTAAAGGTAAAGTAGTAAAATTATTACAAGATGGTGGAACTTTACCTGATATTATGGGTACTTGTAAATTTATGCTTTATGTTGGAACTGATTTAAAAGATTATGTTGATATGATAAAAGGCTTAACTGGATGGAATATTGATGGATGGAAGTTATTGAAAATTGGAGAAAGAGCTATAAATTTACAGCGATTGTTTAATATTAGAGAAGGGTTTTATAGAGAAGATGATATGATTCATCCTCGTATGGGTGCAATTCCTAAATTTGGTTTATATGAGGATCAAGAAGAATGTGGAATCAAGGATTTCAGTATTATATTAGATGAATATTATAATGAGCGGGGTTGGAATAAAAAAACAGGAAAACCAAAAAATGATAAGTTAAAAGAGTTGGGACTAGAATTATATATATAAACAAGGTTTATTTTTAATTGATGGCAAACAAAAAGATTCAGAATATAAATCATCAGATGGAGAAAAATATTTTTATATTAATAATTGTAGTAGGAGGATGGAAATAAGATATCAAATACCAATTTAAAAATAGAGATTTATTCATATTGTAGACATATTAATTTTTTAAAATGTATTAACTTTAACCAAATTAAGTTGATATTTAAACAAAGTTTATACAAGAATATATACCCCTTTAATAATGGAGTTTGAAAACGGTTTTCTATTATTAAAGGGGAAATTAATTTTATATTATAAAAAATAAACTATTCAATGCATTTAGAAGTTTTGAATTGCAAAGTATAATAAAATTTAAATGTAAACTGAGGTTAGCAGAAAGATATTAAAAAAGAATGATAACGAATAAATTAAGTCAACTGATTTATACAAAAATTATTTCGAGCCAAATAATTAGATGAAAATTATGGTATAATTAAATATTATTTGTTATAATATAAGTGTGGATATTCCTATAAAAGCAGAAAAAGGTGTTTAAATTGAGTAAAAATATATTAATATTACCTCCACAATTATATGAAAAGACGTTTGAATTAAAAGACATAAATAAAATATTTTTATATGAACATCCATATTACTTTAAAAAATTTAATTACCACAAACAAAAACTTATTCTACACCGTGCTTCTATGAAATCTTTCCAAAACAGATTATCAAAATATTATAAAATAATATACATAAATTATAATGATTCATTTTTAGATAAGATAGATGAAAATAATTTACTCATGTATAAACCCTCTGATAGTTATATAAAAAAGCAGTTCAAAAAACAATTAAGAGATATAAATATTAAGCTAAAATATATTGAATCCCCAAAATTTTTAACAAATATGAAATACAACCAAACATATTTTAAGGACAATAAATTTTACCACTTTAATTATTATAAAGATCAACGAAAAAGATTAAATATATTAGTTGATAATGGAAAACCTTTAGGAAATAAATGGAGTTATGACCCTAAAAACCGAAAAAAGTTCCCTAAAGATATAAATATAAAAAGTAGAAGTATAAATGAGAATGCTTATGTTAATAAAGCTAAAAATTATATTGAAAAACATTTTCCTAACAATCCTGGTGAGACAGATAATTTTATTTGGCCTATTAATAATAAACAAGCAAATAAATTTTTTGATGAGTTTCTGATTGATTATTTTCATAATTTTGGCCCATATCAAGATGCCTTTGATACTGATATTGATTATGGATTTCATTCCTTGCTCTCTGCTAGTTTGAATATTGGTATTATTACTCCTAGCAATGTTATTGATAAAATAATAAAGAATTTTCAAGATAAAGATGTCAATATTGAATCAGTCGAAGGTTTTATTAGACAAATAATTGGTTGGAGAGAATATGTAAAAGCCGTTTATGACCTTAAAGAGACTGAAATGAAAGATTCTAACTTTTTTTGCTTAAAAGGTAAAATGCTTGCTGCTTTTTATACTGGTCAAACTAATATTAAACCAGTGGATACTGCTATTAAGAGAGTTAATAAAAATGCTTATACTCATCACATTGAAAGATTAATGGTCTTGGGAAATATCATGTTGCTTTTAAATATAAATCCTAATGAGGTTTATAATTGGTTTATGGAATTTTTTATTGATGGATATGATTGGGTTATGGTTCCTAATATATATGGGATGAGTCAATTTTCTTATCCTAAAATGATGACTAAACCATATATTTCTTCTAGTAATTATATATTAAAAATGAGCCATTATAAAAAGGATGATTGGTCAGAGATTTGGGACGGGTTATATTGGAATTTTATTGACGAAAATAAAAAAAGATTATCTGATATAAAAAGAATGAATTTAATGTTGAGTATAATGAAGAAAATGGATAAAGAGAAATTAAATAGCTACAAAAGAACTGCTTCTAATTACAAGAAAAGTCTTTTGCAAAAATAAAACGCAAAAACAAATAAAAAAATACTATAAAAACAAGATACAAAATTATTTTTAGCATAATGTTTAAATCAAATTAAAGCCTATCATATCAATAATTCATTTCAATTTAATTTTTAACTTATTGGGTGAGAAATATTAATTGAAATTATTTTTTAATAAATATAGAAAAGGAGGTTCTTAACCTTTATAATCATAGTAAAAACTACAAAAATACAAAAAAGCTTCCTTATAATTACTATATTTGAAAAATGATGAATTACAACTTAAATTTTGATGGTGGTAATTTAACTTCTCATTCAGGTCTTTAAGTTTACAAAGAATTTGATAATAAAATTGGCTTTAGTCAAGAAATTAAAGAATGTTTAAGTTTTTATCTATTCATTTAAAGAAGGACCGATTATTAAATATGAAGATAAATTAAATTTAATACTAAAAAAGATATCCTAAATTCAAATCAATTTTAGATACATTAAATTACATATTTAGTTATTTAAAAAATGATTTGTGCCGGAGTTAGAAATTTTTCTAGATGTTATTGAAAAGTGTAGAAAAAATAAAGTGCTGCTTTCAGCACCAATTTATTTATTAACATGGATAATTGAATATGATAAAAATCATTTAAAAAGTTAAAGCTTCATAAATCCTTCTTATGAAGAACTAAGAGATATTACAGATTTAGGTAAAGCGGCGATAGATTATAAAAAGGAATGATGATTTTGTTTAAAACTATTAAAAATATTTATAAACCAGAAGTATATCATGGCAAAAATATAAATGATACGAATTTTTTTGAAGGTTGGTACTTTAAAATTGTTGATCAAACCCAAAAAAATATATACGCAATAATACCTGGTGTGTTTATCAATAAAGAAGGTACTAACAACCACTCTTTCATACAAATTTTAGATAACAAAAGAGGGAATGCATATTATTTAAAATATAACTTTAATCAATTTAATTTTTCTGATAATAGATTTTTTGTTAAAATTGATAGCAATACATTTTCAATAGAAAAAATAAAATTAGATATAAAAAATAAAAAAATAGAAATAAGAGGCCAATTAACATTTAGTAATATTAATTCCTGGCCAATTAAAATATTATCTCCTGGTGCGATGGGTTGGTATGGTTTTTTGCCTTTTATGGAATGTAATCATGGAGTCCTTAGTTTTAATCATAAGATCGATGGCATATTAAATATAAATAATAAAAAAATAGATTTTACTTCAGGCAAAGGTTATATTGAAAAAGATTGGGGTACAAATTTCCCCAGCGGCTGGTTATGGATGCAGTCTAATCACTTTAAAGATGACAGTAGTTCTTTGATTGTTTCAATTGCAACTATTCCTTGGTTAAGAAGTGAATTTAGGGGTTTTATAATAGGATTTTATTATCAAGGTAAATTATATAAGTTCACAACATATAATAATTCAAAAATTGATAAATTTCAGAAACAGGATCAAAAGATACATATTGAAGTTAGTAACAACAAGTATATTTTAAAAATAATGGCAGAATATTTTTGGGGAACATTACTCAAAGGACCATATAGGAATGAAATGATAAAAAATGTAGAAGAAAGTTTGGATGCAAAAATTGATATTGCTTTGATAAAAAAAGGAAATAACAAACCAATAACTAAAGATAACGGTACTCATGCGGGTTTTGAATTAAATGGAAATATAACAAAGATAATCGATGAATTTAATTAGATTTAAAATTTGATATATTTTCCTTTAAATGTTAAACTTTATAGGTGAAATTATTAAAATTTGGAGGGATATATATGGCATATAATAAATATAAAGTAAATTCAAATTTAGAAAGTGGAATGAAAGTTAAGGTAAATAATACTCGTGGACATGAAATAATAATTGATGAACCCGAAGCAATGGGTGGAACTGATGAAGGTATGAATCCAGTTGAGATTACTCTAGCTAGTTTAGCAGGCTGTCTATCAATTACGGCCGCTTTTCTAGCAAAGAAAATGAAAATTAAAATTGATAGTTTATCAATTGATGTAGAGGGTGATATTGATGAAAAAGCAATGACTTCGGCTGAAGTATTTTCGGGTTTCAAAAAAATTAGATATAATATAAAGATCGAATCAAACTCCTCGCAAGATAAAATAGATAAGTTAATTAATAGTATTGAAGATTATTGTCCGGTTTCAGACACATTAACTAGAGCTGTTGATGTTAAAGGCGACTATTTATTAGTATAAAAATATTATAGTTATATTTTAATCCCCTCAATAACAGCTTTGCTCAGTAAAATGAACAAATTTTTGAGGGGATTTTTATATAAGGAAATCTAATGCATATAAACCTTACGTTGTCAGTATTAGTAATAATATAAAATTGCACCACCCCATTTTTAAATTTTGGCTAAATTCTAAACATTATCAAAATGGTTACCGATATGAGGTATACTTTTTTGTAAAGGCACCGTTTTTTAATTATACAATATAGCGCAAATCGGC
>JAGXLU010000016.1 GCA_018334565.1 Halanaerobiales bacterium | reverse complement strand
TCAATGGTTCGTTAAATATAATGTGTAAGTTTTTGGATAAAAAAATGTATTCCTGAACTTGTTAATCAAGCCAGGGATAATGGGGTTGTGAAGCCTCCTTCAAGATTAAGGATTGCCTAATTTTTAGACAGTGCAATTGATTTTGTTCAAAAAGGTACAAATATGGTTATTCCTGTTATAAAACCGGACTATTCACAAACAGGATATGGATATATTCAATTGAAGAAAAAGACTGGAAGAAGTTAAGGTATTGATATATTCAAGGTGAAAAAAATTACAGAAACACCTAACTTAAAAACAGCTAGTGTATTTTTTAAAGGTGATGATTATTACTAGAATAGTGGGATGCTTATTTGGAAAAGTTCTACAATTATGGGAAAATAAAAGAAGGGTAATCAAAGAGAAATTTAAAAACATGGATAGCATTTCAATTGACTATGGTATTTTAGAAAGGATAATGAGATTTTTCCTGTATTAGTTGATTTTGTCTTAAATAATGTGGGAAGGTGGACAGCCTTGTCAGAAATAAAAGAAGGTAGTTGTATAGATAATAAAAAATGTTAATCATTTAGGAGTTTATACAAAAAAATTATTATATATAGCAAAGATAAAATGATTACTATTATAGGTATTGACAATTTAATTATTGTTAATACTGAAGATACAGTATTAGTTTGTAACAAGGATAATGCTCAGGATGTAAAGAAGTTAAGAGAGCTATTAAAAAAGAAAGAACTGCATAAACAACTATAAAAAAAGGGGGTATTCGATGTCAAGACATCACTATGAATTTAGAACAAAACAGAAAAGTTTATTTATTAAATTATTAATAACAATGGCTGCTTTGTTGATCACCGCTTATATTCTACCGGGCATGTATATTGATGGTCTATTTGCAGGATTTGTGGCGGCACTAATTCTAGGGTTGGCAAATATAGTAGTAAAACCAATCTTCATCATTTTAACTCTGCCTTTAACAATCATGACTTTGGGATTATTTTTGATAGTAATCAATGGGCTGATGCTCTGGATGTCTGCTGCTATAGTTCCTGGCTTTTTTATTACGGGTTTTTGGAATGCAATTTTTGCTGCTATTTTATTAAGTATCGTAACTTGGTTTTTAAATGGGCTGCTTGATTAAAAAATAGAGTAAAGTGCAAAAAAATTATTGCGTATTTTTTTGATAAGCAAAATATTTTTTCATATTGAACCTTGATATTTAAATGCGCAAATAATTAGTAAATTGTTTAGACCAGCTTTATTATATAGTTGGGCGAAAATAAATATTAGATTTTTATACAGGAGAATATGTAATTATAGTGAATATAAATATATAAGCATTTTAGCTCTTTATCCATAGGAAAGACCTGTTTCATTAAATATCTAAAAATATTTAAGTAGGCTATTTGTCATTGATAATTTTGACTTTAACATTTTTATATCTTATAATTATATCATCTATAACACCCTATTTATTAAAATATTTTTTTAAAAAATGATTTGATTGTTTAATATCCATTGATTAAAAAGTTAATTCAAAACAAATAATCACAGATATTTTGTTTTTTATAAAACGATATTTTAACTTAAAGATATTAAAGTTATAGCCCCTATAAATTAGGGGGTTATATATCATAAAAATGAATAAAAAAATATAAGGGGGGGTGAAGTATTAGAGAAGAGAGAAGTAGAGTTCATTGACATTAAAAAAACGAGGAGGAAGTAGATTAGATGAATTATGTGAAAAAATTAAGTTTGTTATTGGTAGTAGCACTGGTTGTAGCTTTATTTAGTTTTTCAGTATATGCGCAAGAATATGGCGGAACTTTTGTTTTTGGACGAGGTGGAGACTCCGTTGGCCTGGATCCTATTCAGGTTACTGATGGTGAATCCTTTAAAGTAACTCAGCAGGTTTATGATACTATTGTAATGTTTAAACCGGGAACAACAGAAGTGATTCCAGGTCTTGCTAAGGACTGGAAAGTATCGGAAGATGGTAAAACTTGGACCTTTCATTTAAGAGAAGGCGTTGAGTTTCATGATGGTAATCCCGTAAATGCTGAAGCGATTAAATGGAATTTTGAGCGTTGGGGCTATGAAGATCATCCTTACCATATTGGTGGAGAATTCACCTATTATGCGTATATGTTCCAGGATTTCCCCGGTGTAATCAAAGAGGTTAATGCTGTAGATGAATATACAGTAGAATTCGTACTTGAAAATCCGCAGGGTCCTTTCTTAAATAACCTTGCTATGGTTTCCTTTGGTATTGCAAGCCCGGCAGCTGTCAAAAAATGGGGAGAAGATTACTTCAAACACCCAGTAGGCAGTGGTCCCTTCAAATTTGTTGAATGGAAACAGGGAGACAGGGTTGTATTGGAAGCTAATGAAGATTATTGGGACGGACGTCCATATCTAGATAAAGTTATATTTAGATCAATTCCTGATAACGGAGCACGTTATATGGAATTAAGATCTGGTTCTATAGACATGATGGACTATATTAACCCAGAAGATGTACAAAGTGTAAAAGAGAATGAAGATTTAGATTTAATATTACGTCCTAGTTTTAATGTTGGTTATTTTGCAATGCATCAAGATTTTGAACCATTTGATAATGTTCTGGTAAGAAAAGCCTTTGCACATGCGATTAATAAGGAAGCTTTAATTGGTGCTTTTTATGCCGGATTAGCTGAACCAGCTAAAAATCCCCTACCACCTTCAATTTGGAGTTACAATGATGAAATAGAAGATTATCCATATGATTTAGAGAAGGCAAAAGAACTTCTGGCTGAAGCAGGTTATCCAGATGGATTTGAATTTGATTTCTATTACATGCCTGTTCCAAGACCATATTTCCCACAACCAAAGATGATTGCTCAAGCAGTTCAGTATTATTTGAGTGAAATTGGCGTAACAGCTAATTTACTATCATATGATTGGGGTACTTATCTAGACAAATATTATGATGATCAATTCCAAACCTATATCCTAGGATGGACAGGAGACAATGGTGACCCTGATAACTTCTTATATGTGCTTTTAGATCAAACACAAAACAATTGTGGATATGAAAGTGAAGAGCTCCACGAGATCTTAATAGAAGCTCAAAAATCTGTTGATAAAGAAGAAAGAATTGCTCTATATAAAGAAGCACAAGAAATAATACATGAAGATGTACCATGGGTACCTATTGCTCACTCAACTCCACCATTGGTCAAGAAAACAATGGTGAAAAATTATATACCTAATCCTACAAGTACTGAAAAACTTCATAGAGTATGGCTGAATGATTAATTAAGAGTAAAATTTAAGTACTATATATGCGGTCATGAATCTATGGCCGCATATTTTTGATATTAGAAGGGAGATGTAGATAGGGTATGACAAGTTACATTATAAAAAGATTACTTGCACTCGTTCCTGTTATAATTGGAGTAGCCTTGGTGGTTTTTTTAATTATCCACTTAATACCTGGCGACCCTGCCCAAACTATGTTGGGAGAAAGAGCAACTGTTGAAGCAATTGAACAATTAAGAGAGTCTATGGGTTTAAATGAACCTTTATATATCCAGTTTATTAGTTTTTTCAAGGGTTTATTGAGTGGTGATTTGGGACGCTCAGTCATGAGCAATAATCCCGTTTTAAATGAGATATCTGTTCGCTTTCCAGCAACCCTAGAATTATCTTTTTGTGCCATGATCTTTGCTGTGGGAGTGGGAATTCCGGCCGGTATTTTTGCTGCGACTCATCAGAACTCATTTTTTGATAATGCTAGCATGTTAATTGCTTTAATAGGAGTTTCCATGCCGATTTTTTGGTTGGGGTTAATGTTGATTTGGTTATTTGCTGTGATATTGGGATGGCTGCCCCCTTCTTCCAGATTGAGTGTGGGTGTTGAGTTAGATTATATAACAAATATTTTATTAGTAGATAGCATTATACAGTTAAACTGGAATGCTTTTAAGAATGTCTTCAGTCATCTAATTTTACCATCAGTTGCTTTGGGAACTATACCACTTGCTATCATAGCAAGAATGACAAGATCTAGTATGTTAGAAGTACTAAAACAAGATTATATTCGAACTGCTTATTCAAAGGGATTACAAGATAGGATGGTCGTTTATAAACATGCTTTAAAAAATGCATTTATACCTATAATTACTGTTGTTGGACTGCAGTTTGGTGTTTTATTGGGTGGTGCTGTACTGACTGAGACTATTTTTTCTTGGCCCGGTCTCGGTAAATATCTTGTTGATGCTATTTATTCCAGGGACTTTCCTGTGGTACAGGGAGGAATTTTGTTTTTCGCAATTGCTTTTGTTATTGTAAATTTACTGGTGGATATTTCTTATGCGGCAATTGATCCTAGAATTGAATATAAATAATGGTGGGAGTGAGTTAAATGACAAATGAAGAAATCAAAAGGCGCCCCAGTAATCCTTGGTATGAAGCAGGTAGAAGATTACTAAAAAATAGAATTGGTCTTTTAGGAATAGTATTTATAGGAATTTTACTTTTTATTGCAATCTTTGCCCCTCTAATAGCTCCATATGATCCTTTAGCTCAAAATATAATGGGGCGTTACAAAGCACCTTCTTCTGAACATCTTTTAGGTACGGATGAAATGGGGAGAGATATTTTAAGTAGAATAATTTATGGTTCGAGGATTTCTCTACAGGTTGGTTTGTTCTCAATATCCATAGCATTGATAACAGGTGTGTTTTTAGGACTTTTAGCAGGTTATTATGGCGGATTTTGGGATATGTTGATAATGAGAATTATGGATATAATGTTGGCTTTTCCGGCTATATTACTAGCTATTGCTATAGTTGCTATTTTAGGTCCACAGTTAAGAAATGCGATGTTAGCGATAGGTATTATTAATATACCCAGATTTGCCAGGGTTGTCCGTTCATCTGCTATTTCTATAAAAGAAAGCGAATATATTCTTGCAGCTAAAATGATGGGTGCTAGCGATGTAAGAATAATATTTTTTCACCTTTTACCAAATGCGATGGCACCTCTTATTGTACAGACTACTTTAAGTATTGCTACTGCTATCTTAGAAGCAGCGGCATTAAGTTTTCTTGGTCTGGGAGCACAACCTCCTACCCCAGAATGGGGAGCAATGTTAACTGATGCCAGAAGTTCACTGCAGCAGGCACCTTGGGTAGCAACATTCCCTGGGTTGGCAATTATTTTTGGTGTTTTAGGATTTAATTTATTGGGTGATGGTTTAAGAGATGCACTTGATCCGAAAATGAAAAATGTTTAATAGAATCTAACCCACCTGTTAAAAGAGGTGGGTTTGTTGTTTAGATTATAATTCTACAAGAAAATTTTAAGGTGGTTTTTATGAAAACACTTGTATTTTTTGGTTCTGCTAGAAAACAGGGAAACACCAAAAATCTCTTAAACAAATTTTTAGAACAACTAAATGGTGAAATCAAAGTAATCAATGCATATAAATCAAAGGTTGAACCCTGTATAGACTGCAGATACTGCTGGGAGAACCAGGGTTGTTCCATAAAAGATAATATGCAGTCTATATATCCTTTAATTGATGAAGCGGATAATATAATTTTTGCTAGCCCAATATATTTTAGTGGTATTCCTGCTCCTTTAAAAGCTATTATCGATAGATGCCAGACTTTTTGGTCTTCAAAGGTCAGGCCGGGGGAGGAAAAGTTAAAAAAGAAAAAATCTGTTTTGCTGTTATGTGGAGGAGCACCTTCTTTTAATAAACAGTTTGCAGCTGCAGATATTATACTTAAAAGTATTCTCAAAGAATTAAATACCGAACTAGCCGGTCATATATATGTTTCTAATACAGACCAGGTGCCTGTATCAAAAAATAAGGAAGTTGTTGAAAAAGCAAAAGAATTATCATTAAAAATTAATAAATGTTCTACAAAAGGTTAATTATAGATTTTGTCAGTAGAAAACCGGATTGGTTTGCCTGGTGGAGATTCAACTTTATCAATCTATATACTGTAAATTATTTAAACTCTCTGAATCAGAGAGTTTTTAAATTTTTAATGTTAAAAGAAGGTATTGCCGGTTAAATTTATGAATTATTAGTAAAAAAAATATAATTATGTAATTCCTGAAATAAAATTCAAGGAAAATAAACAATTCTGTTGAATAAATATAGTAACAAGTAATAAGTTGCTTTTATAATAATGGAGGTTAACATTAATGGAAAAGAAATTAAGTTTAGGTATAATAGTTCCAACTATTGATAATGGCCAGCTTATTTTGCAGGAATTATTATTAAAAAAGTTAAATGAAAGATATAATATGACAATATTTGTATTATCTGATAAAATTGAAAAAAATAAAAATTTTGATAAGAATCAGTTGGTATTCTTGAATATGGAGATTTCTAATTCTTTATTAAAGTTCCCAATGAAATATTATAATAAAATTAACAAGTTGAAGTACTTTAAGCGAAAACACGATATTGATAGTTGTATCAGCTTTGGGAAAAAAGCGAATATACTCAACGCATTAAGTAGTGAAGATGAAACTACAATTTTAAATATAACTGAAGCCTACGATGATAGCTTTGTCATGGATCAATTTGTGAAGAGGATGTATAAAAAAGCAGACAAAATAATAGTTAATACGAGAAAGGCAAAAATCTTTGTGCAAAAAGATTATCATATTGACAAAGAGAATGTTTTTCTGATAGAAGATATTCTACCTATTGATCAGATCAGTGAAATGGCAGCAGAAAAAGTGGATGATAAATTAAGTAAATTTTTTGAGTATAAAGTTATTGTAAACAAAGGGGATTTAATAGCAGAAAAAGGACAGTGGCACTTAATTAAAGCTTTTTTTAGATTGAAAGAAAAAATGGAAGATTTGAAATTGCTCATTATCGGCAATGGACCTTTATATGATGAATTAAATGAATTAATTAGCAGCATGAAGATGGAAGAGCAGATTAAGATTATTAAAAATATTGAAAATCCATATAAATATCTAATCAGATCAGATGTTTTCGTATTGAGTTCACAAAAAGAAAATAATACAAACTCTCTTTTGGATGCAATGGCCTGTGCTCGCCCGGTAATTTCTACAACCTGTTTTGATGATATTATAAGATTATTAAGTCCTAATAATTACATAAAAGATATAGATGAGGCTTTTTCTGCAGAATATGGAATATTAGTACCAACAGCTACTAATCCTTTTAATGCCAATAGTAAAGTATTAAATAAAAAAGAAATTGTTCTTTCTGATGCTATATTTACATTGTTGAACGATTATGAAACTTATGATAAGTATATGGAACAATCTGCCCGCAGAGCCGTTGCTTTTTCTGCAGACAATATTATAAAAAGATGGTCTAGAATAATAGGGTAGTATAATTTTTAAAATAATTTAATTCTATTTGAAACAAATTATACTCTAAATATAATATTATATAAAAAATTTTACAATAATAAGTAGATATATTGCTTGAGGTGGTTAAAATGGATATCAGGGAAATGAAGTTAGCTGATTATGAAGATGTTTATAGATTATGGGAAAAAACCGATATAATCTTAAAAAGATCAGATCAAAAAGAGGAAATTGACCGTATGTTAAAAAGGAATCCATATACCTGTTTAGTGGGTGAAATTGAAGGAGTAATTGTGAGTGTGGTGATGGGAGGCTTTGACGGCAGAAGGGGTTATGTTCATCACCTGGCCGTCAAAAAAGAACTGCAAAAACAGGGTTTAGGCGGAATTATGATGGAGGAGTTGATTAGCCGTTTTCAAGATTTAAAGGTAATAAAGATACATTTATTTGTTGAGGAAAACAATAAAGCGGTTAAAAAATTTTATAAAAATATCGGTTTTGAAGAAAGAACTGATCTAACAGATTTTAGTCTGACACTAATTGAATAGATCTGAATATTATCAGTAGATTTTTTAGGAGGCAGTTGTGTGGATATTGAGTTTCATTATTATATAACATATTTGGTTGCTTTAGAAGCTGGATTTGCTCAGGAAGAAGCAGAGATTATCGCGGCCTCTTCACAGATGGTTGATGATAATACTGAGATCAATTACATTGAAAATCATGCAGGTGAGATTTATAAAACATATATAAGCCAGACTGCCAATATATTAAAACCTGATGATGAATTATTTAGAATTTACCCCATATTTCATTTTGTGCCGGGAGAATATATGAATTCTAGCACTTTTAGAAAAGATGGGATTATGCATGTCTTAAACACAACTCCTAATAGTAAAAAGGCACAGAATTTAATGAATTTAGCTCTGGATTCCAAAAACTTATATAGGATTGGCATTGCTGCACATACTTATTCAGATACCTGGGCTCATCAAAACTTTATAGGTTATTATTCCTATTTTAACAGTCTGCAGGGCGTATTAGAAAAGGCGATTCCAAATATTGGCCATGCTGATGCTCGACACAAACCGGATTTAGTTTCACTAATCTGGAAGGATGAAAGATTGATCTCAAAAAATGAAATTGTTGATAATAATCAGCGTTTTTTAGAAGCGACCGCTTGTTTGTTAAAATATTTTCTTAGATATACGGAAAAGAAAATTATAAACCGCGACTTATTTTTAGAAACAATAGACAGTATTTTTTCTCTTGCAGGATGTTCGTATTATCACAAACAAAAGAGAAAAGATATGTATAATAAGTTTAGTTGTAGACTTTCAGGAAAGCAAATACCAAAGTACGATCAATTTAGCTGGTTTAGAGAAGCGGTTGCAATACAAAATAATGATAGTATGTTTTTACCCAATTTAAATTATGATCGGACCAAGTATGTCTGGAAAGAAAATAACTACAAAAAGTCCAATTATTATTGTTTTATTGAAGCGGTTAAAAAACACCAAAGAGTGGCTGGGAAGATATTCGAAACGGATAAATATTCTCAACTTGAATTGGACAGGTGGTAATAAAAGTAAAAAGATATAATTTTCAAAAAAATATAATAATATCAATAAATAAATATACATCAAAAAACAGGGCCTTATTGTTCCTGTTTTTTTGCTATCTTTACTGTTAGATATATTGTATATAATAAATTAACAGTTAGTAAAGATAGTCATTTACTTTGAATCCAGGCTTATGTGATATAAATCATAGAGAAGAATGATCTAATTTATTATAATAAAACGTATAATATGAAGGGGGTAATTTTATGTCAATGTTTTGTTATCAATGTCAGGAAACAGTTAAAAATGAAGGATGTACTGTGCGAGGTGTCTGTGGTAAAACACAAGATGTAGCTAATTTGCAGGATTTGTTAATCTATATATTAAAAGGTATTTCTTTTTATGCAGAAAAGGCAAAAGAGGTCAATATAAATCTGGATAAAAGAACCGGACCGTTTATTATAAAAAAATTATTTGCGACTATTACCAATGTTAATTTTGATACTGATAAATTTGAAAAGATGGTTGGAGAAGCTATTGAATTTAGGGAAAATATTAAAAAGGAATTTTTTAAAGCATATAAAAAAGAGCATGGCCAAGAGTATGAAGATGAGTTGCCTGATGCAGCCACCTGGAAGGCACAAGACATAAAAAAATATTATAAAAAAGGAGAAGAAGTTGGAGTTTTAAGTACAAAAGATGAAGACATAAGATCACTTAGAGAAACTGTAACATATGGTGTAAAGGGAATGGCAGCTTACGCTGATCATGCCTATATTTTAAATGAAAGTAATTTGGATATATTTTCATTTATACAGAGGGCCCTCAAATCTACCTTAGATGATAGTCTTTCAGTTGATGAACTGGTTAACTTAGTTTTAGAAACTGGAGATTATGCAGTTCAAACTATGGCTTTGTTGGATAAAGCGAATACTGAACATTATGGACATCCAGAGCCAACTAAAGTAAATATTGGTGTAAATGACAGACCGGGAATTTTAATCAGTGGGCATGATCTAAAAGACTTAGAAGAGCTTTTAAAACAGACCGAAGATAATGGTGTGGATGTTTACACACATGGAGAAATGCTGCCCGCTAACTCTTATCCTGTTTTTAAAGAATATGATCACTTTATAGGTAATTATGGAAACTCTTGGTGGTTGCAGAAGGAAGAGTTTGAAAAGTTTAATGGGCCTATTTTAATGACAACTAATTGTATAGTTCCACCTAAAGATTCCTATAAAGATCGAGTTTATACAACTGGATTGGCTGGTTTTCCTGAAGTCAGCCATATAGAAGACCGATCTAAAGGTGAACAAAAAGATTTTTCTCAAATAATTGAACATGCAAAAAAATGTAAAGCACCAACTGAAATAGAAACTGGTACAATACCTGGTGGATTTGCCCATAAGGCGGTTTTAGATGTGGCCGATAAAGTTATCGAAGCTATAAAAAATGGTGATATAGAGAGATTTGTAGTAATGGCTGGCTGTGATGGAAGACATAAAACTCGAGAATATTATACAGATGTTGCCCAAAAATTACCTCAGGAAGCAGTAATTTTAACTGCGGGCTGTGCTAAGTACAGATATAACAAACTTGATTTGGGAGATATCGAGGGTATACCTAGGGTTTTAGATGCAGGCCAGTGTAATGACTCTTATTCACTGGTTGTTATAGCACAAAAACTAAAAGAAGCTATGGGAATAGATGATATCAATGATCTGCCTATTTCTTATGATATTGCTTGGTATGAGCAAAAAGCTGTTACTGTTTTACTTGCATTGTTATCTCTAGGGATTAAAGGAATTCGTCTGGGACCAACACTTCCGGCATTTCTTTCAAAAAATGTTGTTAAAGTGCTTGTAGAAAACTTTGATATTAAACCGATTGGAGAAGTCAAAGAAGATGTGGAAAAAATAATGGAAGGAAATTAAAAAGATTGTCTGAAAAAGGAGAGCCGGGAATCCCGGCTCTTTATTTATTTAAACCCAGATAAATAAAGTTAACCAACTCTTTTTTTGCCCGGGCATAGTTATATGATTTTTCATATTTTAGTTGCATAGTTACTCCGTGCAATGTATAAAGGATTGCATCTACTATAACATTAGTGTCCACATTTCTGACTTTCTCCTTTTCCACCTCTTTTTTAATCAATTGAGTAAATATAGATTTGAAATTATTTATATATGATTTTATTGCTGTTATTTTATTATTATATTTACTGATAAAAGAAATTTTTATTAAAAGATTACTTTTTTTTGGGTGATTATCTAAAAATCTGAAGTGGTCATCAGAAAATAATATTAATTTATTCTGAAAATTTATATCTTTTCCTTTTAATTTATTGATATCCTTTATTTTTTGGTCTAAGATATCTTTTAATATATAGTTAATTATTTCGTATTTATTAGTAAAATTTTGTTTTGTTTCATGACTAATTATTTTATTAAACTCATTAACTTCAATGTCATCAGGGTCCTTTTTCTCCATATAATTAATAAATTTGTGAGATATGAATTCTTTTTCAGTCATTTTATTTACTCCTATTGTGTTATTCTCAAGGGGAGGATCCTCACCTTTATATTATATATATCTATTATAATATTCATTGCAAAAATTTAATATGAACTATATCACACTATTCCATAAGTTTTTTTAATTTCTTTATATTATTAATGATGATATTTTTACGAGAGATTTTTATTATATTTTTACCTTCAATACTTTTTAATATTCTTGATACAGTTTCTCTTGTGGTACCTATCATATTGGCTAATTCTTGTTGTGTTAATAACACGGAGATAGAAATTTGATTACTCTTGTTTTTATCACCGTGTTTTAAGGCTAAATGATAAAGCAAACTTGCCAATCTACTTTGACTATCTTTAAGCCCGAGATCGCGTATATTTTGCTGAGCTCTTCTTAAGCGAGCACTGATCACTCTCATCACTTTGATAGTGATTTGTGGATGTTCTAAAAACATTTGCGACAAATTGTCTCTGTTAAGAGAATAACAGGCCACATCACTAATTGCTATGGCGGTTGCTGGATAGTTCTCTCTATCAAAAACTATAACTTCTGCTAAGATATCATTTTTTTCAAAGATATTTAAGATGTGTTGGTCGCCATTTTTATTCATCTTCAGGACTTTGACTTTCCCTTTTTTTATGATGTATACTTTTTTTCCTGGCTCATCTTCGAAGAATATGATTTCATCTTTTTTATATTTTTTTAATGTTGTTATTTGATTGATCATCTTCAATTCGTCATCATTTAAATGAGAGAAATAAGGGACGGATGATAAATCCATTATTTGATCACCTCTTTCGTAGTTACACTTTAAATTATACAAGAAATTATAGTAAAATAAAAGGAAAGAAATTTTAGGTAAGAGGAATTTATTATGTCTAAATTAGATAACAATAATAAGGATAGGTAGAAGATTTTTGAAATAATTGACAGAGCAGATATTGAATAATAATCAATACAGAAAGAAAGTAATGTCTTACAGAGAAGAATTATAGGGTTTATGTTCAGAAAATGAACTGGTAAAAAAGGAGGCGACGCAAAATTAATAAAAGCTAACAATTCATGAAAAACTTATAAGTATTAAAATAAAGCCGAGGTTATAACTTTATTATTAATAATTTAATTAATTCTGTATAAAAAACTGATTTCACCAAAAATTATATTAAAAAGGAATCAATTTTTCTAAAAAGAGTTATAAATTTATGTTATAGATATAAATAAATTGGAAATATATTTGAAAAAGATTAAAGTGAGTATTATAATAACATAATATATTATACTTTAAAGGAGGAGTAGGGCACATTGTTATCAGTAGAGAAAATAGGTGGAACCTCTATGGCTGAGTTTGAGGTTGTATTAAATAATATCATTAAAAAGCCTGAGGACGTCACTTTTTGTTATAATCGAGTTTTTGTGGTGTCGGCTTATGCCGGGGTCACAGATATATTGCTTGAAGATAAAAAGTCCAATGAACCGGGCATTTATAAGATGTTCATTGATGATGACAATTCTTATAAGGAGAAACTTGATGAAATATCAAATAGGTTCTCAGAAATTAATAAGTCTCTTTATAAATTAGGATTGGATGTAAAAAAAGCAGATTGCTTTATTGAAAAAAGAATAGAACACACTAAAAGATATCTGGATAGTATGGAAGAAATATTGTCTTCAGGTTATATTGGAGAGGCTAATATTTATTCTGCAGCGCGTGAGATATTAGCTTCTCTGGGTGAAGCTCACTCAGCTTATAACACATATAACATACTATTAAATAGAGGTATAAATACTGAATTTATAGACCTAACCGGGTTTTTTGATAGACGACAACTTTCTATTGAGAAACGTATTGAACAATCATTCCGATCCATAGATTTATCAAATAAGCTTATTATAACCCCTGGTTATACTAAAGATAAAGCCGGCATGATCACAAAATATGGCAGGGGATATTCTGAGATAACATTTTCTCAGCTTGCAACCTTTTTAAATGCTGATCAGGCAATTATACATAAAGAGCATCACCTATCTTCAGCAGATCCGGAAATTGTTGGTAAAAACAAAGCTATTCCTGTAGGGAGAACTAATTATGATGTAGCTGATCAATTGGCGGATATTGGCATGGAAGCAATTCACCCTAAAGCTTCAAAGCCACTTGAGATTGCAGGCATAAAGCTTATTGTAAAAAGTACATTTGAACCAGGCCATGTAGGAACTATCATCACAAAAGATTATGTTGTTAAAGATTCAAAAATAGAAATAATAGCCGGCTCAGATAAATTGGTTGTTTTAGAAGTTCATGATACCTCTATGGTTGGGGAAGTTGGTTTTGATTATGATATCATGCGAATATTTAAAAAAAATAATATTAGTTATGTTATGAAAGCAACTAATGCTAACAGTATATCTCAGGTAATTTGGGAGAAGGATCTTAATGAAGAACTACTTAAAGAACTTAAAGACAGATACAAAAGTATAAAAATTAAAGAAGTTGCTATGGTTTGTTTGATCGGTTCCAATATTAGCAAACCAAATATATTAGCTAGAGCAGCTAAAGTTTTAGGAGAGAATGAGATAAATATAAACTGTATGTCGATCTCTTTAAGTCAGGTTAATATACAGTTTGTAGTAAATAGAAATAATTACAAAAAGTCTATTATATTATTAAATGATGAATTGATATTTAATCAATAATTACAGGATGGTGAATTTTAAATAATGACAAAAGAACTTCCTTTTAGTAAAGAAAAACTAGATAAAATTTTAGAAAGATATCCCACTCCGTTTCATATATATGAAGAAAAAGGTATTATTGAAAATGCCAAAAGATTTTTAAAAGCCTTTGAATGGAATAAAGATTTTAAAGAATTCTTTGCTGTAAAAGCAACTCCTAATCCATTTATTTTAAAAATTTTAAAGGAAGTTGGATTTGGAGCTGACTGCAGCTCGTTGACAGAATTATTACTAGCAGAGAAAACAGATATTACAGGTGAAGAGATAATGTTTACTTCCAATAATACACCTGCAGAAGAATATGAAAAGGCTAGAGAGTTAAACGCGATAATTAACCTCGATGACATATCCCATATTTCGTTTTTAGCAGAACATGGTGGCATCCCAAATTTAATATCATTTAGATATAATCCTGGCAGTCGAAGAGAAGGAAGTTTTATTATGGGTAATCCTTCTGAAGTCAAATATGGTTTTACAAAAAAACAAATTTTTATCGGTTTAAAAGAACTTGACTCCAAAGGCGTACAAAGGTTTGGACTACATACTTTTATTGCTTCCAATCAACTTGATCCTCAATACTTTATTGATACTGCTGAGATGATGTTCAAATTAGCAGTAGAAGTTAAAGAAAGATTAAATATAAGCTTGGAATTTGTTAACATTGGTGGGGGCATAGGTATCCCCTATCACCCGGAAGAAGAAGCGGTAGATTTAGAATTTGTGGGTAGAGGTATAAAACTAAAGTATGACGAAATAATAAAGGAGAACAACCTTCATCCCCTGGCTGTATATATGGAATGTGGGCGGATGATTACTGGTCCTTATGGTTATTTAGTTTCAAAAGCAATTCACAAAAAAGAAATTTATAAAAAGCATATAGGTTTGGATGCCAGCATGAATGATCTTATGAGACCAGGTATATATGATGCTTATCATCATATTACAGTAATGGGTAAAGAAGAGGAGGCAAAGGCAGAGACCTATGATGTAACCGGATCTCTTTGTGAATCAATTGATAGGTTTGCAGTTGATAGGAAATTACCCAAAATCGATGTTGGTGATACTTTTGTAATACATGATACTGGTGCCCATGGACATGCGATGGGCTTTAATTACAACGGCAAGTTAAGAGGAGGAGAACTGCTCTTAAGAGAAGATGGCCAGGTTATTGAAATAAGAAGAGCAGAAACAGTTGATGATTATTTTAGAACTCTAGATTTTGAAAAGTTTAAAAAATTCAAACAATAATATACAGATTTGATACTTATAAAGCTTTTGCTGATTAATATTATTAGCAGGAGTTTTTTTATTTTTATATGATATATATCATAGATATTATAAATATATCACTATATAATATATAATACAGACAAAAATAATATTTATAACTATAAAAGTTAAGTTAATTTAACGGCAAAATAAAAAGAGTTTTTAAGAAGTATGATTCATAACTTAAAGGTCAGTTTATTAAAAAAATGTGGAATAATAGCAGAAGAGAAAATATTTTTAAATAAACCGAAGATTATTATAACAAGAGGGAGGTAATTAAAATGAGTATTATTAGATTAGAGAATATAGAAACAGAAAAAAATAAGCGAGGGATAAAAATAAAAAATATAATTAAGAATGATAATGTAGCAGTTAAAAATTTAATTTTAGAACAGAGTGATGTTATCGTGGCTCACCAGGTTTCAGTTGATGTATTATTTCATGTAATAGAAGGGCAAGGTTCCATTATGATAGGAGAAGAGGTCTATGGACTGAAAGCAAAAGATTTTATAAGCTGTCCTCCTAATACTCCAATGAAAGTGATGGCTGATAAGGGTGTGAAATTTAGTGTATTAAATATAAAAACGCCATCTTTATAGTTAATAAAAGCAATTACTTTAATTGACACAGACTGCTGGTGTGTTTTTTTATGAATAATTTGACCTTCTTTGACTTTGGTTAAATTATATTGTATAATATAAAGAGAATGAAAAGATATTAACCATTTTGGAGGGATATGAAGATGAGAATGGAAGATTTTACACGCAAAGCACAAGAAGGTTTAGCCGAAGCCCAACATATTGCTGAAGACAGAGGTAATCAGGAGATTTATCCTGCCCATTTATTTTTATCTCTAATCAAAGATGATCAGGGCATTATGATTCCTCTTTTAGAAAAACTTGGAATAAACTTATCTGTTTTTAAAAAAGATTTGAATAAAATTATAGAAAATTTGCCCAAAGTATATTCAGATCAGGGACAACTATATATGTCTCAAAAATTAAATGATGTACTTAGAAAAGCCAGACAGGAAGCCAAAAAAATTAATGATGAGTATATCTCTACGGAGCATTTTTTATTAGGACTGCTATCAGCAAAAAAAAGCAAGACATATAATTATCTTAATTCAAAAAACATTGATCTCAAAAAAGCAAAAGATGCAATAGAAAGCATAAGAGAAGGAGCAAAGGTGACTTCTCAAGAAGCCGAACAGCAGTATCAGGTTCTAGAGAAATTTACAATAGATATAACCGAACTGGCTAGAGAAGGGAAACTAGATCCAGTTATAGGTAGAGATGAGAGGATTAGACGCATTATGCAGGTTCTTTCTAGAAGAAGAAAAAACAACCCTGTTTTAATAGGTGAACCTGGAGTTGGCAAAACTGCTATTGTGGAAGGATTGGCTCAGAGAATAGTGAATGGTGATGTGCCGGAAACACTAAAAGATAAAAAAGTTATTAAATTAGATATGGGTTCATTAATTGCAGGTACAAAATTCAGGGGTGAATTCGAAGACCGATTAAAATCAGTATTAAAAGAAATAAAAAAAGCAGAAGGTCAGATTATACTTTTTATTGATGAGATGCATACAATAGTTGGAGCCGGAGCTGCAGAAGGAGCCATGGACGCATCTAATCTACTGAAACCCGCATTGGCCAGAGGTGAACTGCACTGTGTAGGCGCTACCACCTTAAATGAGTATAAGAAGTATATTGAAAAAGATGCAGCATTAGAAAGGAGATTTCAACCTGTAAAAATAGCTGAACCATCTGTAGAAGATACTATTTCAATATTAAGAGGACTTAAAGAAAAATATGAAATCCATCACGGTGTAAGGATTCAGGACAGCGCTTTAGTTGCTGCAGCTGAACTTTCTGAAAGATATTTGACAGAGAGATTTTTACCTGATAAAGCAATAGATTTAGTGGATGAAGCAGCCTCAAAATTGAGAATCGATATAGATTCGATGCCTTTAGAGATTGATGAGTTAAATAGAAGAATTAGAAGGCTTGAAACTGAAAAAGAAGCCTTAAAACAGGAGGAAGATAAAGAATCACAGGAGAGATTGGAAGAATTAAAAGAAAAGATTAACGAATTAAAAGAAAGACGAGATCCACTTTTAGCTCGTTGGGATCAAGAAAAAGAGCTCATCCAAAAAAGGCAAAAATTAAATGAAGAAATTGGCAAAATCAAGGTAAAGGCAGAAAATGCAGAAAGAGAAGCAGATTATGAAAAAGCAGCCAGATTAAGATATGGTGAGTTAAATGATTTGGAAAAAAAGTTAGAAAAAACAAAAGAAAAAATTGAGAATATGGAAAAAGAATTCAATGTTCTTAAAGAAGAAGTAACATCTGAAGATATTGCTGGTATAGTTTCCTCCTGGACAGATATCCCTGTGCAGGAGCTTATAAAAGATGAAAGAGAGAAATTAGTTCATCTTGAAGAAGAGCTTGCTAAGAGGGTTGTGGGTCAAAATGAAGCTATAACAGCTGTCAGCAATGCAATTAGAAGGTCAAGAACAGGTCTACAAGATATTGATAGGCCCTTAGGGTCTTTTATATTTATGGGACCTACCGGAGTTGGAAAAACCGAACTGGCTAAAACGCTTGCTGCATATTTGTTTGATGATGAAAAAAACCTGATAAGACTTGATATGTCCGAATATATGGAAAGACATGCTGTAGCCAAATTAATTGGTTCACCTCCTGGTTATGTGGGTTTTGAAGAAGGTGGTCAATTAACAGAAAGAATAAGGAGGCAGCCTTATTCAGTAATATTACTTGATGAGATTGAAAAGGCTCATCAGGATGTATTCAATATTTTACTTCAGATTTTAGATGATGGGATATTAACAGATAGTCAGGGTAATGAAGTGAACTTCAAAAATACAGTAATTATTATGACTTCCAATATAGGCTCTGATTATATCCAGGATCTGGATGATGAACAAGAGATGAGAAAAAGGGTTACTGAAGCTCTTAAGTCTAATTTCAGACCCGAGTTTATAAATAGAGTAGATGAAAAAATAATATTCCATTCCTTAAGCAAAGAAAACTTGTTGGATATAGTCGAAATAAAGATTAATGATCTTAGAAAAAAATTATCTGAACGCGATTTAAAGATAGAAGTAACAAAAGAGGCTAAAGAAGAAATAATGGAATTAGGCTATGATCCGACTTTTGGAGCAAGACCTATAAATAGGGCAATTCAAAAGTATTTAAAAGACCCAATGGCAATGAAGATGTTAGAAGGTATTATTAATGAAGGTGATAAAGTAACTATTGACTACAGAAATAAATTTATATTCAAGACAAATTAATAAAAGGTCTCCCCGCTTTTAAAGCGGGGTTTTTAAGTTTTTAATTAAAGGTATCTTGAAAACTATATAGAAATGAGTAATAAAGTAAATATTAAAACAAATAAAGGAAATGATATTTCATGTTTAATAAAAGAAAAACCATCATTATCATACTAGTTGTTTTATTGATTATAATAACCGGCGGATTTTTTTATATAAATCAAAGTTATGAACCTCTAGAGGGCAATGATATTTTTCTTAACAAGGATTATGTGACCGAATATGACAAGTATTATCTGATCAATGAAGATAGTGAGAAAAATTCTGCTTTAATATTTTATCAGGGAGGGAAAGTGCAAGAGACTGCCTATGCTCCCCTCTGTGATTTGATCAGCCAGGAGGGTTATACTATATTTTTGATTAAAATGCCCTTTAATTTGTCAGTTTTTGATATTGACAGAGCTTCTCTCGTCTTGGATCAATATAGAAATAACTATGATAATTGGTTTTTAGCAGGACATTCTTTGGGTGGTGCCATGTTGGCTGACTATATTTCAAAACAAATAGAAAATGAAGAAAATAATTTTAAAGGTCTTATATTTCTGGCTGCTTATCCGGCTGAAAGTTCTAATTTATCCAAAAAAAATATAGCGGTACTTTCTATTACAGCCTCTCAAGATGAGGTGATTGATCAAAACAAACTAAAAAAAGCAAAAAAGTATTTGCCATTTGATACGCAATTTAATATTATTAAAGGTGGTAATCATGCTGGCTTTGGTAACTATGGCCCACAAAAAGGAGATGGAGATGCTGATATAACAAAAAAAGAACAATGGGAGCAGACTGTTGATCTAATTGTAAATTTCATAAAAAAATTTGAATAAAAGTGTATGAAAATTATCCTTACATCAGTTTGGTTTTTAAAATCAAAGAGGGAGGGTAAGGTAGTGAAAATAAAAAATGTTGGTCTCGCTATTTTATTAATTGGAGCGGTTTTGTTGATTGGTAATGGTATCTATAATTTGTTTATTGGGTTTTTACAGAATACGAATTTAAGTTTGTTAGTTAGATTGGGTATATATGGAGTAATTTTTGGGACGATTATTATCATAATTGGTCTTGTCAAGGAAAGACTCAAAGACAAAAAAGATGAAAACTTTTAATTTATACAAAACTTAATTATCTTAGCTTTAAATAGGTCTGGGGGAAATCATATGAGCATACTTATAACAGGGGGAGCCGGTTTTATTGGCTCCAATTTAGTAGATAAGTTAATTAAATTAAATAAAGATGTTATAGTTGTAGATAATCTTTCTAGTGGAGACAAACAAAACATAAATTCTAGAGCCACTTTATATAATGTTGATTTAATCGATAACGATTTAGAAGAGGTCTTTGCAACCAATGATATTGAATATGTTATTCATCTGGGGGCCCAAGTTGAGGTCTCCAGTTCTATTAATAATCCGATAAAAGATAGTAAAACAAATATTCAAGGCAGTATAAATTTATTTGAAAACTGCAATAAATATAATATAATAAAAGTTGTATATGCTTCTTCAGCAGCAGTATATGGAGATCCTATCTATTTACCAATTAATGAAGATCATCCTATTAGAGCAATGTCACCTTATGGAGTAAGCAAATACACTCCTGAAAAATATTTAAGATATTATAATCATGAACACGGTTTAGATTATACAATATTAAGATATTCCAATGTATATGGACCTCGCCAATCATCTATTGGAGAGGGAGGAGTAATTGCAATATTTATTGACAGGATGTTGAAAAATAAAAGGCCTATAATATATGGAGATGGTAAACAGAGCAGAGATTTCATACATGTTTATGATGTTGTTAATGCCAATATTAATGCCTTACAAAAAGCAAACAGAAAAAAAATAAATATTTCCACAAGATCTGAGACAACGATTAATAGGGTTGTTAAAATCATTAATGGCTTATTAGATATAGATTTAAGTCCATTATATGAGGAAAAAAGAAAGGGAGATATAAGACACAGTATATTAGATAATTCTAGCGCATATAGATATTTGGACTGGGAACCCGAATATAGTATTAAAGAAGGTTTGAAACAAACTATTGAATATTACTTAAATCAGAGAGATAAAAAACTTTAAAATAAAGGAGGAATGATTAGATGAGTAAAGTATTAATACCTTTAGCACCTGGTTTTGAAGAAATTGAAGCTGTGACTAACATTGATGTTCTTAGGAGGGCAAGCATAGAGGTTGTAACAACTGGCTTGGATTCCCTACGAGTACAAGGAGGTCATGGTATAATAATTACTGCAGATAAATTGATTGATGAAGTTAACATAAGTGAATTTAATGGAATTGTTTTACCGGGAGGAATACCTGGAGCTAATAATTTGCTTGAAAGTTCAAAAGTTTTAGAGTATCTGAGAAAATTAAATGAAAAAGATGGACTTTTAGCGGCCATATGTGCAGCTCCCATTGTTCTGGAAGCAGCTGACCTTCTGGAGGGCAAAGACGCTACAAGCTATCCTGGCTTTGCCAAAGAGATGCAGTCATGTAATTATTTAGAAGAGATGGTAGTCAGAGATGATAATATTATTACAGGAAGAGGACCAGGAGTTGCTTTAGAATTTGCTCTAACTATTGTAGAATATCTGGAATCAAAAAAATATGCAGATGATTTAAGAAAATCGATGTTAATACAAAATTAGTTGAGGACAATAAGCAATTTATAAATGGAGGTATGGCAAAAGTGGATGAAGGCAGAAGTGAATTAGATTATAATATTTTAATTAAATTTTTTTTCCCTCTAGCTGTATTTCCTATTTTAGTTTCTTTATCTCATACCGTTATTAATGGAGCTTTGGCTAGGATGCCTTTGCCCGAGTTAAATATAGCTATTTATACAGTGGTTAAAAGTGTTAGCGGTATTATAAATGGCCCTTCAATTATGACAAGACCCCTATTTACTTCCATAGTTGAAGATAAAAATAGTTATCATCTTGTTAGAAATTTTACATTATTATTAGTTTTGCTTCTTTTTATTATATTAATGATGATAGGCATTACCCCGTTGGGGGATATTGTTTTTAGAAACATTATTGGTTTGCAGAACAAAAAAGAAATTGATCTGGCTACTTCTGCAATTATGATTACAGCCTTTTTACCGATAGTAGTGAGTTTAAGAAATGCCTATCAAGGTTTAGCTGCCAGTTTGAAAAAGACTTTTTTAATTGTACCTGGTGTGATTATAAGAGTTATAGCAATTATTATTTTTTCATGGTGGATTTCAAAAAACAATGTTATTAGCGGTGTTATGGCTGGTTGTATTGCTTTTGTGGCAGGAATTGGGCTAGAGGGTTTATTTATATTAGGGGGATTAAAATATAGGTTTAAAAGCATATTAAATGCTGTTAAGAAGTTACCACCTTCTTGTTTTGATAAAAAAGACTTAAATTATTATAAAATATTAAAATTTTTTATACCACTTGGGTTTACAACTATGATTACTATGTCGATTCAGCCTGTTATCCAAAGTGGACTAGCTCGCAGCAGTTCCCCAGTAAGTTCATTAGCAGCTTACGGTGTTGGCTGGACATTGATTACGATGATCTCTGGCCCTTTAAGAATGCTTCATCAAATATCACTGGTTTATCATAATAATGCTGATAATATGAAAGTAATTAAAATATTCAATTTATCTCTGGGACTTTTAAGCTCTATAATTACAGTTATTTTTGCTTTAAGTCCTATTGGTTATTTTGTTTTATATAATTTAATTTCTGTATCACATGAGATAGCATTATTGTCTAACAAGGTTATCTTGGCTTTTTCAGTTTTTCCATTAGCCCGCGCATTCAGAGAAACCTACTGGGGGGTAATGATGAAAAGGAGGACTACGACAATTATTGCCAAGGCAAAGAGTTTAAATCTTTTTGGAGTTATATTATTTTTATTGATTGTTTTGGGATTACTTAACGTATATTTTAATATAGAGCCGGCAGTATTGGGGGCTATTGCATTTACAATCGGTGAGTTTTTGGAAACTATATTAATCAAAACACAAGCGAAAGATATTTGAAAGTAAGCTGGCCAATATAATAACTGATTAAAATTGAAAATTTATTTGGCTGGATAGATTCTCTTTTGAGGAATCACCCCTCTAATTCCTCCAGTTGGATCCTCGATATCACCTTTATATCTGGGAATTAAGTGAATATGGAGATGGCGTATGGTTTGTCCTGCATGTTTACCCTGATTGATTCCTATATTGTAACCAGAGGGTTTGTATTGTTCATCTAAGTAGTCTTTGCAATTTTCTAATAGTTTAAAAAGATCTTTTTTTTCTTTACTGCTAGCTTCAAAAATACTACTGATATGTCTTTTTGTAATAATAAGAAGATGGCCCCTACTAACAGGGTGTTTATCAAAAATTGCAAAAGATAATTCGCTCTCCTTTACGGTATCTAAGTTTCTGCAAAATGGGCACTCCACATCAATCACCTCATTTAAAAATATATTTTATGTATATATACTTTGGCAAAAAGAATAGAAAACCTTGTTCATTTATATATTACTTCATAAACTTGTAGCTTGTTATCTTTGGTTTATTTGATTAATTAACGATTTAGATGTTTTTGATTGGAAATACATATTAAATAAATTTTTACAGTAGTATGTAACTGTTAAAATTATAAAAAGACAACATTTTCTGCGTTTAAAATGACTTAATAAAGTGTTGAGGTGTTTTTTGATGGATATCAAAAAAGATAAAAATATTTGGAAATTTAGTTTTTATGGATTTTTTAAAAACTTAAAATTTTTTGAGCCATTTTTGTATATATTTTTTTTATCAATTGGACTATCATACTTTCAGATCGGTACAGTTATATCTATTAGAGAAATTATTAAAAATGTATTTGAGATACCTTCTGGAATTTTTGCAGATAATTATGGTCGGAAAAGTTCTTTGAAAATATGTTTCATTTTTTATATTATTTCATTTGTATTTTTTTATTTTGGGTTTAATTTTATTGTTGTAGTTATAGCCATGGTGTTTTTTGGAGCAGGAGAAGCTTTTAGAAGCGGGACTCATAAGGCAATTATTTTTTCCTATCTTGATTATAAGAATATAAGCGACCAAAAGGTAGAAGTATATGGAAGGACGAAATCATATTCGTTACTCGGCTCTTCTTTGTCTGCCCTTTTAGGTGCTGCAATAGTATTTATTGAATCAGGTTATCGCTTTATTTTTCTCTTTTCTATTATTCCTTATATAATCGACTTTCTTTTAATTAGTTCTTATCCAGACTATCTAGAAGGTGTGAAAAATAAAAAAATCGAATTTTCAGAGTTATTGAAGAAAGTAAAAGAGAGTTTTGTTAACATCAAAAATATTTTTCATCTTAGGATGGGCCTAATTAACTCCGGCATATATGATGGTTATTTTAAGGTTTTGAAAGATTATCTGCAGCCCCTTTTGAAAACTCAGTTAGCAGTGCTTTCTATAGGATACTTATTTGCTACTGAAGAGAAGAAGTTATCTATTTTGCTGGGCATTTCATATTTTATGATCAATATAATTACCTCTTTTACCACTCGCAATTCTTTTAGATTAAAAAAATACTTTGTGGGTTCTTTTAAGGTATTGAATTATATATATATATTTAGTGGATTTTTGATAGGCAGTATTGGTGTATTATATTTAATAGATTCTCCTTTGTTTATAATATTATTTTTTATTTTTTATTACATTGTGAGAAATTTGAGGCGTCCCTTCATGTTAGATTATCTAAGTTCAGTAATAAAAAGTGATAATAGAGCAACAATGTTATCGATAGAGGCCCAGCTTCGCACTATAATCATCATAATATTAGCTCCCATCTTAGGAGCAGCTGCGGATTTGTGGGGTTTATGGATTATGTTTGAGATAGCATTTATTACCATGATAATTTTATATATAATAATAAGCTTGTCAGATATCAAATCAGTGAGTAACAAATAGATTTAAATCAGTTTTGTAAATAATTTGCGAAAAAATACAGTTATTTAATTAAAGTTCCGTAAGAATATCTTATTTAAAATTATGATTCAAGTGTCGATATATTACTGTTTCCTTTTCTTAGTGTAAATGAGCAAAATGGAATAAGTGATGCGTAATGAAGTTGTGAATGCTTACAAAAAGAATAAGCGGTGCCTATTAATAGGCGCATAACTTAAATACGGAATTTTGTTTAAAGCTGTTTGGAAAAAGGTTAAATTTTAACTTTGTAAGTGCAACAAAAAAGCAACTTTATTTAGATCTTGTTTTTGATTTGGATGGAGGGTTAACTTGACAATATCTATGTTGTACAATATACTATTTACATATTGATAATGCAAATCAATTGCATTTAATACTGGATATTTATATAGAAACACAGCGGCTGTTAATATCTTGATTAGATTCAGTTTTCTCAGTTAATTTTAGAACCAATAAAAACTTATAAAGGAGTGTAATTAACATGCATGATTTTCTTTTTCCTAGAGAAATATTAAAAAAAAGAAAGCTTAAAAACACCAGGCAGAGAAGGGCAATTTTAAAATTAATGTCTGCAGAAAATATGCCACTTTCAGCCAAAGAAATCTACTATAAGATCAAAGATAATAACCCACATTTGAAATTATCGACCATCTACAGAAATCTAAATGTGTTTGAGAAAAATAATATAGTCAGGAAATTAAATATCAATAATGTCACAGAAAGTTATTTTGAGTTAATAAAGGAGAATCATCATCATCACTTAATATGCATAAGTTGTGGGCATATTCAAGATATTGAATGTCCATTTGATGACTATTTAGATAAATTAGAAAAGAAAAATAATTATGAAGTTACAGATCATAGATTGACAGTTTATGGAATTTGTCATCAATGTAAAAAAGATGATAAATAAGGATTGAAAATCCCATGTTGAGGAGGTATCAAAATGAATAGAGCTGAGATATTTAAATTGGACAATAAGAGTCTTTTGAAATTAATAAATCAAAAACATGATGTTAAATTGCGAAGTTTAACAGATCAAGAGAGTTTATCACAAGTTTGGCTCATAGTTACTAGCTTACTAAAAAAAGGCTGGAGAATAGATATTCAAGCTTATGAAAAGAAGATAAAAGTTGATGGTATACTACTTAATCAGGGTAGGCCGGTGACGGTATTTGCCCAATATGGAACTTTGCCTGAATTTGATACAGTTGTTGAAGGCATCTGTAGATTAGCTTTAATAATTGCAGAAGAAACTTAAAAGTAGAAAGTAAGAAGTTGACCTGATGATATATAATAAATATTTCTTAATATATTAACATAGTATTTTTTTATTTAATGGATTTATTAATATTGAGAGGAGTAAAGAAATGTTTAAAATAGATCAAAGTAAATGTGTTGGATGTCAGAAGTGCATTGAGGCCTGTCCCTCTTCTGCTATAAAAATTGTTAACAAAAAGGTGGAGATTAATCAAGTTAAATGCAGGGAATGCGGGATTTGCTCCCGGGTATGTCCGGAAAATGCTATTTATATTGATGATACTAAGAATAAAGATTCCCAAATTAGTTTTTCTACGAATATGCGTAGAGATTGTTCCGATCCCATCTCAGACAGAGGATTTAATAAAGATAGAAACAGGGGGAGAACTAAAATGGGCAGAGGCCAAGGCAAAAGAGGTAGAAAAAAGAAAAACAGAAGTTAAATTATTTATATTGAAAAATATTTAAAAAACCGAATAAAGGAGTTTTTAATATGGGAACAAAAGTTAAGGAGAACGTTTATGAAATACTTGAGGTTTTACCTCCTGAAGTTAAATTAGTTGCAGCTGCTAAGGGGCAGTCAACCTTAAATGTTGTCAGATCGGTTAAAGCGGGGATAAAAATTATTGGTGAAAACTATATTAAAGATGCAAAGAAGGTTTATAGTCAAATTCAGGGAAGGGCACAGTTGCATTTTATTGGTATACCTGATAAAGCAAAACATGATTTATTAAGAAAGACCAATCTTAACATGTTCGATATGATTGAAACAATTAATTCTGTAGATATTGCACGTGAAATAAATCAAAAATGTGAACAGATTGATATAAGTATGCCTGTATTGATTGAAATCAATAGTGGAGAAGAAGAACAAAAATCAGGTATATTACCAAATAAGCTAATAGATGTTATAAAAAGGATTGCGGAGTTTGATAATCTAGAGATAATGGGTTTAATGACTATGGGTTCTACCCCCCATCAATCAATGCAAGCAAAAGAAGATAGAAAAAGAGCAAGGAAGTGTTTTCAAAAGACTAAAGAATTATTTGATGATATAAAAAAAATGCAGCTGAGCAATGTAAAGATGGAATACCTCTCTATGGGAATGAGTAATTCATATAAGATAGCCTTAAAAGAGGGAGCCAATATGGTCCGAATTGGCAGTAAAATATATGGAACAAGAAATTAAATTAAACAGAGTCTAATAACAAATTTTATACAGGTATTAATACACAGTTAAAAAACGTTTTAAAAACATAAATGGGAAAAATGATTCTAAAAGGCCCCTGATATCAGAGGCCTTTTTTGTTGTGTGAATTTATAAGATTTTTAAAATTTATTTAATTTTTCTGTACATCTTTAAATAATAATTTTCTAACATTTTACGGGCTGAAAAGTCTTCATAGGTGCTCTCAATACTGTTGTTCATCATCTCTTCCCATTTAGCTTTATGATCATAATAAGTAGGTAATACTTCTTTTAACAGCACTCTATAAAGGGAATCAAGGTCATGTTTGTCTTGATTATCACCCATATAACCATCACCAAATTGCCAGCCATTCATACCGTGCTGACAAGCCTCAGGCCACCAACCATCTAGAATACTCAAATTTAAGACACCGTTCATAGCTGATTTCATACCAGAAGTACCGCTGGCTTCTTTCGGCCTACGTGGATTATTCAACCAAACATCCACACCTCTGGTCATCATCTTGGCAATTTCCATATCATAATCTTCTAAAAACACAACACTATTGGGATATTTTTTTGAGATATTAACTATTTCTTCCACTAAGTCTTTTCCTTTATCATCTAAAGGATGAGCTTTTCCAGAAAAAATTATCTGTATTTTGCCTTCTCGTAGATATGGATCTACAAGATCCATCTTTCTGAATATTAAATTTGCTCTTTTATAAGGAGCTGCTCTTCTGGCAAAGCCAATCAAAAGTTTATCATTATCAAGTTGACTGTTGGTTTTATCCTTTACGTAATTAATCAACTCTGATTTCAATTGTTGATGTATAGGCAGTAAATCATCACCATCTTCAAAGGCTTTATATATACGCGAATCCACCCATGTTTTACGATGAATGCCATTTGTTATGGCTTTAATGGGAGATTTACCTTCTATGTGTTCCCACATCTGTCTGGCTGTTACACCATGTAGCTGAGCTACTCCGTTAGATATTTTAGCTAACTTCAAGCCGGCTACTGTATTACCAAAAGGGTCATTGCCAATTTTTATCATCTGTCTTTTTGTTAACCCATTATAGGCCCCCATACTTTTTAATAAGCTGTGTTCATGTTCTTCATTACCTTTTTTAACAGGAGTATGTGTTGTAAACACCACTTTATTTTGAGTAGCAGTCAAGGCCTGTGCAAAATCTAATCCTTTATTCATTTTTTCATTAATTATTTCAGTACCTGCAAACACAGCATGTCCTTCATTAAAGTGATAGACATCAACGTCTAAACCAAGAGCTCTAATAGCCCTTATTCCGCCAATACCGAGCGCGATTTCCTGAGCAATTCTTTCTTCTTCTCCCCAGGCATATAATCTTTTAGTTATCCAGCCATATTTACCATTTTCCTCTAAATTTGAGTCAAGAAGGTAGAGGGTATTCATATAATCAGTTTTTAGCTTCCACACCTTTAACTTGATATCTTTACCCTTAACCTTAATATTGACTTTTACATCTGTATCTTCTAAATAATCATAAATATATTCATTTATAGGATATTTATCATAAGGACGGCCATTTTCATCAATAAGTTGTTTTGTATAACCTTCCAGCCAGAGCATACCAATGCCAAAAATGGGGTAATCATATTCATGAGCGGTTTTTAAAATATCTCCGGCGAGAATTCCCAGGCCGCCTGCATATATTCGTAAATTACTATTTATACCATATTCCATACAAAAATATGCAACTTTTTTTTGCTTATTATTTTGAATCAAAGTTTATCACTCTCCCAAATAAGTTTATTACATAAATGTTCAAACGTATGTTTTATCTCCATAGGTGTAAAAATATATTTAGTAATCGTGAATCATTTTTACTGTCCGGTTTTTTAAAATAAGCGGGAATCTCCATTTTATTAGCATTATTTTCAGAGATGTTTTCCATAAATTTTAAATAGCTTTCAGCAGTTTGTTCCCAGGTATATTTTGATAATACCCTTTTTTTACCTTTTTTATGATACTTATTCCATGTTTCTTTATCAGTTAAAATCGTTAATAGCCCTTGTGCAATATCATCGGGATCTTCCGGATTAACTAGGATACCATATTTCCCCTTCTTCATAATTTCATGAGGACCACCATTTTTGGTAACTACTGCCGGTAAGCCACAGGCCATAGCTTCAATAGGTGCTAGCCCAAATGGCTCATAAAATGATGTTAAAGCAAACACTGAATTTTTGCTGGTTAAATATGAATAAGTTTCTGCTAATTGTTTTTGATTGTTGAGAGAAAACATTGTGACTTTGCCTATACAGTTATTATTATAAATAATCTTGATTATTTGGTCAAGTATGTTTTTTTCTTCCTTGTTAGCTTCTGAATAATCTTCAAAAGGATTTTCAATACCCCTTAATGCTATTGCAAGGTTTGCATGTTTTTGAATTTTATTATTTTCAGCAAAAGCCGTGACCAGGCCCAAATGATTTTTTTTCTGATCAAGGCGGCTTGATGCTATAATTAATGGAAGGTCAGTCCGATTTGTTTTTATATCTCTATTAATATAATGATCTATCTTGTTTTTTATCTTTTTGCTATATTGACCATTAAAAATATTGGTATTAATACCTGGAGGTATAACTTTAAATTTTTTATCTTGACTTATGTCAATCGCTTTTCCATAAAGATAGTGAGAATACTGTTCAAATCTTTCCTGGGATGTAGATGTAATTATACCATCGGCATGATTCATTGCAAGTCTTTCAGCAATTATCCTCCTGTGAAAATTAAATTTAGTATTATATTCTGTAAAATTTATCTTATTTACATCCAGTTTATCCATTTTCTGAGCACCTAAAGAATGTCCAGTAAAAACAAAAGGAATATTTAATTTTTGTTTCAATAGTACACCACTTAAACCACCGTCTGCATAATGAGTTGAAAAATAATCAGGGAAGTTGTCTTCCTGTTTATAAAAATTTATAATTTTTTTTATATATTCATGAAGAAATGGCCATAAATCTTCTTTTTTCAAAAAAAGATTTTTCCCGAAAGGAACCCTGATTATTCTAAGTCTGTTGCTTTCTGAATAATTATCAATGGGTTTAGAAAATTCTGGCCAATTTTCATCTTTAATTTGCCTTGTAATTATATCAACATCAATACCTAATCCAGCCAAAGCCAGAGAAAGTTCTTTTACATATACCAATTGTCCGCCAAAATCTGGGTGTTCTGTCCAGTAACTATCATTGGGATCAAAATTACCCTGTGGATTTAAGATAGATATGTGTTCTATATGCGAATCTTTCATTGAGAAGCCTCCTGTTTTTTCATGAATTTAATAAGGTGTTTTTTGCTGGGGATTGGTGACAAAGCACCGATCCCTCTGATCTTAAAGACTGCGGTTATATTACCTAATTCAACTGCTTTTTTGACACTCATACCATCAAGAATAGCTGTAATAAAACCAGCCCAAAAAGCATCGCCAGCACCGGTAACATCAACAACCTCATCAGCATAAGATGGAAGATGTATTTTTGTTTTTCCATCTGAAAAGAGGACACCATCTTTTCCCATAGTTAATATAACAATATTAGCTCCAAGTTGCAAATATTTATCTATATAGTTTTCAGGAGATTCAGTTCCAAAGAAAATTTTAGCATCATCTAAAGAAGGTTTAATAAAATCCGAGAGCGCAATAATTTTTTTCACCAGGGACTTGCCCATCTTACTGTCAGACCACAGGCTGGGTCTATAGCAAGGATCAAAAGCCAGTAATTTTTTTGGATTTTCTTTGATCATATTTAAAATTTTTAAAGCCACTTTGCGGGCTGGGTTTTGTGAGATGATAAAGGTAGTTAAATATAATATCTTAGCATTTTTGATAAGATATTCAACTTTTTCATTAAATTCAAGGTATTTATCAGCAGCTCTGTAGGCTACCCAGGCAGGTGTCCCGGCCGTTTTATTGATAAATACTAAAGGGGTTTTTCTTTTTTGATCAATTTGAATCCCGTTAGTATTAATATTTTCTTTATTTAACACATCGAGTAAAAAATGGCCGAAGGCATCATCACCAATTCTGGTAATTAATCTTGTCTTAACACCAAGCCTTCTTAAGTTTACAGTCACATTAGCAGCTGATCCCCCAAAATGTCGTGTAAATTCTTCTGCTTTTGAAAGGAGCACTTCATTTTTTTGAGAAATAAAATCAACAAGCATTTCACCAAAACTAACTACATCAATCTTAGAGTTAGAAAATTTATAATAACAATTAAGATTAGACATAAATTTGCACCTCTTTTATCTCTTAATTTGAATATTCAACAAAAAAATATTATTACCTGCTTCAAAGGAAAACTGTCATCTATCTTGAATTTATAAATACATGTGGGTACTTATAAGGATGATTTGAAATGAACATTAAAGATGAAGCAAAAATCATATTTATATATTTTGTATTAGGTGTGCTTTAGATTTACTTTTCTGATGAGTTCCTGGTTGCTATGTTAAATGATCAGACAGCAATAACTCAGGTACAGACCTTTAAGGGTATCGGTTATGTGCTTATTACAGGTACTATTTTTTATCTGCTACTTAAAAGATCTTTTGAAAAACTGAGGAGTGCAAAAGACGAATTAAAGAAAAAAAATAAGAAGTTGCAAGTATATACAGAATGGCTTGAAAGTGGCAATGAAGCCCTGGAGGCTTCTTATAAAAACCTATATGAACAGACAGAAGATTTAAAAATAATGATTGATTTCATAAATAATATTAATAAAGAGACATTTACAGATGTTGATAAATTTCTGAGTGTATTGTTAAGGACAGCCTATAAGTTGGTACCAAAAAGCGATTATGGCATTATTTATACGATTAAAGAAGATAAGGTGGTTTTTGTTGATTCTATAGGACATGATTTAAAAAAAATGAAGGAACTCAATTTAGATGATAAAGACATTTTGCAGATTATTGGTGAAAAACCCAAAATTATAGATAATATAATTTTATACGATAAAAAGTATCTAAATGAAGAGCAATTTAAATTATTAAAAGAGGCTTCCAAAGACATAAAACAGTCCTTGGCTTTTTCATTAGTTGTGGATGATCAAATACTAGCAGGTGTTTCTTTAGATATTGCTAAAGAAAGTGATTTAAATTTCCGCAAGAGTAGTGTAGAAACATTGGAAGCATTTAACAACCTGGCTGAATCTTTTTATACCTTTCAAAGATATAATAAATTGCAGGGTGAATTTCAACGTGATATAATCTTATCAATGATTAAATTTCTAGAGATACATGATAGATACACCGGCGGTCATTCTGAAGAGGTGGCTGAGCTTTCTCAACAAATAGCACGAGAATTAGGGCTTAAAGAAGATGAAATTATTGATGCCTATTGGGCGGGTTTGGTCCATGATATTGGGAAATTGCTTATACCAAAAACTATTTTAAATAAAGAAAGCAAATTTACCCAAAAAGATTATGAGTTAATAAAGAAACATCCACGCTGGGCTTATGAGTTACTAAAAGAATCTAAAAGATTAGATACAATAGCTGAATATGTGCTTTATCATCATGAAAGATGGGATGGCAAAGGTTATCCTGAAGGGATTGTAGGTAAAAATATTCCGTTAATATCTAGAATACTTGCAGTGGCAGACTCTTATTCAGCTATGACTTCCAAACGAGCCTATCATCAAGCCTTAGATCAAAAAGCAGCTAAAATTGAATTAAAAAATAATGCAGGAGAACAGTTTGATCCCGAAATTGTAGAAGTGTTTATTAAAATATTGAGTCAGGGAAATAAAGCAATCTAAACATTATATTCACAAAGGAGATATAGCTTATGGATATTATCGAATTGCAGGAAAGTGTTTATAGACCCGAATACATTTATCACGGAGAAGATTTAGGTGTCAATTATTCTAGAGAAGAAACCATCATAAAGTTGTGGGCGCCAACAGCTCAAAATGTTGAAATAGAGCTTTATAATTATTATAAAAATAATGAACCCCAGGAAACATTCGACATGTTTAAGGATATTAATGGAACCTGGACAATTAAATTGAAAGGAAATTATGCTGGCAAATATTATTTATTTGCCATCAATTTTGGGGATAGAATAGAAGAGACCATTGATCCTTATGCCAAAGGATTAGCTCCCAACAGCCAGATGGGTCTTATTGTTAATTTAAAAAAGACTAATCCTAAAGGCTGGGAAAGTGATAAAGGGAAGGCCATAAATAGCCCTGTGGATGCAGTTATATATGAAGTCCATGTCAGGGATTTTTCCATGTCTGCCAGGTCAGGCTTGAGAAATCGAGGTGATTATCTGGCTTTTACTGAACAAGGGAGTGTTAATAATCAGGGTTTAAGTACTGGACTTGATCATCTAAAAGAATTAGGTATAACTCATGTACATTTCTTACCTGTTTTTGATTATGCCTCTGTTGATGAGCAGAGCCGTTATGAATATAACTGGGGTTATGATCCACATTTTTATAATGTACCAGAAGGTTCTTATGCAAATAAACCAGATACTTACCATAGGATTAGAGAATTTAAGCAAATGGTTAAAACCCTTCATGATCATAATATAGGTGTTATTATGGATGTTGTATATAACCATACTTATTACACTAAGGAATCTTCTTTTCAGAAAACAGCCCCCGGCTATTTTTACAGATTAATAAATAATTGTTATTTAACTAATGGTTCGGGTTGCGGCAATGAGATTGCTACAGAAAGGCCGATGGTCAGAAAGTTTATCATTGACTCTTTAAAATACTGGGTCAAAGAATATCATATAGATGGTTTCAGATTTGATTTAATGGGTTTAATGGATAAAGAAACATTTTTCACTATAGAAAAGGTATTACACAATATAAATCCAAACTTAATCTTATATGGAGAACCCTGGGCGGCTGAACCACCTAATTTAGAGGATTATCAGAAAATATATAAAGGTATTCAGCAAGATCATAAAATAGGATTTTTTAATGATCGGTTTAGAGATGCTATTAAGGGAGATACTGATGGCTTTGTAACCGGTTATATAAATGGGAAATATGAAACCACTAATGATATTAAAAGAGGTACAGTAGGCAGTATAAATTATAGCTTTGATATTAAAGATTTTACTTATAAGCCAGAGGAAACCATTAACTATGTGAGCGCACATGATAATTTAACTCTGTGGGACAAAATAAATAAGTCGGTAAGTAGTGCTTCTTTAAAAGACAGAATAAAAATGAACCACCTGGCTCAGGCAATTGTTTTGACTTCTCAAGGAGTGCCGTTTATACACGGCGGAGAAGAGTTTTTAAGAACTAAATATGGAAATCATAACAGCTACAATGCTGGTGATCATATAAATCAGATTAAATGGGAAAGGAAAACCCTGTATTATGATACTTTCTTATATTATAAGGGATTGATTAAACTCAGGAGAGAACACCCTGCTTTTCGGATGAATGATCCTCAGATGATCAAAGAAAAAATACATTTTTTAGATAGTGGAGATGCTGCTATTGGATTTGTACTTAAAGATTATGCTAATGGGGATGATTGGAAAGAGATATATGTTGTATATAATCCTCAGCACCATTGGAGTAGATTTTGGTTTAAGAAACAAAAGAAATTTAATATCGTAGTCAATGGTAAAGCCGGGACAGATATTCTGCACAGTTTCAAGTCGGACAACGTCAAAGTACCACCAATATCTGCAATGGTTTTATATGTTGACTAAATTTATAATAGTTTTAAAAATATAGCAGCCAGAGGGGGAACGGTGAGTTCTATTGATTGTTCAAATCCGTGGTACTTATCCTTGGTGCTGTGAATGGTTTGATCATTGCAGATGTTTGACCCGCCATATTTTTTTTGGTCAGAATTAAAAGCTTCTTCATATTTACCCTTAATTGGTACTCCTATTTTATAGTTATTTCTAACAACAGGTGTGAAGTTACAGATGATAACCCTTAAATCATCTAGAGTTCGTCCCGATCTGGTAAAACTTATCAAACTATGTTTGTAGTCATCTGCTTCAATCCATTCAAAACCATCTTGTTGATAATCTTTGATCCAGAGAGCCTCATTTTTTTGATAAAAATGATTTAATTCTTTCACATATTTATGTAATTGTTGGTGCTTTGTGTAATCTAAAAGTAGCCAGTCCAACTCTTTTTTGTAGTTCCATTCAATAAATTGCCCAAACTCTCCTCCCATAAAGATGAGTTTTTTGCCGGGATGAGCAAACATATAGGCGAATAATAATCTCAGGTTAGCAAATTTTTGCCAGTAGTCACCGGACATTTTGTCTAATAAAGATTTCTTGCTGTGAACTACTTCATCATGTGAAAGGGGCAATATATAATTTTCTGAGTAATTGTACATCATTGAAAAAGTTAGTAAATTATGCCTGCCCTTTCTTAGAAGGGGGTCTTCCTCCATATATTCTAAAATATCATTCATCCAACCCATATTCCATTTAAAATTAAAACCGAGCCCTCCCTGTTCAACAGTTCCTGTAACCATGGGCCATGCTGTAGATTCTTCAGCAACCATCATAATTCCGGAGAATTCTTTAAAGAGCACTTTGTTTAAAGTCTTTAAAAAATCAACTGCTTCTAAGTTTTCATTTCCACCATATTTATTAGGGGTCCATTCACCTTCCTTTTTGTTGTAATCTAGATAGAGCATATTACTGACAGCATCCACCCTAATTCCATCTATATGGTATTTATCTAAAAAGAACCTGGCGCTAGAAATCAAGAAACTCCATACTTCTGGTTGTGAAAAATCAAAGTTTAAGGTATCCCACTGCTTATTTTCAGCTTTTTTAGGATCGGCATTTTCATAAAGAGGGGTACCGTCAAAATATCTGAGTCCATGGTTATCTTTACAGAAATGGCTGGGCACCCAGTCCATTAATACAGACAGTTCTGCCCTGTGAGCTTTATCAACAAAATACATAAAGTCTTCTGGTCTACCATATCTGCTGGTTAAAGAGAAATAACCTGTTGTCTGATAACCCCAGGAACCCCCGTAAGGATATTCTGTTAGGGGCATTAATTCTATATGAGTATACCCCATATTTTTGACATAAGGGATTAATTCATCTGCTAACTCCCTATAACTATAAGGAGTACCTTGCTGATTAGTTTTCCATGAACCAGCGTGTACTTCATAGATATTGATAGGATCTATATGAGGTTTCTTATTCTTTCTTTTTTCAATCCATTGTTTATCATTCCATTGATATTTTTCTAGAGAAGTAACAATTGAGGCTGTTTGAGGGCTTTTTTCAGAATAGAAGGCAACAGGATCAGATTTTAAAAATGTGTCACCATGATGTCCTGTGATGGAATATTTATAAATAGTATCTTCTGTGAGATTGGAGATAAAAGCCGTCCAGATCCCACTGCCACTAATTTTTTTCATTTGGTTGGCATATTTATTCCAATTATTAAATTCTCCTACTACGGAAACCTTACGGGCAGCGGGTGCCCAAACAGCAAAGCTAACACCCTTTAGCCCATCTTTTGTTATAAGTTGGGCTCCCATAAAGTTATATATTTGAAAATGTTCGCCTTTATTGAAAAGATATTTATCATAATCACTGATAATCGGTTCAGACATTATTAATTCCCCCAAATAGATGCTTTTATATATATTCAATAAGGATAATTAATATCCTTTTAATAATCTTTATAAAAACTTATTATGATATTAAGAGTTTGTCCTACTTAGTGTAAAATAACTTTTGGAGATTATTGATAAAAAAATAGAAAGAAGATTCCCTTTCTGATAAAATGTTTTTAATAACAAAAACAAACAAAAAAGAAAAGGGAGTCTTCTTATGGATATTATTATACAACAATTTCACAAAAAAGTCACATCTGAGTTAGAAAAA